>JARULB010000005.1:300000-383552 GCA_029688905.1 Balneolales bacterium ANBcel1 | reverse complement strand
GGAAGGCTGTCCTGATCGAGTACATTATAGGAATCATGGGAATCATCCGGCCCGTCCAATCCGGGATAGTATCCTTGAACATTGCTGTTCACAAAAAGATTATTGGTAACCGTCACATTGGTGTGGTAGCCGAATCCGGCAAATAACTGGCCGGATATATTCACAAAAGTATTATGATTAAAGATGGCCTTGTTGAATCGGTTTCCCCGAAAACTGTACAATATACCCTGCCCCATAATATGGGTTGAGTTTTCTACAATGAGCTCATCCGTGTTATTGTCGACATTATCGTATACACCGCCGTTTCTGCGGCAGGGTTGCCCGCTCATGTTAACAAAGTAACTGTCGCTGATATGAACTTTGGTTCCTTCATGAGCATTAGATTGGATAAATATCCAATGGGTATGTTCAAGAAGCACATTCTCAAGCGTAACCGTTAAATTGGGCGCACCGGGTTCCAGGAATGACCAACCTTGACTGTTATGCTCAAAACCCGTAGTAAGTATCAGGTTTTTAAGCGTGAGATTATTCCTGAATTCTATTCCCAAAAAACCAGTTCCGCCAAACCTTAATGTATGCGCAATGATTGGTGGTGTGGAACCTCCGTCATGCTGAGCCAGGCGGGTCTGATCGTTACCAACGATAACCAATGGCCGGTCTTGCGGCGATGAGAGACTACCGGTCATCCAGTAAAATCCCCCATATTTAATTTCGTAAACACGTCCATCCGGTGCATCTTCGTCAAGGCCAATCGCATCCCACAGGGAGTTGGGAGTTTGGTCCATATCGTGGTAGTCTTTTACAACTACAGTATCACCGCGAAATTCTTCAATGTAATCTTCAAATGATCGTGCATCCACCTGTACAAAGAACATGAACAGGCAAATTGCGAATAGGGTGGCTGTTTTCCAGTTCATGGATCCTCCCGGCTTGAGGTGAAATATTATCTCTCCAAACAGATAAATCGCTTATACACAGGAATAGTCAAAATTATGCCATGCATGCTAAATGAAACATATCAAAACTAAATACTGCATTCAAATGTAAAAGGAGATAGCTCAGAGTGTTTCAGAAAAATATTATATTGAAATCAGGGTATGCTGAAGCGAAAGTATTGAATGCTCGATTAAACAGTAAGAGGTAACCCAATGAAATGAACATGACCGGGCTGGTATCAGGAAACCCAGGCGCATGATTAAAACCGGTCATGGTATTGCATTTGTCCGCTTAATCAAAAAAAATTAAACAGATGAAAAACGAAAAAGTATTGTCGTCAACCGCACAAAAACAATCCAAACGTACCTATTCGAGAAGAAAATTTATTAATACTCTTGGCTCCACTACGGCTGGATTAATTGCGGCACCATACCTGCTTTCTAAAAATGTATTCGGTTATGGATACCAAAACAACGCTTCTTATGTCTCACAGGTAGCTTTAACCCAGGCAGATCGTTACAGTAGAGCGTATGTAAAAAACAAAGTGGCCCATTTATTTGAATCTCTGGGCGGATTAAGTGGTGTAGTCAAAAGAGGGGATAAGGTGGCATTAAAACTGAACCTTGTGGGCGGATCGGGAAATGCATACAATGAAGCTCATCAGGGAAGAAGTGTAACGGAAACAATGTGGACTCACCCCGAAGTTTTTAGAGCTGTGGGAGAGTTATTGATAGACGAAGGGGTCAATCCCGGTGATATATATGCCGTAGAGGCTTTATGGGATGACGAATCATATAATGATTTCGGATATCGCGAGGCTCAAAATGAACTGGGAATGCAGTTTGTAGATTTGAATAAACCCGATCCCTACGATGATTATATGGAGTTACAGGTAGGCGACCATAAATCATACTACAATTCCTTTACTTGCAACCGTATTTTAGATGAAATTGATGTTTATGTGTCCATTGCAAAAATGAAGCAGCATTTCAGTGCCGGGGTAACTCACTCTATTAAAAATCAGGTTGGAATTGTACCTCTGCAGCCCTATGCAACACCTCAGAATCCGGGGAGAAGAGATGCGCTGCATGTTGAAGGCGGGGAGGAAGGCACTCATCTTCCCAATGCCATATCTGACTTGTTCTTTGCATGTCCGATTCACCTTTCGGTTATTGACGGCATTATGAATTCAGTCGGAGGGGAAGGTTCCTGGAACCCGACATTTGAACCTGCTGATTATAATGTTTTGTTGGCTGGAAAGGATCCGGTGGCTACGGACAGTGTTGCATCGTATGTAATGGGTAATAACCCCGAGCTGGACATTTTTGATCTTCCCGGAGGCGGACACGCAGATAATCATTTGAAAAAGTTGAATGATTTTGGTGCCGGAACGAATAAGATGAGTGAAATCAGATTGGTTGGCGACGGTGCCGGTATCATAACTTCGGCCCCTCCCGAAAATTTATCTCATCAACCGCATTCGATAGTTTTAGGGGATAATTTTCCGAATCCATTCAATCCTTCTACTTCAATTACGTTTTATATTCCGGACAGGCAAGCCGTACAACTAAGAGTTTACACTGTGACCGGCCAGTTGGTCGACACACTGGTTAACGGTGTTGTTCCCGCAGGTCATCATGAGATCAGGTGGAATGCGAGTGGAGTCGCAAGCGGTGTATACCTGTATACATTGACCGCTAATAATTTCAGAGTATCCAAGAAAATGCTTTATCAAAAATAGGTTTATATACTCCAATCGTTGTAATAACCCCCATTTTCTACACCGGAATGTTTCGCATTTTTTTACCACGCCGGCACCGACGCACACGGGACCCGCGCATCCCGCCATACCATATTATGACAGCCGGCTTGCTGCTTGTCACGCTATCTGCCGGCTTCACTGGCGCTGCGGGCCAGTCCCCGTTCAACCATGTCAACTCGGACGAGAGTCAGTCGCCGTTCAGCCATGTCAGCTCGGCCGACATGGACAGCATCTTTTTCGCGTATGACAACCCGGATACCCCCGGCTGCGCGGTTGGCGTGACGCATTTCGGCGAACCCCTGTTCACCAAAGGATACGGAATCGCCAATCTGGATCACGGAATTCCAATCCGGCCCGACTCCCGGTTTATGGTCGCGTCGGTCTCCAAACAAGTGGCCGCCGCGGCGCTGCTCATGCTGGAACAGCAGGGACTTCTGGATCTGGATCACGATCTCCGCGAGCTCCTTCCAGAGCTTCCCGGGTCAGACCGGCCCATCACCGCGCGTCAGCTAATGCATCATACATCCGGCCTGAGGGATATCTATCAGCTGCTCGCCCTCGCCGATACCGGCCTCGACAATACGACCACGCCTGACAAAGCGCTCGATATGATCCGCCGGCAACATCGATTCAATGCCGATCCGGGCGATGAGTACGGCTACAACAACACCGGCTATGAGCTGATCGCCGTTTTGGTGGAGCGTCTGACCGGCATGTCACTCGACGCCTACTCCCGAAAGCATTTTTTTGATCCGATCGGGATGACATCCACCCATTGGCACGACGATACCGGAAAAGTAGTGCCGAACCGGGTGATCAGCTACCGGCCCCGCTCCTTCGGTCCCGGCCGCTTCTATCGGGACAACATGGACCGTGTGGGCCCCCGCGGACTTTTCACCACCATCGAGGATTTTATTCGGTGGGAGGCCAACTTTGTCGAAAACCGAAGCAACCTGGACCGCTTTGCTGAAAAAATGACCCGCCCCGGATCTACGCGTAACCGCAATTCGATCGCCTATGCCTCCGGCCTGAGGCTGGAGCGCTACAAAACACTCCGCACGGTGGGCCATGCTGGAAGCTATATGGGCTTTCGGACTCAGTACACGCGATTTCCGGAGACCGGCCTCGCTATCATGGTGTTCTGCAACCAAAGCGACATCAACCCCGCCGTATATTCACGGCAAATTGCCGATCTCTTTCTCCGGGATACGTTTGCCGGGAGATTCGCGGCCTACCCCGGCCGGTATGTGAACAAGCATCTCGGGACCGGATTTGATGTTGTGCTGAAAGAGGGCGACCTCTACCTCGAACGAATCCCGCAAGTGCCCGGTTTTGACGGGTCCGGGGGGATGGGGCCGGAGGGTGCGCCACGCGGGGATGACATTGGAAACCAGGAGGATGCGTCCGGCAGATACATCATAAGAGATAGCCGGGGTATTGCCGACCGGGAAGATTTCGTTATTGATCGGGTGCCGGCTTTTTTTGAGCGGGAATCACGCCGGATGATATGGCGGTCCAATGACCGGTTTCGGGTGGATGACTGGGACCTTCGATTTGAACGCGGCGGCGATTCCATCCGGCGGATGAACCTGCAGGCTCCGGGCACCGGCGAAATCGTATTTGAGGTGGAGCAATGATGCCGGAGCTCAAGCAGCCGGGATCCGGGTGGAACGCGGGATCGCATTTGAGTTGGAATTGCATCTGTCCACTTGATCGAAAAATGAAAACGAATGAACCGAAGGTCACGAAGTACTACATCCATGATTGATAAATCGCTCACACAGGTGTATGATTAAGTCCATGGATGCTCTGTGGCTAGTGAATCCGAATATTTTAAACAGATGAATGACATCACAAATCGGGACTTTTTGAAATGGCTACCATCCCGGGCTTTCGGGACTGCGGTTTTCGGGGCTGATGGATCGTTGCGACGGGTCATCGTCCCGGCCCTTTGGCTGATGATTTTTGCCATGCCGCCGGCCACATCCGCCGAAAAATCACCGCCCGAATTATCGCACAACATCGATACGTTGTTTGCGGATTATGATCGCGGTGATGCTCCGGGGTGTGCCGTGTCGATTTATCGCGACGGAGAGGCGATCGCGTCGGGTTTCTATGGAAGCGCCGATCTTGATTACCACATTCCCCTGGATCACAACTCCCGGTTTTATATGACGACATTGGCGCATCAGGTGACTGCGGCGGCGGCCGTCCGGCTGATGGTCCGCGGTGAGCTCGACATCGATGCCAGGGTCTCGCGGTATCTGGAGGATTGGCCGGAGTGGGCGGACAGGGTGCGCATCCGTCATTTGCTGCAGCACACCTCGGGCCTTCCCGAACTGTATGATCTGATGGATATCGCCGGGGTCTCGGTTAATGATGTGATGTCGCTTGAGGAGTATGTTGCGCTGATCAAACGGGGCAAGCCGCTGAAATTTTCGCCGGGGTCGGAGCGGCAGATCACCAACAGCGGGTTTACCGTGCTGGCGTACGTCGTCGAAACGATTGCCGGAAAACCCTTTGCCGAGTACGCGGGGGAGCACATTCTGGGGCCGCTCGGAATGACGTCAACGCATTTTCATGATGACAGATACCGCATCATTCCCGGAAGGGTCATCAGCTATGAACCGCGTGATGAGAACGGCGGGGAGCAGGAGGTAGTTACGTCCTTTCGCCGGACCTATCCTGGAAATTATCAGGGCGTGGGTCACGGCGGACTCTATGCGACGATGGCCGACTGGGGCCGCTGGGAGGCGTTTCGAATAGAACCGCCGGGCGGTGTCGCGGACAGCACAGAACAGGAGCTGTTCCTGGAGATTCACCGGCTGATGTCGGAGCAATCGGTGGTCGGCGAGGATACCGTCAGCAACGGTTTCGCTCACCATCACGACTACTGGCACGGCCAGAAACGCGAGCATCAGTCAGGGCAGTTTCACGGGTTCCAGGCGGACCTGCGACGCTATCCGGAGCACGGTGTTTCGACGCTTGTGCTCTGCAATCGCGCAGATGCCGATCCGGCCGAAAAAAGCCGGGCGCTTGCGCGGCTGGTGATCCGCGATTCGCTGGAGGCGTATTTGCAGCAGTACGCCGGAGTGTATCATAATGATGAGCTTGAGGTCGACTACAGGTTGACGGTCGAGGACGGCGCGCTGGTGCTGGGTCGCCGGCTGGATCCCAAAGGCGTGATGACCGAGGATGCCCCCGGCAAGTGGTCGGCGGATTCCTGGGAGTTTGTGTTTCTGAGGGATGATGCGACCGGAGAGGTCACCGGGTTTCTGGTCTCGGCCGGCCGGGCGAAGGAAGTGGAATTCCTCAAAAAGTGATATTTTCCCCCGCGAAATGAGAGACGGCGTACCGGGGATGTGCCTCGGGCCGTCGCAATCCATTGTGATTGCATCAGAACAGTATCATAAAACACTAAACAGGTATCGAAATATTATGGCAAAGAGCACAAAACAACAGTTTGAGTTCAAGGCGGAGATGAAACAGCTCCTTCATCTGATCGTTAATTCGCTCTATACCAACCCCGAAGTATTTCTGCGGGAGCTGATATCCAACTCATCCGACGCGTTGAACAAGGTCCGGTTCAAGCAGGTCACCGGCGAGAAGGTGCAATCTCCGAAGCTGCCGGCGGAGATCCGCATCGAAGTGGATGAAGAGAAACAGTTTTTCGCGATTGAGGATACCGGCATCGGAATGAATTTCGAGGACCTGACCGAGCGCCTCGGAACCGTGGCCAGCTCCGGCACCATGAAATTCATCGAACAGCTAAAGGATCAGAAGAAGAAGCTGGACGGCAACATGATCGGGCAGTTCGGCGTCGGGTTCTATTCGGCGTTTATGGTGGCCGAGGAGATCAGTGTGGAAACCCGTCACGCCGATCCGGATGAAAAGGCGTGGAAGTGGGTCTCGGACGGACAGGGCACCTACGAAATTGAGGAATCCGACCGCACCGAACGCGGCACCCGGATATCGTTCCGGTTGAAGGATGAGCACAAAGAGTACGCCGGAGCGGAGCGTGTGAAGCAGCTCATCCGGAAATATTCCAACTTTGTGGACTACAGTATCAAGGTGAACGGCGAAGAGGTTAACTCGCAGGGCGCGCTTTGGCACAAAAATAAAAACGATGTCACGGAAGAGGAGCGTAACGAGTTCTACAAATTTATCTCCAACGACTTCCAGGAGCCGCTCGATCATCTGCATCTGGCTATGGAGGGGCGGATGAATTTCAAGGCGCTCCTTTTTGTGCCGAAGCAGGCGAAGCCGGATTTCTTCCGGACCGAGAATTTGACTTCGGTACAGCTTTACTCGAATCGCGTTTTTGTGCAGGAGGATTGCAAGGATCTGATTCCGGAGTATCTGCGGTTTGTGGAGGGGGTGGTCGACAGTGAGGATCTGCCGCTGAACGTATCCCGCGAAGTCACACAGTACTCGCCTGTGATGAACAAGATCAAGGATGTGCTGGTGAACAAGATTCTCGGCATGATCGAGTACTGGGCCGAAAGTGAGCCGGAGAAATTTCGCACGTTTTATGATGAGTTTGGTCCGCTGTTTAAATCGGGCCTCAACTCCGATTTCGGCAATCGTGAGCGGCTGACCGAGCTGCTTTACTTCCACAGCACAAAAAGCGGGGAGCAATCGGCGGATACGAAGGGTGGTGAGAAGGAAAAATCCGAATCCGGTGAGACGGCCGCACAAAAGGGGCTGGAGGATCTGGTGTCGTTGAGTGCTTATGTGGAGCGCATGCCGGAATCACAAAAGGAGATCTACTATCTCTCCGGTGATAATCTCGACGAGCTGCGGCGCGATCCCAAGCTGGAGTATTTCCGCAAGAAAGGGATTGAGGTACTGCTGCTGGCCGATCCGGTGGATGCCTTCGTGGTGCCGGGTCTGGGAACCTATAAGGAAAAGCCGCTCAAGAGCATAGAGAAGGCGGACCTGGATCTGGAGGAGGATGCCGACGACAAGCAGGAAAAGGTATCCGGCGATGCGCTCGAAAAACTGGTAGCCATCTTCAAAGAGGTGTCGGGCGACCGCGTGGAAAATGTGGTGCCGTCAAAGCGCCTGGTCGATTCGGCGGTGACGCTGACGATCGGCAAGGAGGGCATGGACAGTCACATGGAACAGATGATGAAGATGATGGGACAGGATATGGGTCCGTCGAAACGAATCCTGGAGATCAATCCGTCCCACCCGGTGATCCGGAATCTCAGCGGGATGCAACAAAAAGGCGAAGGCGATCTGGTCAAACTGATGGCGCGGCAGCTCTATGACGGGGCGTTGCTGATGCAGGGCGATTTGGAGTCACCGGGCGAGTTTGTAAAGCGGATGACCCGGGTGATGGAGCAAGCGACGAGTCGGTAAAGGGCGTCGCTGCCGTTGCCGGCTATTTCAGAAGCCATCGGCATCCTGCAAGTCCGATCCAGACGCCTCCGATACAGAGGGTAAGTTGCAATCCGATGTACCACAAAGCGTTATGAACGGATTCCTTAAAAAGCATTACGGCTTCGAGTCCGAATGCGGAAAACGTGGTAAATCCACCCAGGAACCCTGCAATGACAAGCAGGCGCAGGCCGGTGTCCATAAGCTGGCGGGCCTCCATCCATTGAATCAGGAAGCCGATAATCACACAACCCAGGATGTTTACCACCATGGTGGCGGTGACCAGTAGTGACCGGTCGAACACCATCGGCAGGCCGATGCTGAAGAGATAGCGTAAGACGGATCCGAATGCGCCCCCCAGGGCGACCAGAAGAAGTTCTCGCATGGATGCACTCCTGTTAAATTCAGGTTGAGCAGTCGGTAAATGCAGGAGTCATCAGCCGGAGGCGGTTAAAGGCGAACTCCATCGCCCGAATTGGCAACTTCCAAGTATACGGATCATTCGGGAGGGATGCCAAACCAATGCACGCCGGTTCCGTCAATAGCCCAAAGCGGGAAGATAAATCCGGAACTTTTCACCGGGCCAATTCCCGTTGTGCCTGGTTGAGTTCCAGAAGCATTGCGATAGTGAGAGCGATTTATTCGATAGTAGGTCACTTCTGGCGGGGTAGCGGGCCCCTTACCGCGTTGGGAAATGACAACCGGTCAATGGTTTTTAAAGAAATGGCGGCCCGCAATTTAAACGGCGTGGCGGGAAGCCGCGTTTTGGGTGCGGACGCTACCCGCGTCCGCTTGAGATTGCCTGTTATATCGCAGAAAAAATACCAGGTTAACCGGCTACGAAATCATCAGGATGAATCGCAATTGCAGAAAATTCAGAAAGAATTTTTTTATCAAAAGTGACGAGTTGAATGTCAAAATCAGATGCAAGGGCTACAAATTCGCAATCATAGGCCGAACAAGTTGACTCGGACATCAGAGTTAATACCTGTTTTGAATTGATTGAAAATTCTCTGGTACCCATGAGCTCTTCGGCTTCATCAATGGCCTGATAAATGGAAGATAAATCAAGGATTTTTTTACGATAACAGAGGGAAAGAACATTTCTGAACTCTGAAACCCACAGCAGAGGTGCAATCCACTCGGGATCCTTTTTGAGGCTTTGATAGGCCAATTGCTCCTTATTATTGGGTACCCAAAAACTGGCTATCAGGTTTGTGTCGGCAACAATCATGGACGATCCTGATCAATCGCTTGTTGAATTTCTTCAATGGATAAAGAACCCTTAGCTCTTTTTTTAAGTTTTCGGGCTCTGTCAATAAGGATGTCCGGATCATGTATTCTACTTTGAAGAGAATTTTTCAGGGTCATAATGACCTCACTGTTCACACTGCGATGATGTTTATCCGCTTGCAGCTTAAGCTTTTGATAAACCTCGTCGGGAATTCCCTTAATGGTAATATTCGTTGGCATAATGAACCAGGCAAGTTGTGGTTTCATTATGAAACTAAAAAGGTTCTTGATTTATTGCAAGAGCCCTGCGATATAACTACTTAGTAACGGATCACTGTCGTTTGATTCAAAGATGGGATGACCGATATTGCCGAGCTGTTGGAGGTGCGCGATGCCGGGGTTGTGGTTTGATTCTAAGATGTGAGATGGTCGTGTAAGCTTCCCCGAAAGTTGGCCAGTTGTAATTGGAGGGAGGAGGGTATGTTTGGAATCGACTTGTTTTGTACCTTAAAAGTCGGATAATCGTTTGGGCAACTGTGCATCAACGATGACCTTCACAGAGCAATTTTTTGAGAAGTTTTAGTTCTGGCAACTTTAGAAGCGTACTCAAGGCAAGCTAATAGGTCATCGCGTTCCAGGTCGGGATAGTCTTCCAGAATTTGATCAATACTCATTCCGGAAGCCAAAAGGTCCAGCATGGTGTCGACCGGATAGCGTAAACCACGAATAACAGGTTTGCCGTGGCAGATATCCGGGTTCCTGGTAATTCTATCCAAACGACTTTTTCCCATGGATATAAGAGTATAATTGTAATAATTAATTCAATGTACGTATTCGGGTAACGCTTATCAATAAGGCTTCATTTTCGCCAGTTAACCACTTATTGCCCCACAATCTTCCGGCACGGGCACCGATTCATCACCAATGAGAATCCACCGTACCGGCGGGTACCGGATTTTCGGTGGGGAGCGGTTCTCATCGGTACGGCGCCGGTTACCTGGTGCGCTGGAAAACAGCTACGGGGTTGCCCTGCCAGGTGATCTGCTTTTCCAGCTCATAGACATGGGCTGTCTTCTCATAGTCGATGCCCTGTGCATCAAAGACATGAGCAAAATTGACGGTGGCGTTTTTCTCTGTGACCAACAGCTTGCGGGTGGCATCACCGGATTTATCCAAAAATACCAGATAAAATTTTTCGTCAAGCTTGTGGGTCTGGTCGGTTGCCAATGCCAGATGATAATCATTCGCCTGGGTGATGGAAAGCTTCTGGCGGGTTACGATGTTTAGCGCCAGGGTGCCGTTTTTGTAGATCTTGGCAAGAGCCGGCTTGGACTGCTTGCTGATGCTGATAATGTTGAGTTTCATGTGTTTTAAATTATTTTGATTCATTATGTCACATGCAGCGTCCATGGTTTTAATCATAGGCCTGATTGCCAAATAATCGGCCATGGATGGTTCATCTGTTTAAAATTTTAGATTAAGCGGACACATGTAATTCCATGACCGGATTAAATCATGCGCCTGTGTGTCCTGACGCCAGCCCGGCCATGATCATTTCATAGGCCTGATCACAAGTACGTGGTTGGATTGCATAAAAATAGCACAAAACGGGGTCAAAGAAAAAATGCTGTCAGCCCATCGGCATCATCACAGGCAATGACCCCGGATACCGGCGTCTCTGCTACGGCCGCCCGCAAAGTGAGGATCACTTAGGATGGGATCGCTACCCAAATGCACTGATACCACACCTGCCGCCCCCGCCAAAAAAAATGGCAACAAATCCGGGAAAGCCCTATCCTGCCCAAAGCCAACTATTATCAAACCAGAGTCTTATGAACGTTATCTATCGGGCAGTTACGACAGGCGGGGGGATCCTGACGGCCGTTTTACTTGGTGCACTATTCCTGGCGGCCGGCGATGCGTACGGACAGCACAGCGGCGGGCGAAGCGCGGTTACCGGCAGTGTGAGCAATGTGGTTGGTCAGGGTGTCGCGGGCGCTGGGGTGCATTTGGTGGATCAGGTTTTGAGCGATACGCTGGCAACAGCTCAGAGCGGACCGGATGGCATGTTTGTTTTGGAATATGATTCGGAAGTTGGCATAGGTAATCCTTATCCTAATCCTACTAGTGATGAATCCAACATCTTAGTTACGAGTGAGGGGGGTAATAAAGAAGTGGGTGTTTATGACGTTCTGGGTAGAAGGATTCACAGTTCTCAGATAGAGTTCGAAAAAGGCAGTAACAAAGTATCTTTGAGCGGTTTTCCTAGTAGCGGTGTTTATTTAGTGAATGTTCGTGGAAAAGATTTTAATGAGACTGCTAAGTTAACTAGTCTTGGTAGAGGTAGTGATTTTAATATTAGTGTTACAAATCTTGGAGGGGATAGTTCAAGTAGTAGTTTGTCTTTAGTCGTAGATGAAAGCGAGAATTATAACGGTTTTATGCAGACTGTTCCTTTTGGAAGGAATGTTAATGAAAATATCACTTTGGAGGATAAGTTATTCGAAGCGATTACTGAAGGAAGACTTGTTAATGTTGATGGAGGGGATGTTAGTGGTCGTTTGGTTAAGTCTTATGCAGGTAAGGAGCTTGAGAAGGATGTTGATGGAAGTTTTGGTTTTTCTGTTGATGTTCCTAGAAGATTGTTGGGTGAGGAGGTTGTTTACAGGGCTGTGGCTGATGGTTTCAGAGAGGGAACGGTTAGTCGTAGTTTGAAAGAGAATATTGATTTGGATGTTGTTGTTTTGGGTGATGAGTATTTTAGTATGGTTACTGAGGGTCATTTGCGTGATGTTGATGGCGGGGATGTTAGTGGTAGTGTTAGCATGTCTTATAAGGATAATGTTGTTAAGCAGGATGTTGATGGAAGTTTTGGTTTTTCTGTTGATGTTCCTAGAAGATTGTTGGGTGAGGAGGTTGTTTATAGGGCTGTGGCTGATGGTTTTAGGGATGAAACAGTTAGTCGTGGTTTGGAGGAGTTGGTTGATTTGGATGTTGTTGTTTTGGGTGATGAGTATTTTAGTATGGTTACCAGGGGTAGTTTGGAAGATGTGGCTGGTGAGGCTATAAATGGTAGGGTTGTGAAGTCTTATGCTGGTGTCAGCAAGGAGAAAGATGTGAGTGGTGATTTTGAGTTGTCTTTGGATGTTCCTATGCGTTTGGTGGGCGGGGATAGTTTGAGTTATGTTTTTTCTGCCGAAGGTTTTGAGGATGTGTCGAAGAGGCATAGTTTGGAGGTTTTGGTTGATCTTGGTGATGTTGCGCTTGACAGGTCTAAACCTGTTTTGAGTGTTTCTAAGCCGGATGAGGTTAAATGGTTCAGTGGAGATTTTAGTATTAACGCGAGTAGTGTTAATGAATTAGATAGTTTAGTTTTGAAAGTTGAAGATAAAGTTTATGGTTGGAATATTAATGGGAATGAGGTTGATGAAGGTGTAAGTCATAGTTTTGAAAATACTGGCCGTATTCCTTACACGGTTAAAGCTTTTGATGTTCACGGCACTAAAAAAGTTTTGGAAGACTTTGTGGATGTTCGTGAAAGGCATGATTTTAGGGTTGAGGCTCGTGGTTTCTTTGATAAAAATCCTAATCCTTATGCTAGTATCCAAGCCAGGCATTTGGAGAGTGGAAGGGATACTACTATGGTTGCGGATGGAGATGGTATTATCAGCAGTGTTCTTCCGAGGGGTGATTACGTCTTGGATATTATTGGTGGTGAGGAGGCTAGTGTTGTTGATGGTGTTCCTGGTATGAGTGAGGTTAATCGTTTAATGGTTTCTGAGAATGAGTATCCTGTTCCTGGTATGTTTTGGCATGGTGCTGAGAGGGATGGTGTTCCTGTAACTTATGTAGTGAGTGGTTATGGTCCTAGGGAGTTGGAGAATCATCGTACGAATACTGGTAATGTTGAGGTTTTGTTCAGGCTTAGGGATGATTTTGATAGTCATATGGAGACTGTTGAGAACAAGTTTGATGTGGATACGCATGGTTATTTTATTGATGAGTGGAGTCGTTTTAATGATGTGATTTGGGTGGACCAGGGAGATTGGGAGGGTAGCGATAGGCATCCTTTTGTGATTTTGCCTGATGTTACTGAGGAGCAGGTGGTTGTTTTTAATAAAGGTAATTCTGCTTATGGTAGGGGTTGGAATGTAGCTGTTGCTGCTGGTAATCATCTTCCTAGGGAGGATCATCCGGATGGTGGTTTGTATCTTCCAGGCAGTTCTTGGAATGAGGAGGAGTTGGAGAATTGGGAGATTTTTAAGGAGGATATGCGTAGTGTTTTAGAAGATAGTTTGGATATTAATCCTTTTAGTATTAAATTTGTGGAAGATTATGCGGAAAACCTCACGGATTTAGGTTATGTTAATGATTATGGCGGTTATAGTGGTTCTTATATGGATCTTGCGGATAATGTTATGTACGTGGGCAGGACGAATTTAGGTGGTATTGAGAATAGGATTATTAGGATACGTGATCCTCCTTCTCCTAGCGGACATCCTAATCCTCCTCCTATTGGGTATGATAATAATGAGCGGATTATGTTGTCTAGTTTTTTTTTCGTGAATGGTAGTTTGCCTAGTTGGTATACTAATGAGTTGAATCATTTCTTCAGCACTGTTAACGAGCCGAATCCTGGCATTTGTAGCGTTAAGGATTTTAATACTAGTGCTATTGTTAATCCTGATCCTCCTAGTTATTGTACTGATAGGCAGGAGGTTAAGTATGTTGATGATGAAGGTAAGCATTTGCGCAGTGGTAATCCTAAGGATTTTATGGTTTGGATGGCTAGTGCGGGTTTTGGTGGTTTTCCTCAGCAACAGATTAGTCAGGTTTATATGCAGAAGTTAGGGGAGGATCCTGTTGCTGTAGAGTATGTTTTAGAAAGTGATGAGTGGGATCCTAGATCTTCTTATGATGATCGTAATAGGGGGGTTGGTAATGCGTATAAGGGTTTTAATTTAATGCTTCCTAAAACTGAATAAATCTTATTCTTTCTGGTAGGACGTGTTCGGTTTATCCAGGGGTTTATTATAGGGGTGCTAATTTGATGTTGAACAAAGAAGAATGAGCCCCACTCTTCCCGCTCCTGCGGCCCCGTTCACCAAACGTCGCCCACCTCTCTTCCAGTCCTTGCGACTTCATTCACCAAGCGCCGCCCCCCTCTATTCCCGCGAATACGGCCCATTCATCAAAAGCCGCCCAACTCGCGGCCATACGATTTAGTGCAGGTGCACCTCTTCATCGTAATCAATTTCAAACGTGAGTCCGTCGCATACCTTGCTGTATTTTTCCACCAGCTCCGCCTGGTCGCGCCCTCCGATGAAGATGTTGGCCAGCTCGAAGCTGTAGCTGTCCTGTCCTTGCATTTCACTGGTGTGGACACCTTCCCTGACCGGAATTTTCACTTCCAGGCCGGGGATGAATTTTTTCAGGATGTTGATTTCGTTTTTGGTCGGCACCTTATTGATGCGCCCGCTTTCGAAGGTCCGGAGCATGAAATGGGCCGCCTTGTTGAAGTCACCGTTATAGTATAATGTTTTGGGCTTACGTCCCAGTGCCAGGTTCAGCATGATGGCGTGGTGAGAAATCCCGTGCACTTTCTCGAAAATATCCGTGTGCGCCTGCGAGATACGCGGGTTGATCTCCAGCAGGTAGACCTCGTCGGCGGTCTGGTTGTAGAAGAACTCGACATTGAACGGTGAGTTGTCCATGCCGATCTGCTGGATGGTACGGCGTGTGACATCAGCCATGCGGAACTGTATTTCCTGTGGCAGCACGGATGGATACTCGTAACGGGAGAATGAGGACCGGTCTTCTTCACGTAGGGAATCCACCACGCCATAAGAAACGACATTTCCGTTGTACACATACCCTTCCAGGGTGCACTGATGTCCGGAGATCATGGATTCGGCGATACAGCTCTCTTTCATTTCCGATACCTCTTCGGGAATGTTATACATCTGCATCAATTTCTGGAACGGCTCCAGCATAAAATGAATATGTTTCTGGATGGTTTTGGTGTTCTCGTAGAAGTGGGACTCGCTGCTGATGCGATACGCCAGAAATGACCGGAACGATTTGTTGGGTTTGATCCAGAACGGCGGGATCATCTCCAGCTTCTCATACGCATGGTCGTCAAAGGGGTCAAACGCCCGGAACATGGGGATGTGATCGGGTATCACCTTCTGTTGCTCCATCCGGCTCCAGAACTTGTGTTCACATTTCAGGATACTCTCCAGGGTCGGGCCCGGCAAACCGTACTTCTCCGCAATCACCGGGACCAGAACCGTGCCGGGAAAGTCGTAGTACGAGGCGACCGCATCGATCTTGCCATGCCTGTCAATCCGCTCGAAACACAGGTTAACCAGCTTTTCCATGTCGTACTCCTTGACATCCCTGATTTCGGAGATATCCAGTGCCGCATGGAAGTCACACTCTTTCGCTTCCGGCAGGGCCTTCAACATTTTCAGGTTGAAATCATCCAGCCCAATGATGAAAACTTGTTTTTTACTCATGACAATAGTCCCGTTTGTGCCGTTAATATTTTAAATTGGGGTATATTCCAGACATCCTGTTCTATTGCATAGAGGCTGCGCAGATGACGACTTAGTTCTGTTTCCGGGGATATCACCAAATATACATTTTTTTTTACGAATCCGGGTGCTGCTCCATGGTAACGGGACAGTGGCTCCACTATTTTTTTTACACAAGGATGGCGAAAGGCGGCTCGAACGGGTACTATCCCATTGCATCAGCTACGTGTACAAATCGTTAACTATCCGTGCAAAATGAAAACTGTAAAGACTTCGTCACTACCGGTTCCGATCACAGCCATTGAGCACACCTGGATCCCCATGCGGGACGGTTGCCGCCTGTCGGCCCGCATCTGGATGCCCGAGGATGCCGAGAAGAACCCCGTTCCGGCCATCCTGGAATATATTCCCTACCGGAAACGTGACCTGAAGCGGTCCCGCGACACCCAGGTGCATTCCTATTTTGCCGCGCACGGTTACGCATCCATCCGGGTGGATCTGCGTGGCAGCGGTGACTCCGAGGGCGTCCTCAAGGATGAATACCTGCAAACCGAACTCGACGACGGGGTCGACATCCTGGCATGGCTGGAACAGCAGCCCTGGTGCAACGGAAAAGCCGGCATGATCGGCATCTCATGGGGCGGATTCAACGGACTCCAGATCGCCGCGATGCAGCCCCCGCAGCTCAAGGCGGTCATCAGTCTCTGCTCCACCGACGACCGGTACGCCGATGACGTCCATTACATGGGCGGGTGCCTGCTAAACGACAACCTCTCCTGGGCCTCCACCATGTTCGCCTTCAACTCCCTTCCGCCCGATCCCGAGATTGTCGGCGAAGAATGGCGGGATATGTGGATGGAGCGGCTCGAGGGAAGCGGCTTGTGGGTCGACACCTGGATGCGCCATCAGCAGCGCGACGACTACTGGAAGCACGGATCGGTATGCGAAGATTTCAACGCCATCAAAGCACCGGTTTTTGCCGTGAGCGGCTGGGCGGATGGCTACTCCAACGCGGTTTTTCGCCTGGTGCAGAACCTTAATGTGACCTGCAAGGGGCTGGTCGGACCGTGGAGCCATATCTATCCCCACGAAGCCTCCCCTGGACCGCAAATCGGATTTCTGCAGGAGTGCCTGCGGTGGTGGGACCGCTGGCTCAAAGACGAGGATACCGGCGTGGAAGAGGAGCCGGACATGCGGGTGTGGATGCAGGAGAGTGTCAAGCCCCGAGCCGTTTACAAGAAACGCCCGGGTTACTGGGTGGCCGAACCCTCCTGGCCGTCTCCCAATATCATCCCGACCCAGTGGCCGCTGGACAACGCCCGCATACTCAAACCCGATGAGGAGCGGATTGCCTCCAACGGTCCGCTCACTATACAGTCGCCGCTGAGTGTCGGCCTTTTTGCCGGCAAATGGTGCTCCTACAGTAAAGGCCCGGACCTGCCCTATGACCAGCGCGAGGAGGACGGCGGCTCCCTGGTGTTCGACAGCGAACCGCTCAGGAAGGACCTGATGATCATAGGAGCTCCGAAACTGCACCTGGAGCTGTCGGCGAACAAACCGGTGGCCATGATCGCCGTGCGGCTCTCTGATATTGCCAGGGACGACAAAGCGACGCGCGTGACCTACGGGCTGCTCAACCTCTGCCACCGCAACAGCCATGAGCACCCCGAGTTCCTGGAGCCGGGTGAAAAAGTGAAAGTGACCATCGAGCTTAACGACATCGCCCAGCACCTTCCGGAAGGCAACCGGCTGCGGGTCGCGATATCCACCTCCTACTGGCCGCTGGCCTGGCCGTCACCCGAGCCGGCGCGACTCACCATCCACCCGGATAAAAGCACTCTGGAGCTTCCTGTACGTGAGAATGCTTCCCCGTTCGATGATCAGATGAGCGATTTCGAGGAAGCGGAGGCGGTAAAAGGGTTCGTCACTACGCCCCTCAAACCGGCCGAGCACAACTGGGTAATCACCCGTGACCTGGCCTCCGAGGAGTCCACACTGCATGTAATTGACAATGAAGGAACCAATCGGCTGGAGGACACCGGTACGGAAATCACCCGGAATACCGAGGAGTGGTACCGATATCTGCTGGACAAGTTCGAGTCCGTTAACGGCGAAGTGAAAGCGGTGCGGCGTCTGAAACGCGGGGAGTGGGATGTCGAAACCATCACCCGCACGACACTTACCTGTGATAGCAGCGTCTTCAGGATTCACGCCACCCTGGATGCCTATGAAAACGGGCGCCGAGTGTTCAGCAAAATCTGGGACAGAGAAGTGCCACGCCGTTTTATTTGACCTGCCAGTTTGTAACATGCTGCCGGTCCTGTTGAAGCTGATTGCGGCTTGCTGCAGGTAAAGTCACGCCAAAGTGGGAGAGCTTGCTATCGTGGATGGGGACAGCCATATTAATACGGTTGAATCTGTGCGGACAGATCGCCCCGCTCCGTGTCAGCCACAAGTATCCTTGCGCGGGCATCCTGCTGGAGGATATCCGCAGTCACAGGGAACCGGTTTGTCCGGAGTGTGTGTTGTACAGGCGAACAGAGGCAAGAAAAGGTTGTTTAAAGCACGAGATGGAATTATCAGGAATAGCACATGAATAGAAAAAAGCAGATATCACCCGCCGTTGAGTCGCTGTCCGGCCGCATTGATGAAATTTTTGAGGATGTGGTGGGATGGCGGCGGCACATGCACCGCAATCCGGAGCTGAGCTTCCAGGAGTTTGAAACCACGGACTGGATCATCGAAAAGCTGGAATCGTGGGGGTACCGCGTTCACCGGCCCTGCGAAACTGGCTGCGTAGCCGAACTGGCAGGCGGCAGGCCCGGCAAGGTGACGGCCCTGCGTGCGGATATCGACGCGCTCCCCATTCAGGAGGAAGGCGATGCCAAAGCGGAGTTTGCCTCGGAAAAACCGGGGGTGGCTCACTGTTGTGGACACGATATCCATACCAGCAATCTCCTGGGGACGGCCAGGCTGCTCTCCGAGTTCAGGGAGCAGGTTGCCGGTAAAGTAGTGCTGGTTTTCCAGGCGGGCGAGGAGGTGCTGCCCGGCGGCGGCCGTCTGCTTATGGAAACGGGTATTTTGAACGAATTGGGGGTCGAGCAGGTCTACGGACTCCATACATACCCCGCTCTGGAACCCGGTCGTATCGGAACAAAAGAGGGCCCCTTGATGGCGTCACCGTTCGAATTCAAGATCGAGGTCAGAGGAAAAGGCGGCCATGCGGCAGCCCCCCATCAGGCAGTGGACCCCATTGTCATCGCCGCGCAGATTATTATGCAGCTGCAGACGATCGTCAGCCGGAATATTGATCCCTCCGATGCCACGGTGGTAACCGTCGGGAAGTTCCATGCCGGTACCGCTCCGAACATCATCCCCGAGAAAGCGTGGCTGGAAGGTACCATCCGCACCTTCGACGAGAAGCAGACCCGGTTTATCTTCGACCGGATCACCACTATCGCCGAAAAAACGGCCGAAGCCATGGGAGGAGATGCGAAATCACAACTGATTATCGGCTATCCGCCGGTTATCAACGATGCCGCCGCCACCCACAGGCTGCAGGAAGCGGCCGGCGAAGCCCTGATAACACTTGAGAAGCCGGTTATGGCCGGAGAAGATTTCTCATTCTATCAGAAGCAGATACCGGGCGCGTTCTTCTTTTTGGGAAGTGGCAGTGAGGAGGCCGACAGCCGGTACCCCTGGCATCATCCCAAATACAATGTCGATGAACGGTGCCTCAAAACCGGTATGAAGGTGATGACAAATCTGGTGCTGCAGTCGTGACGCCGCCGGATTCGCGCGCAACTGTTTTCATTCGGATTCCGTAGAAAAACATCCCGGATTCGCGTGACCATTGCCGGCCGAAGCACATCACCGTTGAACCGAGCGGCATTCGGCAGTTATTGTTACTATGAAAAAAAAACGTATTTTAACTGCCTGACAGTTGACCCGACCGTCCATGCAACAGACAGTGGTCACCATCATCTGTGAATACACGTAATCTATCAGGCGCCAAGGCATCCTGTAAAACGTGGGGTTTTTTACGAATAAACGGGCCGGACCCGAACTTCGGAAGTATGTCAACAGGCTTCCCTTTTATGCGATCAGGCCGGTTATGGATGTTAATTAAGTCATTCCTTACGGATATATGGAATCCCGTATAATTGCTTCCAACCTGGCTGATCTTTATCGCCAGGCGGCGGACAGGTACGAGTCCCTGCCGGCTTTTGCGACACGAAAGAAGGCGCTGGAGTGGAATCCGGTCTCGTTCCGGGATCTGTTTGAGCAGGGCAAGGAGCTGGCCACCGGTCTCATCGAACTGGGAGTGGATGCCCGGGAGCATGTCGGACTCTTTTCCGACAACCGGTTTGAGTGGATGCTGTGTGATTACGCTATTCAGCTTTCAGGGGCTGTTAATTGTCCGCGCGGCGCCGATGTTACCGATCATGAGCTGATATATATCATCAACCACGCGCACATCCGGGTGGCATTTGTTGAAAGCGAGGCGCTTCAGAAAAAAATCCTCCGCCTGCGTCACGAAATGCCTGAACTGGAAGAGATCATTTTGCTGGACGCCGATACAGAGCCCCATGAAGGGGTCCGACACCTCAAAGAGGTGCAAGCCATCGGCGCTTACCAGAGGGATATGGGCGATCGCCGCGCCGAAGAGCGTATGGAGCAGATCCGGCCGGATGATCTGTTCACCCTGATCTACACTTCCGGAACCACCGGCAAGCCCAAAGGGGTGATGCTGACCCACTCCAACATGATGTCGCAGATGGAGGTGATCCCGATCGACCTCTCCTGCACCGACCGGGTTTTGTCCATTCTCCCCATATGGCACATTTTTGAACGGGTCTTCGAAGTATATACCATCACCTGCGGCGCCTGCACCTACTATACCGGAATCCGGACCCTGGGCGAAGACCTTAAAAACGTGGAGCCGACCTTCATGGGCTCGGCACCAAGGCTCTGGGAAAGCCTGCACCAACGCATACTGGATAACATCCGCGCGGCCCACCCGGTCAGGCGTGCCCTGTTCCACATCGCCTATTTCCTGGGGCACTATTACCAGGAGTCCATTTTTTACATCACCAACAACGATCTTCAACTCAGGCCCGAGTCACAGATCAAACGGGCGATCTTTTATGTCGGCCACCTTATCCGCCTGCTGATACTGGTGCCATGGTACGGTTTCTTCAATGCCGCCGTACTGGAGAGTGTGCGGCAAAGCGCGGGCGGCTCGATCAAGGCGACCGTTTCCGGTGGCGGAGCGCTTCCGCTGGAAATTGACAAATTCTTCAATTACATCGGGATTCCGGTACTGGAAGGATACGGACTGACCGAAACGTCGCCCGTTATCGCTGTGCGGACCGAGGACAAGCTGGTCAACGGTACCGTCGGGCCGCTTGTGCCGGATACCGAACTTCGTATCGTGGACCTTGAAACCGAAGAAATCCTCTATCCCAACAAGGATAAACCCAATGAGGGACGCGGATTGCGTGGTGAGATCTGGGTGCGCGGTCCACAGGTCATGAAGGGCTATTACCGCGAACCGGAAATCACAAAAGGCGTATTGCGCGAGGGCGGATGGTTCCGGACCGGTGACCTCGGCATGATGACCTTCAACGATTCGCTTAAGATCCTTGGCCGCAGTAAATCCACCATCGTGCTTTCCAACGGCGAAAACCTGGAACCCGAACCCATGGAGATGCAGATCCGGCAGAGCCGGTATATCGAACAGTGTATGGTCGTGGGACAGGATCAGAAGTTTGTAGGCGCTCTTATCGTGCCCAAACTCGACGCCTTCAGGGAACACGATATCAAAGCCGAAACCCTCAGTGACCTGGTGGATAACCCCAAAGCCAATCGCATCGTCCGTGACGAAATCAAACACTACCTGTCCGGCACCAACGGAATCAAATCGTTTGAACAGATTCGCGAGTTTCGCCTGCTTTCCGAAAATTTCAAGGTAGGCGAAGAACTGACTAACCTCTTCAAACTGAAACGCCATGTCGTTGAGAAAAAGTATGAAGAGACAATACGTGATATCTTCTCCCCCAAGGGAGTAAAGGCATAATACGGAAGTGATACGCTATGGAAATTGAAACCCAATTACTGCACTCATCCGACCAGGCTCTGCTGGGGTTGATGATTTTCGTGATCATGCTGGGAATGGGTGCGAGTCTGACCGTCGATGATTTCAAAGCGGTAGGCCGGCGTCCACGGGGAGTGCTTATCGGTTTTCTCTCGCAATTCGGCGTGATGCCGCTCATTGCGTTCGGCCTGGCCGTATTTCTGAACCTGTCGCCGGCGTTTGCCATTGCGATTATCCTGATCGGCTGTCTGCCCGGCGGCACGACATCCAACATGTTCGCCTATTTTGCCCGCGGTTCCGTAGCCCTGAGCATTTCGATGACCACGGCCTCCACGATTCTGGCATTATTGATGATGCCCCTGCTGCTTGAACTGTACGCTTCCGGCTTCACCCGGCAAATCAGCGACGCAATGGTGGCTTCGGGTCAGGCTACGGCCGGATCCGATTTTGTGATACCGACCATGAATATCGTCGGCTCCCTGGTGCTGGTGCTGGTGCCGGTTGGGCTTGGGATGATCCTGAGACGCGTCTCTCCCGGCTGGGCCAAAACCGCCGAAGATACAGCCGGTTTTGTAGCGATTATCGTAATTTTGTTCCTTTTGGGTACCGCCTTTATCCGGCACGGCGGACTCTTTCTCCAGACGCCGTGGCAAGTCTATTTCGCCGTGCTTTTTGTCGGTTTGCTGGGATTTTTCTTTGGCTACTGGGTATCGCGCCTCTTTGGAGTCCAGCCGCTGTTTCAACGCGCGATCTCCCTGGAAACCGGCATCCAGAACGGGCCCGTCTCGTTTGCCATCATCCTGCTCAGCTTTACCGAACCCACGATACAGGACCAGATGATATGGCTGGCAATCCTCTATTCCACATTCATCGTTATCACATCATCATTTATCACCCTCTTTTTGCGTAAACGCGGAAGGTTTGACTGGGAGGTACACCGGAATACCGTTGTTCATAACCGGTTGTTCGGTGAAGAGTATGTTACCGGCTATCCCGACGGATTTCTGCCCCCGAGAATTGCCCATGATCCCAGTCAGGGAAGTTCACCGAGCCAGATCAGATAGGCACGCCCTGTTCGGTTTCCCCGGTAATGTGTACGGTGTTGTCTTTGTCCGGAGTTTACCGGAACAGGTCACTTAGCTCTTCCCTGCTGATGCTGTGTGCCGGCCGGAAGGCCTCGGAATTCATGTATTTGAGAATGGAGTGGTAAAGCTGCCGGGCTTCGGGTTTGTCCGTGATGTTTTCCAGCTGTGACATGCATACCAGCAGTTTTCCTTCACCGACCGAAAATTCGAATAGCAGTCCCAGCTTGTGGTTGCGCTCCAGGTTGTCGATCACCTGCACCAGCGGCCGGTATTCATCGGGTGTATCGTCGAGGATAAGGGAGTTGCTTTCCTTGATGATGGAGAACCACTGCCAGTTGGTGTGAAAGTCTGTGGGAAACGCGTTGAAGAGCGGATGATCCGGATCCATCAGCAGGCCGAGCGTTCCGGGCGAGACCGGTGCGCCGGCGTTTTCGCTGATGCGCTTGAACATCCCGAAATTCCAGAAATCGGGCGGAAACAGGCCGGGAAAACTCACATCGGCTACATCATCGGTTTCCGGGAACAAAAGCACGCGTCCGCCGGCATCCAGAATCGAAAAGGCTTCATCATCCAACCGGCTGGCAACTTTGACATCCCCGGGGAAGAGCGGATCGTCCGCCGGAGGATACACCCAGGCCGGATAACTGTTCGCGTAAGGTGTGTTTTCAAGGGAGACATCCACAGTGAGCATTTCGGCACCGGTTCCATCCGGAAGAATCACGCTGATTTCCCCGACGGTTTGCACGCTCCCCTGAGGGATGAAAACGTCGGTTAACCGGCCTTTTTCGATGACGGCATTCTGCCGGTCCCGGATCTCCCAGGCCAGATCTTCACGGACATCGGATCTGGAGTAGTTTGCGACACGGACTTTGGCCTGGAAGGTTTCACCGCCGGTCCATGTGTACTTCGGGAATTCCAGCATAACAACGACATCGTTACAGGATTGCAGCCACTCCTCGCGGCTGACAACCCCTTTGCTGTCCATGAAGACATCCAAAATACCCACCAGCGCGGTTCCCTGCCCCGGGAAATCCTGAAGGTCGAGCAGTTGGAAACCGGCCAGGTTTTCGGTCCGGAGCGCCGCCTCCATCTCCTCCTTGTAACAGAGCGCCGACAAGGCACCGGACGCCCGCTGAAAGTCGAAACGTTGATCGAGCATGCCCGCTTTTTCAAGGCGGCTGCGGAAAACCTCCAGATTCCACGGCTGCAGAACCCCCGTGTACTTGTCAATTTCTTCGTAATCGGGATAGATCTGATACTGAGCGATCTCATGGGTGACAAGGGGGATGTCAATCTGCGATACGGGATAGTCGAACCGAATATCGGTGGATGGGGTTCGTGTGTTGAGAATTCCACCGTCGCGGGAATCGACGAACGCGTGGGTAAGCCGGGTATGGGTGAGTGTGGTATCGTGCGCATAGGGAGTCCGCGACGCGACAAAAAACTCGGAGGATTTCCCGGGACCGAGATAGCCGATGTTGTTGTTGGATCCCTGGGTATAGAGGGGGCGGTCGTCGAAATTTCGAAGGGCCCGGATATTCTCCTCCACCCGCTCATGGCCGCTCCAGATCTCGTTTCCATGCGAGAACATGACAAACGACGGGTGGTTTGCGTAGTGCTTCAGCATGGCGTAGCCTTCCTCCCTGAGCATGTATGCGACGGAATCCGAATCGAGTCCGCCCCAGAAAGGCAGCTCCGTCTGCAAAAAGATGCCCACACGGTCGGCGGCAATAAACGCCGCTTCGGGCGGTGACCAGGAGTGAAAGCGATAATGGTTGATTCCGTAGGATTGAGCGATCTGGAAAATCCGCTCCCAGCTTTCCACATCCATGGGCGTGTGGCCGGTCAGTGGAAAGAGGGCGCCATCGTGTTTCCCGCGCAGGAATGTGGTGCGCCCGTTGATTTGAAATTGTGTGCCGCTGACCGAAAAGTCGCGCATACCGAAAACCGCAGTGTCGGAGTCGCGGGTGCCGCCGTAGGAAAGCGTGGCCGTCAGGTGATAGAGCGGCTGCTCGTAATCATCCCAGAGGCGCATTTCATCACCGAGGTAATACTCCAGATGGATGAGAGAGTCCAGGGTGGTTTCGACGGATCTCCTCTCCAATACCGTGGATTCGCCGTTCTCTTCCCGGACGGCCTGCAGTTCAATCCGTGCTTCTCTGATACCAAGCGGGTTTTCTATCGAGATTTCAATATCGACCTTTCGGTTGACGATGTCGGGGTAGACACGCAAATTTTCGATATATGTCATCGGCCGGGCCTCGATTCGCATCTCCCCTATCATCCCATTCCAGTTGGTCTGGGTGTCGTTTGAATAGATATGAGAGTTACCGTACGGAGTAAGCTCGAGGCTGTTATCCACCCGGATGGAGATCGTATGTTCCCCGGGTTCGACCACTCCGGTGAGGTCGTAAATTTGCGGCGACTGCAGGAGCATCGATTCGCCGACACGTGTGTCATCAACCCATACTGCAGCCGGTTTGGTGCGTTCGATAAATAGCCGGACGTGCTGATCCCTGAAATGCTCCGGAATAACCACCTGCTTTCGGTACCAGGCCGGACCTTCATAGGTATACTCCCTGTTTAGTCGTCGGGTGGTTGTGTCGGTATTGGCAAATCCTTTCCGGTTGGAGTCGGTGGTGCCGGGCAGTTGGATGGTGTCTTCGAGCTCAGAGAGGAACCATTTTTGCGCGATACCGGTATCGGCCGTATCCAGGGCGAACTGCCAGGTACCGGACAAATCGATGTAGGGCCGGTGAACATCCGGGCTGGAGTCGCTGCGGCAAGCGGCAAGGAGCAGGACAAGCACTCCCACGGCTAAAGATGGTATTCTATATGTCATCTCAATGCTACTTCAGAAGTTAGAAAATGCGGTTAATGCACATAGGAGGTGCGTTCGGTTCTAAATCACCAGCGTTGACCGGTCAGTCGCTTTCATGGTGTGCCGATCGAGCAATTTCCACATCTTCCGCAACTTCCGGGCGAATGTGCTCCCAGTGAAAGAGGCGTTCATCATCACGCAAAAAGCTGCCGCCCATATAATGGACCAGATGCATGTCTTTATACAGCGGCCGGGTTATATCGACAACAATGTCCCAGTAACCGAGGGCATTTTCCAGATGCTCGATCGCTTTTTGCCGTTGTGATTCGTCGCCATGGGTCCGGAATGTTTGCAGCGCGATCGCGCCCTTCAGCTTTTCGGCAAAATGAAGCCCGAGATTGGCCCAGGTTTTGACATCGGAGACTTCATACAACAACGAAGCATTTCCGTCGGTGTCGATATCCGCCACCATTTCAAGCGCCCGATGGTTATCTTCTTCAAGTTTCTGAATGAGAACGGGCGGGGTGACCGCGTCGTCGTCAAAGGTCTTGCCCTCCGCTTTCGCCGCGACATAATCGGCAACGGAGACATAATTCGGGTCCAGAGGCGGCCGCTCGATCAGCCGGTCCACTGAGATATATTGCATGGTAGACGATTCGTAGTCTTCCTCTATTTCATAGAGCGAAAGGAACCCTTCGCTGTAAAGGGTGAAATCCCACCGCAGATCCCATGCCGAGGCCAGTCTGAGCGCGGTGGCCGATGATTTGGCATAAGCGTCGAGCAGCACGCGGGCATCATCGCCGTATCGCCGCACAAAAGCGTTTCGGAACACATCGTCGGAAGTTTCGGGGTCATAGAGCAACCGGCCCCACAACTGGTAAAAAAGCCACTGACGCTGAAAGGCATAGTCCCAATCCACCGGGTCGTCGATTTTGGTAAAATAGTCGAGTGCCGGGATGTATGTATCTGAACCGATGAAATATCCCCCCACGTAAGAGGCGTCATTATTTGCGATATGGGCACGAATAAAGTCCGGAACACCCCAGCGCAACGCGAAGAAATCTTCGTTACGAGCCATCCAGGTGACCTTGTAGTTTTCGGGCTCCGGTACGAAATAGGTGTCGCCGAGCTCACCGCCGTGCACTTTTACCAGGTGTGGGGTGGAATGCGCATGGGACCAGTTGAACTTCATCTCCACCCATATCGGTCCTTCGAACTGATCTTCGAGATCTTCCATGGCCTCCCGAGTGAGCTCCTCGACATACGGATCGGTTGAGCCGTCGGAGAGGGTATCCGCCGAGAACGGGACACGGTGGATCAGTTTTGACGGCCGGTCGGCCAGCAGCATCCCTTCGATCATGGTTTCGTTCATCCAGTCCTGTCGCTGACGGGGCGTCATGCCTGCCATGCCTTCCCCGTGCGAAATCCCGAAACCGTCAAGTTTGGGATATTCGTTGAGCACCTGCGTGACACTTTCCCTCGTGTAGCGGCGAACGATTTCGGTGGTGTCGCCGGTCACATAGTAGTACGGATAAAAATTGTCGTGCGCCACATTGTGCGCTTTTGAAAACTCCTCACTGACAAAAATGCTCCAGTTGACGATGTAGGTGTCAATGCCGCGCTCATCGGCCATCCGGAAAATACCGTGGAATAGCTCCTGCCATTCGGCAAGCTCTTCTTCGGTGAACGGACTCGCTTCCGGGAAGTTTTCAGGCATGATCATGTACGTGAACGGGTGCATCATCCACAGTGTCAGCACGTTCAGGCGATTATCCGCCATCATGTCCAGAAACGCCTCCCAATACTCCGGCTTGCGGGCGGTTTCGAAGTGCTGGTCGAGCGCATAACTCGGGCGGTACGTATCCCAGGGCAGATTATGTTTGACAGCGCGGAACGGAAAATGAGGTTTCTCATTCATGGCGCCGATTTCGCCAAGCGCGGTGCCGTCCAGCAGCGCGTCGGCCACCGCAAGACTGCCGTAAATCATGCCTGCCCCGTCACCCCCGTTAATGGTGATGATGTGATTCTCCGGGATCACGGCAAACGCTTCGGGCTCCAGCCTGACCCTGTTGATCCCGATGCTCAGCAAATAGTCATATTCGGACCGGTCATCGGTCACGGTATACCCCACTTGCGTGAGCGCCGCTTCCAGCCGTTCCGAAGCATAGGCTGCCTGGGGACTGGATGTGTCATACAGCAGATAAACGTGCCGCGACTGGGCGTAGACCGAAGTGGAAATAATCAAAAGGATAAAAAAGGTGAAAGCGAACCGTGCAGTGGTAACGCTTGTACCGTTTTTCGATTGAATTAGCATAACTATGGTAGTTGATTGGAAAAACTGATTTCGGAACCCTGGAAATAAGGTAATAAAAAACCCGGATTCCTATACCCCTCCCCTTGGCCGCTTTCCCTCTGCCTACCCCCACTCATTACTCATTTCCTCCCTCTTTACCCGCTTCCCCCTCCGTCCCCATTTCCACCCTCTCTACCCGTTTCCCTCTCCATCCCATTTCCCCTTCTTTGTCATTTCCCCCTCCAGGCAGATAAGGGGTGACAATTCGTGCGATCACCTGCATCAATTGTGAATGGCCAGGTTCAAACCCGGTGTAAAACCAGGAGTTTCGATGAAATCGCCGATCAGGTCATCCGAAAAAAGCCATGCCGTATTCATCCATCATGTGGATCAAAATGAAAACGTGGCGCGACGGCAATAATTAATTGCATCACCACATGGTTTGCACGTGTCCGGCATACGCAACCGACAGTGTTACAACACCAGCGAGTTTTTGTCGGAGCGGAAGAATTGAATAATTTCGAATTAACCGCCAATATGCTATTTTTTAAATGTAGTTTATACACTTATGATGAGGCGGGCGAAGATCATACTGTGCTAAAGCATTGCTCTAAAAGTGGTTAATCTGAAAACTCAAACAGCTTGAGGGCCCTCCTTGCCAGCCCTCTGTCAACAGACTACTATTATTATGAAAAAACAACTCTTACTGTTAGCCGTTTTCGTCGCTGCCATGTGGAGCACCGATGCGGCTGCTCAAAACAGAGCACAGAATCCGGTTATTTTTGCGGATGTACCCGACATGTCCATAATCCGGATCGGGGACACCTACTACATGAGCAGCACGACCATGCATATGAGTCCGGGAGTGCCGATAATGAAATCCACGGATCTGGTTAACTGGGAGCTGGTCAGCTATGCCTACGATATCCTCGAAGATGTTGATGCCCTCAATCTTGAAAACGGTGAGGATTCCTACGGCGGAGGGTCCTGGGCCAGCAGCCTGAGGTACCACAACGGACGCTACTATGTGGGGACGTTTTCGGGAAGAACGAATAAAACCTACATATACTCTACCGAAAATATTGAGGGAGGCCCCTGGAAGGAGTTCTCGTTCTCGCCCAGCTACCATGACCACACCCTCTATTTCGATGATGACGGTACCATCTACCTGATTTGGGGTGTCGGTGATATCATGATGGTCGAGTTGAAAGAGGATTTATCCGGTGTAAAGGAAGGTACAGAAAGAGTGATTATTGAAAACGCCAGCGAACCGGCGGGCGATGATATCATGCTTCAGGCAGAAGGGTCACAGATTTTCAAGGTGGATGACTATTACTACTTATTTAACATCACCTGGCCGACCGACGGGATCCGAACCGTCATCATCCACCGGGCAGATAATATCGAAGGCCCCTACGAAAGCCGGCTCGCGCTGGAGGACCGGGGGATTGCCCAGGGCGGACTGATCGATACCCCGGATGGCGACTGGTTCGCGTTTCTGTTCCGTGATTACGGATCCGTAGGCCGAATTCCCTACCTGGTTCCGGTCACCTGGGAGGATGGATGGCCGGTTCTGGGCATCGACGGCAAAGTGCCGGACGAACTCGACCTTCCTGCAAATGAAAGCCTGATTCCCGGTATCGTCGCTTCCGATGATTTCAAACGACGCCCCGGTGAACCGGACCTGTCACTGGTCTGGCAATGGAACCATAACCCCGTGGATGATTACTGGTCGATTAACAGGCGGGAAGGGTATTTGCGCCTGACAAACGGCCGTCTGGATGCCCGATTCGTGCAGACTCAAAACACTCTTACCCAGCGGACCATCGGACCTGTGAGCTCCGGCATAACGGCCGTCGATGTATCCAGCATGAAGGAGGGCGATTTCGCCGGACTGGCGCTCCTGCAATACCGGCATGGCAAAGTGGGCGTGAAATACGAAGATGGAGAGAAGTCGGTTGTCATGGTTCATGCGGAAGGCGATGAGCGCGAAGAGATCGAAAGCATCCCGCTCGAACAGGATGTCATTTATCTTAAGGCCGAATGCGACTTCAGAAATATGACCGATATCGCCTATTTCTACTATAGCCTCGACGGAAAAGAGTGGACACGCATAGGTTCGCGGCTTGATATGACATACACCCTGCCCCACTTCATGGGATACCGGTTCAGCCTGTTCAACTACGCCACGCAAACAGCGGGAGGCTATGTCGATTTTCAATTTTTCCACATAGAAGAGACTATTTCCGAAATGTAAAACAGGGGGATGTATGGTGCGGATCGCAGCGCTGATCGTTCGCATCACAGGGTTCAAAAAAAAACATATGGCCACTGGAGGAATTATCCTCAAGTGGTCATATGGCACTATTTTACCAGCATCATCTTTTTGGTTCGGATAACATCCCCGGCCTGCAGGCGATACAGGTACATTCCACTGCTCAAATTTGTGGCGTCAAATGTGGCCTGATGCTGACCCGAAGCCCTCGGTTCATTTACCAGTGTAGCTACCCGGCGCCCCAGCATGTCGAATACTTCAAGTGTCACATGGGCACTCTCCGGCAACTCGTACCGGATGGTTGTCGCGGGGTTGAACGGATTCGGATAGTTTTGTGACAAGTGAAACGCTTGCGGTGATTCCCGGTTTATCTCGGAGTCGGTCCACTCCCCCGCCAGGTATTGACGCAGCCATTCCATTGCAGGACGTTCCGAGCCGTCTTCCCGAACCAGCCACATTTCATGTTGAGGTCTCCATCCTGGCGGCCGGAAGCCCCATGTCGTGATACCCTCTACGGATGGATGCTCCCAGAGAACCGGAAAAATTCGCTGATATTCTTCCAGTTGTTTTTGATCGGACTCTTCTTCGGTCAGATCTTCCAGCATCGGATTTCCGCCGATGTCCAGTTCGGTAACTTGTATGGGGAGACCCGTTTCGCCCAGTCTGTCCAGGCTTCGTTGCAAGTTGGCTACAGTCGGTCGTGGATTATTTGGGCTGCCCTGGACAGTGAAATGGTGTCCTTGCACGCCGATCCCGTCGATCAGGTTCCGTTCCTGGAGCAACCCGATAATTTCCAGATAGCGGGTGGTATTTGTTGTATTGCCAAGTATCCCGTAATCGTTAATCATCAGCCTCGTCTCTTCCGGGAAGATATCCCTTGCCATTTGGAACGCATTGATGATCCAGTCCCACCCGGTTTCTCCGGCACCGCCAAGAGCTTCACGGTAGGGAAGTCCACCGTGGCCGGGGAGCTGCTCGTTGAGTACTTCAACATACTCGGCATCGGGGTAGCGCTCTGCGACAGCGCGGAACCAGTCTTCAATGGCTTCCAGTTGTTCTTCATCGGACAGATCCTCGACCCATTCCGGTTGCTGCGAGCCCCAGAGAAGGACATGGAAGCGGAACGGCACACCATGCTCCCTGGAAAAATTGAATTTTCTGTCCAGTGTCGACCAGTCACGGACCCCCTGTTCGCGTTCCACACTTCCCCATTTTCCGGCATTCCCGGGGGTCATCTGATTCCAGTAATACTCCCAGTAGTTGAGGTGCGTTGATGTCGAGCCAAGGAATTTGTCGTGGCCCTCGGCCAGGGGAGTATTCGATGGGGGAGGAAGCATCGGATCAATTTCCCGGACTTCCAGCCAGTCAATGTAGAAGGTGACGTTCTCGGGGTTGTTCGGATGCGTAAAATGTATGGCCGCCACCATTTGCCCGTCGGCATCAGGCTCGAATCCGGCAATCTCCAATACCTGCCATTCGCCCGGTTCTACCGGCTGAGCCCATAACGCTTCGCTGGCACCCAGGCCCTGTGGATGGAGCTGTATGTATGTGGTCGCTACGGCCTCCGTCCGGATCTTCAACGAAATTCTGTAACGTTTGCCCTCCAGCAGACTGATATTCTCATGAATAGCCTGGGATCCCCAAGGATCAAGGGATCCGTCGTTATCGGCAAAAGTCACCTTCAGGAAGTTATTATCTTCGTTAAGGCTGTCTTCAATTATCTCAAAATCAACGTAATCCATGCCCAGGAAGCTCCAGTTTGTGACTTCATCAGAGCTGGTAATCACACCGGGGGTGGCATCCTGGAACCCCCCGTTCACATTGACGACGGTGTCCACCGCCTGGCTAACTGCCTGGGATGATAACAATAACAGAAACACCAGAGTAAAAAAAGCATGTGTTATACGTTGTGGGATGCTTTTTTCCGAATGGCCGGTTTTGGGAGAATTGGCAAAGGACATCATGGCTGAAGAGGGGTTTGAATAAACAAGTGTTGAATGTACGTTTGTCCAAATAATGCAGAAAAAACGTATGAAAAGCCAGATGCGGAATTATCGGGATGCCGGCTATTGTGTGGCCTGAGGTGTTGGGATATGCGGAACCACCTCGTGCCGCCGATAGTGAACAGGGTGATCGGAGAATAGCATAAACAGCCAGAGAGGCCGGAACGTGAGCCGGCCTCTCTGAAAAGGTTGCAAGAATCTGTAAGAGTTTGCGGGCAGGTCTATTTCTTGCCGGGAGGGGTGCCGAGATGGACCCCTTCGCCATACGCTTCCGCTACCGCCTCCATAACGGTTTCGGAGAGGGTTGGATGCGGATGAACCGCCTGGATGATTTCGTGACCGGTGGTCTCCAGGTCACGCGCCACAACCGCCTCGCTGATCATGTCGGTCACATCGGCACCGATCATGTGGCAGCCAAGCCATTCGCCGTACTTTTCATCGAAGATCACCTTCACGAAACCGTCGGTCTGCCCGGCGCCGACCGCCTTGCCGTTCGCCTGGAAGGGGAATTTGCCCACTTTGATCTTGTGCCCCTTCTCTTTGGCCTTCTCTTCGGTGAGGCCGACCGAAGCGACTTGCGGCTGACAGTAGGTACAGCCTGGAATATTTTCGTAGTTGATCGGCTGGGGGTCTTCGCCGGCGATCCGCTCCACGCAGCGCAGCGCCTCGTGGGAGGCCTTGTGTGCCAGCCAGGGTGGACCGGCCACATCCCCAATGGCGTAAATACCCTCAACATCGGTCTGATAGGTTTTGCGATCGACCAGGATCGCGCCTTTTTCAACCTTCACGCCGATATCCTCCAGTCCGAGGCCTTCGACGTTACCCACCACGCCGACGGCCGACAGCACAACATCGGTTTCGATCTTCTCTTCACCTTTTTTGGTCTTGATCGTCACCACCACTTTCTGGCCTTTTTTGCTGACGTCCTCGACCGTGCTCTCGGTCAGGATGTTCATCCCCTTTTTCTTGTAAATCTTCGCCAGCTCCTTGCTGATCTCCTCATCTTCCACCGGCAGAATGTTCTTCTGCATCTCAACGACCGTCACTTCCGTTCCGATGGCATGATAGAAATAGGCGAACTCAATGCCGATGGCACCGGCACCGACAATGACCATTTTTTTGGGCTGCTTCTCGAGCTTCATCGCCCCTTCCGAATCAATGACGGTTTTGCCGTCGAACTTCAGGTTAGGCAGCTCCCGCGGACGAGCGCCGGTCGCTACAATGAAATGTTTCGCCTTGATGCGATCGGTCTCTTTCTCTTTGTCGTCCAATATTTTGAGCTCCTTCGCCGAATCAAAGACCCCTTTTCCCTTGATGACCTCGATCTTGTTGGTCTTCATCAGAAACTGAACCCCCTTGCTCATCTTGTCGGCGGCCTGTCGGCTCCTTTTGATGATCTTCGGGAAATCGGTCTTTACACTGCCCGCCTCGAATCCATAATCGGAAGCGTGCTCCAGATATTCGGCTACCTGGGCGGATTTAAGCAATGCTTTGGTGGGAATACATCCGATATTCAGGCAGACCCCCCCGAGATCGCGCTTCTCCACAATTGCTGTCTTTAAACCAAGTTGACTCGCACGGATTGCCGATACGTAACCACCCGGTCCCGAGCCGATCACACACACATCAAATTCTTTTGCCATAATAGTTTAATCGGATTACTATTGATATTGGTTACTTCACGCCGCAGTAGGACGCCGGAAAATTTCACAGCCAATTTACGGATAATGATGGATTTTCTCAGAGACGTATTGCGTTCTGTTATATGAGGAAACCGCACCGGGCTGTAAATCATCAGATAAAGGTGCGCACCACGCCGTATTCCTTCTTTTTAATAAACGGAATTAACCAGTTAACCCTTCTATAACACCATATGAGCAAAAATATATCCGGCGTAATCAGGAAAAAACGAGGGACGGAGAGCGTGCAGTTTCCGCCCCTTATGGAGAACATGGAGGGCGAGCCACGCAAGATGGGCCTCGAAATCGAATTTTCCGGACTGTCCATCGACCGGATCGTTTCTCTGGTGCGCATGTGCTACGGGGGAACCGCAGATGCGGAAAGTGAGTACAAAATCAAGGTCAGGGATACCCGGCTTGGCGATTTTACCGTGGAACTGGACTGGGTTCTGCTCCAGAAAATGGCAAAAACCGACTATTTCGGGAAACTTGGCGATGAGATCGGAGTGAAGATCGATGCGCGCTGGCAGAAACGGGTCGAAAAGCTGCTGGCCACCACCGCAGAGCCGTTTGTTCCCTACGAGGTTTCGTTTCCACCGGTGCCGTTCGACAAAATTGCGGATCTGGAAGAGCTGCGCAAAGCCATTTACCGGATGCGCGGAAAAGGGACATCCGCCTCTCCCTTCAACGCCTTCGGCCTGCATCTGAATCCTGAAACTCCATCAGGCGACCCGGCGGTCATTCGGCGATATTTCCAGGCGTTCCTGCTGTTGTACGAGTGGCTCCGCCTTTCTCATGAAATCGATGTGATGAGGGAAATCACGCCGTTCATTGACCCGTTTCCCGACAAGTATGTCGAGAAGGTACTCGACTCCGGCTACAATCCCGATCTTGAAACGTTGATCGATGATTATCTGAAAGACAATCCCACACGAAATCGTCCGCTCGACCTGCTGCCCCTGTTCGCATGGCACGACGAGGAGCGCGTTCGGGAGAAACTCGGGGATGAGCTGATCCGCCCCCGGCCTACCTTCCATTATCGCCTTCCGAACAGCTCCATCGATGACCCGGAATGGACATTCACCCGTGAGTGGAATGTGTGGGTGGAAGTGGAGCGGCTGGCCGAGTCGGGTGAGAAACTGAAAAGTCTGCAGGATCTGTTCCTGAAGCGAAAACGCCATCCGATCAAAACACTCACCGAAGAGTGGATGCGCGAGATGCGTGCTCTTTTTATGGACTGACCGCGCCATTCTCCACATAACATCATCAAAAGTGGCACCTTGGAGCCATTATCATTGAAACAGTTTATTGAAACATCATGAGTCGAAAACCGATAGTGTGGGTTTCCGGACCCGATAAGGGAGGGGGCGCCGCCTGGCTGGCGACACGTTACGCCCTGCGCAGAAGCGGCGCACGAGCCAGACGTATTACACCCCGCTCTTTTGAGAAAGTGCGCAGCCGAACCCCGGGCGGCCATCCTCACGCGCTTGTATTGGGCGGCGGCGCCGATATCGATCCGGGCCGGTATGAAGACCTGGTCACGGATCTCAAGAATATTCGTACCACACCGGATCCCAACGAGCCCAAAGGGCAACGCTGGATCACCCTGATCCTGGCACCGTTTTTTCTGCTCGTCCGCAAGGCGTTCAGCGCCGGTGCACTGGGTGTTGACAAGCAGCGCGATGACCTTGAATGGAAACTTATCGACATGGCGGTGCAGAAACAGATACCGATTTTGGGGATTTGCCGGGGAGCCCAGCTTTTGAATGTCTACCACAAAGGGACATTGTATCAGGATCTGGCCAATTACTATCGCGAACGTCCCAATGTCTCCACCATCTACCCCCGAAAACCGGTAACACTGGATCCCGAAAGCCGGCTGCATGCCATCATCGGCAAGGATGTCACCAGAGTCAACAGCCTCCATAACCAGGCGGTCAAGCAGCCGGGAGAGGGAATTCACGTAGTTGCTCGCGAACTTGATGGCGTGGCGCAGGCCGTGGAGCACCGCACCTATCCCTTTATGATCGGCGTGCAGTGGCATCCCGAATACCTTCCGCAGGTTCCGTCACAAAGGCGGTTGTTTGATGAGCTGGTTCAAAGTGCTATTTTGCACCGTGATAACAGCGATCGAACACCGGCAGGAAATGATACATGAATGATCATATGAATAGCGAGGGGCATCGGTTTTCCACAAATCCTAAAGGTTCCGGGGATTCGGAGCGCCCGCAGCCTCCATTGGCAGATCAGTCCGGGCCGCCGGAAACGCGGAATGCAGGCGGACCAAATGAGGCGGGAGCGGGAACAGAATCCGAACCCAAGCCAGAACGCGAATCCGAACCTGAAGTGAAGCCCGGCACTATGCCGCCCGCGGTGCCGGAGCCGGAACTGCGCGACGAACAGGGTCGCCTTTATCTTTCGAGGGAGGCGATTAATGCCTGGCGTATCGCAGGATCCCTTGGCTCACTTGCCTACTGGCTCATTCCGCTGGGGTACGGAGCCATTGCGATGGCCGACACGGGATGGCCGGTGTGGCCCTCTTATGTGCTGGGAATTCTGTTTTTTGTCTATACGGTTCTTGAGGCGACCATCATCCCGTACATCCGGTGGAAACGGTGGCGCTACCAGGTGGATCATAATGAAATCGATCTTCAGCGCGGACTCTTCATCGTCACCCGCACCCTGATTCCCATCAAGCGGGTCCAGCACGTGGACACCCGCCAGGGTCCGGTCTACCGGCAATTCGGACTGGCTTCCGTAACGATTACCACCGCCGGCGATACCCATGAAATACCGGCACTTTCCGAACCGATTGCCGACAACCTGCGGAATACCATTTCGGAATATGCCAGGGTGGCAAGGGAGGATTTGTGATAACCGGGCTTGATATCAGCAAACCCAGGCGTCAGCATCCGGTGGCCATCTTCACGTTTGTGATGAGATCCCTGCGCGAAATGATCATCCCGATAATCCTGGTGTTTTTTGCCGGACAGGGAGGCAATTCGCCGCTGTTCACCTGGTGGAGCATACTGCTGCTGCTCACCGTTTTGCTGATTGTCGGTTTTGTCGGATGGCTTCGGTTTACCTGGCGTGTCGAGGAGAATGAGTTGCGTGTGGAACAGGGACTTTTTGTGCGAAAAAAACGCTATGTGCCCCGTGACCGGATTCAGGCCATCGACATCAGCTCCGGACCGGTTCAGCGGCTGTTCGGCCTGGTTCGCCTGAATGTGCTCACCGCCGGGGGAGCTGCGCCCGAGGCCGAAATCAGCGCCATTTCCCGCAGTGAAGCCCGGGCCATTGAGCGGGCGCTGGAGGTCGAGGCACGGGATGTGGAAGCCGCATCCGGGGAGGCCGAATGGCCCGTTTACCGGCTCACGCGCCGGCGACTGCTAATTGCGGCAAGTACCGCCGGAAGCTTCGGTGTGGCACTTTCGATTGTGGGCACCGCGATGTCACAGGCCCATCAGGTGATTTCAGAGGATCAGATGATCGCTTTTATTGAACAGTATGCCGGTGGCACCAGTGCCGAATTCTGGATCACACTCGTATTATTGGCAGTGCTGGCCGCATGGCTGCTCTCCGTATTTGGCACACTCCTGCGATTTTCCGGATTTACGCTTACCCGCAATGGCCGGGAGCTGCAGTTCCGGCGCGGCCTGTTTGAAAAAAAGCAGGTCACCATACCCTATCACAGAATTCAGGCGGTACGCGTAGTCGAGGGTATTTTGCGTCAGCCGTTCGGGTATGCCATGGTATATGTGGAAAACGCGGGTTTCGGGGATGAAGGCGGGAAGACGACGGTTATATTTCCGCTGATCCGGAAGTCCGAGCTGAATCGTTTTATGCAGGACATGCTGCCGGAGTATGATGTGCAGCTGCCGGGGGTCCGGCCACCGGGGCGCGCATTCCTGCGGTATCAGATAAAAACGGTGGTGCCGGCGCTGATAGTGGCATCGGCGGTGGCGTGGTATTTTTCGCTATTCTGGCTGATACCCGTAATCTTTGCCGTAACGGCTCTGATTGGCTACATCCGCTACCGGGATGCCGCGGCAGGATTTGACCGGGAGCAGGGGTTCATGCGGTTTCGCCGTCTGGCGCGGACAACCGTGGTGTTCCATCGGCGCCGAGTACAGTCGCTGTCGGTTCTGGCCAACTGGTTCCAGCGCAGGAAACAACTCTGCTCGGTGATGGTGACGGTAGCTTCCGGAAGCGGTGGAGCGGACTTCCGGGTCGACCACCTCGATGAATCGGTCAGGCAAGAGTGGATGGGCTGGTACGGCGCCGCACAAATTGTCGAAAAACCCGCCGAACCGGCGGGCAGTTGGCCCGACTGGGCCGGGGTTGCTGAATACTTTGCAAAAAACACGTGATCCGGTCCGCCAGGCCCAAAATCACCTCCCTCACCTGGACCGTTCCGCAGAGAGTGGATGGAGCCGCTTCCGACCGGCAGATCAGTAGATCATCATGACTCGTTTCCATTACCTGACCGTTCTGCGGGGGATCGCGGTAGGAAGCCGACTCACCAGTTCATTGTTGATGGAATCGGTGATCTCTGTAAAAGACTTGATGGTTATGGAGTTGTTTTTCTGCTTGCCGATCAGAATAACATCATCCCCGACAGCCACATCCGGAATTTGACTGACATCCACCATAAACACATTCATGTTTATAAGGCCGGTTACCGGTGCTTTTTTTCCGTGGATGAGCACGTGCCCGCGGTTCGATAACGCCTTGGGATAGCCGTTTGAGTAACCGATTGGGATCACGGCGATCGTCATATCCCTGGGTGCCTGATAACTGGTTCCGTACCCTACGAACTGATCACGCTTCACTTTTTTCACGTGCATGACGTCGGTTTTCCAGGTCATTACCCGTTTCAGGGGGGTGTCCTTCACCTTGCCGGTCTGCAGCAGATGCATGTTGTAGATATCCGGACTGGGCCACAGGCCGAACTGGGCGGTGCCGACCCTGACCAGGTCCATCACCGTCTCCGGAAAGGCCAGCGCGGCCGCCGAGCAGGCGGTATGCCGGATGTTGGGCAGGTATCGCATTCGCCGAACCTGCTTGTACATGTCGTTGAATGTTTTGAGTTGCCGCTGAATCCGGAATTGATTGGCCAGCGATTCAATGCCGGCAAAGTGCGTACAAAGGCCTTCAAACCGCAGCAGCTTCTTGTGTTTTTTGAGAAATCGAATTGCCTGTTCGAGTTCTTCGGGTGGCAGACCGGTGCGGTTTCCTCCGGTCTCCAGCTCCAAATGGATGACGGCTTGCCTGCCCACCTCTTCTGCGGCAGCCCGGGCATTCTCCAGCTGCTCGAAATCAAAGACAAAAAACTCCACCCCGTTTTCGATGACCCACGGCAAATCTTCGGGATAGAGGATGCCCATGATCATGATCCGGCTTTCGTCGTGGGTGAGCGCCTCGCGGACTTTCCAGGCCTCGTAGCTGGAAGCCACCGAAAAGTGTCGGATGCCGCATTTTTCGGCCATCGGCACGAAGGTGGCTATTCCGTGGCCGAATGCGTTTGCCTTCACCACAGATGATATCACCGGATGCGGACCGATTTTCTCCCTGATAAAGCTGAAGTTCTGCTTGAGGGCCGACTGGCTCAGAAATATGCGGGAAGAGTGTTTGACCATAAATTACTGAGTATATCTTCTAATGTGTGCGGCTGATGAAATCCGGTTTGTAACATGAGGGTTGCAATGTGAGGATTGCCGTGCACGGAATCGTCGTGGCAAATACGGGCTTTTCCATGCCCGGGATGTTTATTCAGGAAGCATCGGGCGCCGAAAGGGAATACCTGGATTTCGAATGGTAACCATCATCGCCAAAACATGCTACGTGATTCCCGGTGAGGCTATGGGCTCGGGCACATCCTGCCAGGTGTAGGAAGCGCCCCAGCTGTTTTTGGCAATTTTTGTGACCCGCTCAATTTCTTCGGCGGGGATCCGGTCAGATGCATCACTGTCGGCGGGGTTGTAGTGAAAGGCGTACAGGCGGGAGGCAAACTGATAGAAGGGCAGAGACGATTCACCCGGCTGTTCTCCATAGCCGGCGACGGTGGGCTGGATGTCGGACTGCCACTTTTGACGCCCTTCGTTGTTGGGATTCAGAAAATAGATCCGGTAATCCTCCTCGTGCCGCGCAACCCGCAGCAGGGAGACGGCGTGGAAGCCGAGCAGTTTACCATTGGCCGCCGTCAGAAAAATGCCGACGGGGTTGGGGTAGGCGAGATCGTGTCCGCCGTTGTATTCGGGGTGATGGGTAGCGTAGAAGAGTCTCAAAAAAGCGTCGTACCGGCTGATGGTGTTGTACAGGTAATTATAGGGAGTTCGGAACCCGGTGTGTATCCATTGTCCGTACATGGCGGGGTTGACCCACTTGTGGGGATCCTCTCCCCGCCCGGAGGCCCGGCGCATCATCTCGAAATAGATGCGGTCGAGGTGCGGTACCAGCGCGATCGACACCGCGTCAAGGTTGTAGTCGAAGTCCTTGGCCAAACCTTCCGGGAGCTCGGATGCCTTGAGCAGCTGCCCTTCAAACCGCATTTCAAGATCGTTGGAAGATGCGGCGGTGTGAATCAGGTCGAGCAGTTTGCCGGGTGCGTGCCGGCTCCACAGACTCATGCCGCGCGCCGACTGGCAGGTCGGGTTCCAGCCCTGGCCTACTCCGAGCGGCTGACCCATCATGCAGATGGTGTCAGCGAACAGGTGCTGAAGCGGCGTGCAGCGGCTGTCGGGACGGGATGCGGAGATGTGGGCGGCAACATCGGGGTGGAGCGAAATATCGGTCAGTTTTTCCAGGCCGGTCATCACCGGCTGGCGCGAAAGGAGGTTGCGTTCCAGCATGGCGGCAAGTCCGTACACGAAACGGGTGGTATCGGGACGGCATGCGAAGGAGATGAACCGGGTGATGGATGCGTGATGTTCTTTCAGCTCGGCCAGTCCGTAGTCGTTTAGTCCGAGCAGCCTGCCGATCAGTTCCGGCATGTCGCTCACCCGTTTGAGCATCAGGGCGTGGAAGGCAGATGAAAGCCCGGTTTGCCGCAGGGTGAATGAGAGGGCGTCGCATTCCTCGCCGAGCAGCTGTTCCGGGGCATTCGCAATATGTGCTTCGTACTCTTCAGGTGTTCGGTTGACCGACTCCGGCGACGGGGCGTACAGGGCATCAATATAAAGCGGGAGCCCGTTGGCCCGGCCTTCGGCATCGTCTTCAGAAGATGGTTTCGTACCGGGCCCGGCCGTCATGCGGTCAGTTGTAATCTGGTCCGCCATCTGTTCCCTGACGGTTCGGATGATGCTTTTGGCACGGTCGGTTACAATGGGCCTCTGGCTGCAAATCTGTTCCAGCTCTTTTGCCAGCCGCCGGCTGATCCGGTCCCACTGAATGAAATCGTGTTTCAGCCAGGCAAACAGATTCTCGATTTTTCTGCGGGTGGCCTCATCCACATTGCGAAGCTCCTCGGAGGCATCCGGGAACAGCAGGTCGAGATTTACAACCACCAGTTCTTCGAGGAACCGGCGGGCCGCTTCGGCCGTCATTGCCGGACTTTCCAGGCGACCCCGAGCTATTGCAAGAATTCGCAACTCGCTGAGAACCTCATAAACGGTGTTCATCCCACCCGCTTTAAGGGTGCCTCCCACCAGCGAATAATTGAGGACATCGGGATCCTTCCACTGGGTATCATCAAAAAAGCCGGCCTCTACAATATCGCCGATGTGATCGTAAATCAGCGCCATGCCTCCTTCCTTGTCCATGATGGCATCGAGGCTGCTGGCCAGTTTTCGGGCCTGGTCCTGCCGGGTAAGCACTCCGGCGGTTTTAAGCTGTTCCAGTTGTTCGATAAAATTATGGCGGATGTGTCCGGCGATTGTGTCAGCCATAATCAACCCTGGTAAAAATCGACATTTTCGTAGTGTCTGAGCAGCTCTGCCATTCGTCCGGGATCTTCACCGCGGAAGAAGATGGTTCCGTAGTGATTGCCAAAGCCTTCGCGCTGGTCCGATACTTTGTGCTCCATTGGTTCGGTAAGCGTATGGTTTTCAAAATAGGGATCCTCTTTGAGCTCTTCCGGAATGATCAGGCGGGAGACTTTGCCGGGTTTCGGGTACACCATCAGGCTTCCGGCGTACTGTTGGGCGGGTTCTTCATCGGATGGGAAAAACGCTTCAACCTGCTCTTCGGTGGTGTCCGGGTCACTGCAAAGAATCATGGCCTGGATGGCGTCGAAACCGTAGGCTTTGCTGATGAGTTCAAAAATGTGCCCTCCGGGAATTCGGCAGGCAACTTCCCCGAAACTGAGGGTGTTGTCTTCGGTCAGGAACCACTCCGGGTGGATGACGCCGTACTCAATTCCGAATGCATCCACCAGTTTTTGCATCACCTCGCGAATTTGGGGACGCTTCGACTGCAGATCGGGTCCGGCGGGAATGTAGTTGGAATAGCCGAGGCGAATATACTCGGTAATATTCATAAATCGGATTTTCCCATTGTGGATGAACGCTTCGCAGGAAAACTCCTGGCCGGGGAGGTGGCTCTCGACCAGACACGGAAAGTCTTTTTCGATCACCTTTTCGTCGATCTGATCGTGATTGCGCAGCAGTTTGTGTCCGACGGTTCCGGCGGCGCTGAACGGCTTCAGATGCACCCAGGCATCTTCCTCACCCTTGAGTACCAGATTGGCTTCATTCAGGCGGTCCATGAACTTGTGGACATCCTGCTTGTTGTGGACCTCCTCAAAAAGTCCGACCCGGAGTCCGGCGAGCAGGGCCTTGCGCTTCATCATCGCCTTGTTTCGAAACAGGAACGCACGGTTCATCACCCTGGGGTCATCCCTGTACAACGTATTAAGGGCTCCGGCCCACTCCACGGTTTCCTCGTACAGCGGGATGGCTACATTCGGGTTAAAAGGCGCCAGCTTTTCGCGTAATATCAGGGAATTGGACTGGTCACCCCACTGATTGAAGTCCCATGCTACAAAAGGAATTCCGTTTTCCTTCGCATAGGGTTCAAACTCTTCAAAACTCACAACGACATAGGGTTTGTCCAGTTTTTGTGCACTTTCAATGGCCTGGGCACTCCATCCCAGAAGGACTACTGCTTTATTGGTATTCATAAATAATTGGGTTTTCCATGATAAAAAAACGCGATTCTGATTGCTGCGGCACCGGATTTTATGTAAACGGTACACCAATATCAATGAGCATGCGCAGGAAATAGTTCATTGGGGACCTGAAACAGGAGGGGCGACCGGGTTCGGGTTCGACAGCCGGGATTTATTCCACCACCTGGGCGATCATCATCTCCATGTCCCGTGTCGCTTTTGTCATTACATCGTATATCACGCCGCCGTAGGGACGGGCAATGGCTTTGTGATCCATGCGCGAAATGTAGGTGACCCCGTCGCTCTTTTCATAAATTGCAATGCGGCAGGGCATAAGCGGGGTGATGATGCGCTCGTCATCAAGTTTCAGCACTTCAGCCGAATACCGGGCCGAGCAAACCTCGAAAATCTTGATCTTGTTGACCTCATGGCCGTGACGCTGCATCATCTGCTGCATGTTATGTGTCGTGATAATGCCCCAGCCGGCTTCATCTACCGCTGTTTCAAAGCGATCGATGGTGGTTTCAAAATCATACGGGGACGCGTCTTCCATCATCCCCGGGGTTTCGCTTTTACCGAAACCGCTCAGGATAATGATAAGCAGGGCGGCGGCAAGTCCTGCAATACCGGAATAAAAACTGATTCTAATCATATCGAAGTACCTTTTTTTCTAGGTTGGCAATTGAATAAAACAATATATATAGATAAATACATATTATCAAGTGTTCGATGTGCCTTTACAGTTCTGCTGTTCGGTTGCATTCGGAGAAGAGAGTTTTATCAGCGGGGTTTTTGCATTCTGGAAAACTCGTGAGGTGTCACAATTCCTGCCGAAAGGACCATTTTCAGGCCCTGTTCCACGCTAATGGAAAGCGGGATAACTTCGCTGGTGGGGATGAGGGTAAGCATACCGGTAGTAGGATTGGGGGGCAGGGGGATGTAGACGCTGGTCAGGTCGGCGCGCTCATTTTCGGAGTCATGATACTCAATCTCGTTGGTGATGAATCCCATGGTGTACAGGCCCTTACGGGGGTATTCGATCATGCAGACTTCCTGAAAGGTCCCTTTTTTATCGGGAGAAAAGGCATTGATCAGTTCGCGGGCTCCGCTGTAGATGGTTTTGGTAAGCGGCAGATTGAGAAAGATGCTTTCAAGAACGCGGAAGAAGAACTTGACGACCAGGTACCGGGAAAAGATGCCCAGCAGGAGGATCAGGATGATGGCGGTGAGAAAACCGAGTCCGGGAATATTCAGACCGACATACCGGTAGAATGGTGAGGCGATTCCGTCGATAAATTGGAAAATGAGCCACAGCAGCCAAACTGTGATAAACACCGGAATGACAATTGCCAGGCCGCGCAGGAATGCGCGCCGGATATTCTTGAGCAGATGTGATCCGCCCTCTTCTTCGTCTGTTTTGAAGGGGTTCTTGTAGACGACTTTTTTCTCCTCGAACATGTACAACTCCTTTCGCGGTTAATCTTTTGATATCTGGATATAATAGTCTCCGGTAGTCACGCCGGCATGAGGTGTCTGCGAAGACCTCTCTGCAAGGAGCGGAATGCCCCCGGCCCGACCCTGTGTAACCGTATGGAAGAAACCCCGCAATCGGTTACGGTTCACAGACTCAGCTATATAAACGGAAAGAAACGAAAAATCGATCTGTGGCTGTAGTTAAAATCTGTTCAGGATTCCCTCGAGGATATCCCTGCCGGCATCGCGGGCGCGTTCCTTCAGGTACTCCTCAACAAGTTCCCGGATCCGTTCCTGGTCGAGGCCCGGCCTCGGGTTCTCGGAAGTGCCGCGAATGGTGGCGGGGATTACGAGTTTTCCGTCATCCCTGCGCAATGCGTCGACCGCGTCACCCGGAAGGACTCCTCCGATCCGGCCTGCCCAGGCACCCGGCAGAATGAGTTCGGCGCGGTAGTCCAGCTCATCCTCGATCAGGTTTTGCGTTCCCGACAAATTGAGTCCGATATCCCGGCTTGTCAGATTGAAATCATCCAGTCTCATGATGCCGTCTTCGATATGGTATTTGGCGGTCCAGGAGTCCAGGCTCAGGTCTCTGAGCTCATTCACGCCGAGCAGTTCCGCGATGGCCACCTGTACGGGGTGACCGGCGACACGTGCTTCCTCCATACCGAAATCACCGGTAGTAAACAATGCGGCCATGTCCATCTCAAGGTACTCGTCGAATTCGGCATAGAACTCGGTAGTGGCGCTGAAATCGGCGCGAATATGTTCGGCCATTTGAAGCTGTCCGCCGAAATCCATCTGGGAGAACAGTTCCTGAACCCTGACCTTGTCCAGCTCACCGTTGAAGGTGATGCCGGTATGATCGGCCGCGAACACATCCCACCGGAAGTCACCATGGACCGTTCCATCGAATATATGGACCGACACCTCGTCGGAGCCGATATGGTTCGGCGACATTTCAATCGTACCTTTGATATCGGTGGCCTCCATCCCGAAGAACTGCAATACGGCGATTTCGGCGTCAAACGAACCGGCCAGGTTGGGAAGCACGGCTTCAAACGGTTCGGGCTCAAAATCTTCGGGCGGTTCCTCAAAATCCATGAATTCATCGGCATTGAACAGTTCCGACCGGAAGCTTCCGGTGAAGCGGGCCGGCTCGGCACTACCGGGCTCTTCCATGATGGCCATATAGTTACGAATGCGGCCGGAAATAGAGTAATCGGATTCGCCAAAATAGAAGGTGATGGATTCGGCATGCAGGTCATCGCCAATGAATTCCAGTGATCCGTTCAGTTCACGCAGCGGAAGCATCAGGTCGGGTGAAGCCATATGGACTTCCGAGGCGACCACCGAACCGTCGAGCCGGACCGCCTCGAGGTCATCGATCCTCCCCCTCAGCCGTGCGCCGGATTCAATCTCGCCGCCCATAACCAGTCCGAACTCCTCTTCAACCGGATAGTAGGCGTTTATTTCGGCCAGTGCGATCAGCCCGTTGACGGTGAGGTCGAAGGAAGCGTCGTCCTCCATGTAGCGGTTGACACTGCCCGACAATGAGAACCGGTTTGTGCCGGAGCGCACCCGTGCTTCTTCTATGGTGACGGTTTGATCCGTAGCCCGGACCACCGCTGTCAGGTCTTCGATATCCTGATCGATTTGATGGTACGAAAGAAATCCGTCCCTGAGTTCAAACAAGCCGGAAAAGGTGGCTTCTTCCGGTGTTTCAAGAAGCCCTGCGACCGAACCGCTGAATGAGATCATGCCCCGCATGGAGAGCGTATCGGAATCTATCGGGTAGTATTCCCCGACGGTGGCCAGGTCCAGTGTAATCTCGCCATCGGCTTCAAACGCTGCGATCTCCGGTTCCAGCGGCGAGGTGATCTGCACCGTTCCGCTGAAATAGTTGTCCGATGACCGGGCTGTGGCACGGGAAATCCGCACGGATTCGCGTGTGGCGTTCACTTCCACCTCGATATCTTCCACGGGACGGCCAAGTTCGGCATGACCGATGCGGCCGCCTGAAAGTGTGGCGCTGACATCAAACGAGGCTTCCTCCGGGTTCCAGACCATCCCTTCCGCTACTGCGCGTATGTCTATGAGTCCGGCGAGCTCACGGATATCAAACTCCTCCAGCGGAACATATCTGTTGGCGGTGGAGAGATCCGCGTTCATGGTTCCGTTAAAAGTAAAAACGGCGGTCTCTTCCAGGGGATCGCGAATTTCGGCCGTTGCTGATAACCTGGAAGCTCCGGCGGATGCTTCAAACGTTTCAATCACAACCAGGGTGTTGTCGGCCCGGGCAGAGAGCCGGATACCGGATATGCGTTCGGGCACGTCGCTGTGCTGGATGAATCCGTCGGTAATGGATGCCTGTGCTTCGAATGCGGGAATATCCTCCTCGCTGATCCTTCCGGAGAGAGAGACGGAGAGATCCAGACCACCACCGGTTTCCAGTCCGGCAATAAACTCTTCGTAATCCGGAGGCACGAGGTCGAGCAGGGCGCCGAAATCATCCGAAGCGGAAGCAATTTGCAGGTCGACCATCGGTTCTCCGCCGCCCCAATCGGAGATGCTTCCCTCCAGCGTTAATCCGAGGCCGTGCAGATTCAGCCGGCCGTCCAGCAGGTTCAGGATTTCATTTTCGAGGTCCAGGATGGATGTTTGTGTAAGGTGAAAACCGAGTCCGGAGACAAGTTGCTGCCCTTCAAAGCTGACGTCCAGGCTTTCAAGTGTGATATCCATGGTGCTTTCAAGGACATCGGTGAAACGCAGCGAGCTTTGGATATCCAGTCCGGAGAGCATGGCTGTGGTGCCGGTGCTGTGGTCGATCATGCCGAATGCGGCGCCGGTAATGACGATTTCGGAGAGGTCCAGATCCATGATCTCACCCGGTTCTGCAGGATCATCAGGTATGTCGGCGGGTTCCTCTGCCAGGAAGGGGTCGATGTTCGTGGAGCCGTCCTCGTAAACGATATAGGTAAATTCGGGTCGGTCAATTTCAAGGCGGTTTACACGGATTTCACTCCGGATCAGGGGGATCAGATCCACGGAAACCAAAAGCTGATCAACGCGGAAAAACGTGTCTTCCACCGGGTCGGGCACATCAACCCCTTCGATAATAAGCCCGAAGCGGGGGAAGGTTCGGAACAGGGAGTAGGAGATGCGTTCGATTTGAACATCACGTCCGGTGAGCTCCTGCACCTCCGGCAAAATCATGGAGCGGAGCCGATCATCGGTCAGATAAAGGGAGAGTCCACCGATCAAAACGATCAGGACAAGCAGTAGGATACCCAGGGCCAGCGCCAGTTTTTTCATCTTGATTCCGGTTAATGGTTGAGGATAAGCGAAGCGGTTAACGCGGGTTTACAGGCCGTTTGGCCGAGAGCAGCCGGCGCCCGGGATCAGGCTGCGGGGAAGGTGCCGGCATGAGCGGTGGCCTGCGTCACGTTGGGAGTAAATAGTGATGATTGCGGAATTCTGCAGCAATCAGGTACAAAAATATACGCAAAAATTACTGAACCGGGATTTTCAAAAGTCGGCCCTTATCAACGGTTTCTCCCTCCTCCACTTGATTGATAATGGCAACTTCGCCGGCTGTAATGCCTCTTGGCAGCGGATCCGGCAAAAAGTCTTCAAACACCCCAGGTTCTTCCACACGGACGATCTGCAATCTGGCCGGCTGAACAGCAAGGATATCGCGGTCGGTCAGCCGGTCGAAACTTTCGGGCACAGTCCGGAAGTCATCCCGAAACGTGTCGAAATCATCAGCGGAGCTGTAGCTGATATAGCGGTAGATCCGGTTGTCGAATTCCACGGCGTACACCAGGGCTCTCAGGTTTCCGGCATCCTGTGTGATGGTCACATCAGCCTGGTAGGCCGAATGCCGATCGCTGCTTTGGGTGGCGGTTTCGCTGTTAACGGTGATGCCTTCCTGTCGGGCAAATGACTGTACGGATTCACGGGCCGACGCTGACTCTCCGTCAATGCGAAAAATCATGACGGCATTTTCCGAAGGTGCAAGCAGGATGACCTGGTTGCGTTCGTTAATCAGACGCCACTCATCCGGCACCGGAAACTGAAACTCAAGGTCGGGGTGGACAAAACGGTCGCCATCCACAAAACCTTCCCGGGGGTTGTCACCGTAGAGCATCCCGTCCAGCATTTCCATATAGGTTTCTTCATTGCGGATGGTTTGCTCGTACCCCCGTTCCCGCCATTCGCGGGCAAGCGTGGGGATGTTCTGCTCCCGTTCTCCCGGATCGGGGTGACTGGAGAGCCATGTCGGGATGGTCTGACCCGAAGCTTCGGAAATACGCTTGAGACTGGTAAAAAATGCCGCGCCCTCTTCGGCGGCAAAGCCTGCTCGGGCGGCGTACTCGACACCAAGTCGGTCGGATTCACGCTCGGCGCTTCGGCCGTAGCTCAGGAAGATAAGCTGTGCGGCCTGGCTGCTCAGGTTCAGAATCGGTTCTCCCGGAATGCCGAGAAACTCCTGGCCGAGGATGGCGCCACCGAGAATGGCGATTTGTCCGACAGACTGCCGCAGCTGGCGCTGGGAAGCGTGGCGGGCGGCAACATGACCGATTTCATGGCCGATGACCACGGCGAGCTGTGCGTCATTGTTCAGGTGGGCCAGCAGGCCGCGGGTCACATACACATAGCCGCCGGGCAAGGCAAATGCGTTGACAACGGGGCTGTCCAGCACCCGGAAGTAAAACTCTGTTTCGCGGAACTTGGCGTCCGTGTATTCCCGGCGCATATGGCTCTCGGCCAGTACGAGGCGGCTGAGTTCATCCACATAATCCGAGACGTTCGGGTCATCGTACAATCCGTACTGGGCCGTGAACTCCCGGTCGACTTCACGTCCAATTTCCACCTCCTGGCTCCAGGTGTAGGCCAGCAGGCGGGTGCTGCCGGTAACCGGGTTTTGCTGAACCGCGCATGATCCGGAAACCAGTAGCAGGGCCACCAGAACCATACTTCTGAAAAACCTGAATCCGGGAAGAAGTGGTGCGCTATTGCCTGTCCGGTTCATCGTTCTCCTTGTCCTCATCTTTCTTTCCGTCATTAACCGCTTTGCGAAACTCAAAGATTCCCCTGCCGATGCCCCTGGCCATGTCGGGGATTTTCCGCGCGCCGAATAAAAAGATAATGATCAAGGCGATGATCAACCATTCAAATCCACCGAGAAAGCCCATATTATAACAATTGATAGGTGTGTACCTGAAAAAAAACGCAACAGGCGGGAAACGGATCCAGCCTTCCTGTAATATACAGAATAACAAAAAATAAGCCCTCGTCAATAACGGAGTTGTTGTCTACGCTACTGTTGTTTTTTACGGAGCCATTATTACTGTTGATGGACCGGCGGGCCTTGCCGAAACATCAGGAGCTGGCGGTGAGAGAGATGTCTTCTCTGAAGGTTGAATAATTGCATGTTTTACAAGGCCAAATGCCCAAATGTTGGTACTGGTCAGAAGTGACCGGTGATACCGGCTCGAAACGACCAGTTATTTACGTAGTTTCCCGGATCGAACGACAGTTCCTGGCGGTAGAGTGTGATTGCGGCAACACCTGACAGGTTTCTGATGATTGGGTATCTGCCTTCGGCGCCAATTTGCGCGGATTTCAAGAGCAGAACGTCCCTCTGTTCGGCCTGACCTATCTGGAAGATGGTTTCATCGGAGGAGCGGCCAATAGCGGCCCGGATCATGAGATAATCCCCCTCGTCATTTATAAACCGGCGAATACTTCCCTGCCAGGTCTGTCCGGATCCGCCGTCGGAAAAAATGAAATAGGGGCGGAAGGTGGCCATATACCTGTCGAAATAATGGCTGAGGGAGGTGGTAATCATGATGGTTTCATCTGCACTCTCAAAATCAAGGAAGCGTAGACCGACGGACCCCTCCATGCGCCAGGGCAGGGCCGAAAAGAGTTCGGCTCCGGCCCGGTGCCGGGGAAAAATTTCGGAGTCGGAGTATGCGTAAGCTGCATATGCATAGAGCCGCTCGGAGATAATCGGATAGCTTTCAAACTCCCACTGATAGGCAGTCTGGTCGAAACGATTGCCACGGTGAAGCCGCAGCACATAGGCTCCCAGGGAATTATTTGTTCCAAAATGGAATGATGTTTGATGCTGGGTGTCATACACCCGTGAAAAAACATGCAAATTGTGCTGTATGCCGGCTTCGAAAGGTGTATCGGATGCGCTTGAAGAGCCGGGAGCGGCTGCAAACAGCATGGCAATACCGAAATAAATAACGCGGTTGAAATTGGTGAAGGTAAACAGATGGCGTTTGATCATGATGTAACCGGAAGTCATATGGCTTTGCAAGTAGTGGAATAAAATGTCTCCGGGCATGGCGGCAATGTTGCGGTGGTATTCGTCAACATAAATATTATTTTTCACTTGTATGTAAGCATTTAATCGTTTTTTTGTGATGACACATTCTACTTGGCTTGGAGAACAGACGCCTCCGATTCCGGCTGATGAAACGCAGCGGCTGGAGGCTCTCAGGCGATATGTCGGGCCGGACGGGGCGGTGGAACGAAACGAAGCTTTGGAAAAGCTGGCCCGGCTGGCGTCCGAGTTTTTTGAGATTCCGATTGTACTTGTGAATCTCATCGACGAAGAGACTCAGTATCAGCAAGCTTGTCACGCGTTTGAGGCGCGTACAACTGCACGATCCGAAAGCTTCTGCCAATTCACCATTATGAGCGATGATGTTTTTGAAGTCAGAGATGCCAGAAAGGATCCTCTTTTTCGAAATAATCCCAATGTCACGGGGGGTATGCAGCTTCGGTTCTACGCCGGTGCCCCCTTGAAAACACCCGACGGACACAACATCGGTTCGCTTTGTTTGATTGATCGCAAGCCGAACGCTTTGACTCCTTCAGACAAACAGGCCTTGCGCACACTGGCGGATGAAGTTGTATCACGAATGGAGTTGACACGTCTCAACCGGGTTCTCGAGGAGGAAAGTCGTGCCAAGGATGAGCTTATGCGCATCGTTAGTCATGATATGCGTAATCCCCTGATGGGCATAGTGGGATTTGCCGAGTACTTGCACCAGGAAACCGAAGATGAAGAAAAGAGGGAGATCTACTCCATTATGGAGGATGCCGCAAAGCATATGCTTGGGATTGTAAATGTGATGCTAAATTCGGACTATCTCCGCAATGAATCGTTTGCGTTACATCGGAAGGTGATGGATGTTGCAGAGCTAACCAGGGATGTCATCAAATTGTATCAGCCCTTCGCCATGATCAAGGAGCAGGAGCTGGCGGTTGATCTTCCGGACAACCTCAGGTTCAAGATCGACCCGGAACGGTGGAAGCATATCACAGGAAATCTGATCAGCAATGCCGTCAAGTTTACCCCGCGACACGGGCGCGTTTTTGTCTCGGTTGGCGTGGTGGAAGGGACTCCACGATCGCTTGTTCTTCGGGTGGAAGATACCGGAATCGGACTTTCAGAGGAACAACTGAAAAGTTTGTACTCCGGTAACAAAAGCATACGCCGAAGAGGAACCGAGGGGGAGGAGACCAGCGGCCTTGGCATGCTCTTCATTAAGAAAAGCGTAGAGCTGCATCGGGGTACAATCAGTGTGACATCAGCACCGGATAAAGGAACCGTTTTTACTATTGAAATACCGGAGTAATAATGAATCCAAAAGTATTGATTATCGATGATGACCCCGCTGTGGCAAAGTTCATTAAGTTTCGCCTGACCAAAAAGGGTTTTGAGGTGGATCATGTGGATAACGGGATCGACGGATTGCATGCCATCGGAGAGTTGCAACCCGATCTGGTCATACTGGATCTGATGATGCCCGGGATCGACGGACGTGAAGTGGCCGAACAGGTCCGTGAATTCAATCTGATTGACCCCAACCGGATCATCATACTTTCCGGAAAGGAAATGAGCAGTGAAATCAAGGCACTGTTTGAGCTCGGAGTTCATGACTGTATCCAGAAGCCGTTTAATATCGACAATCTTCTTGTCCGGATTGAAAGAGCCCTGTACCTGTTGTCTCAGAAAAAGGAATGAATCCGTCAGCCGCCAATGCCACTTTTATTGATGCCTGGGCACCGGCTGTTGTAGCCGCAGTTATTGTTTTGCTCGCCGCTGTTTTTCTGATATTGATTCTGTACACCACACTGAGTCGTTTCGTAATGAACCGCAAAAGAAGGCGCGACAAGCAAGTGGAAGAGAAACTTCAGCCGTTGATCTATTCCTGTCTGGATGGGGAAATGAGCCGAAAGGAGTTTTCAAGCATGATTCGAAGAAAACACGAGATCCTGGCCGCTTATAAAGTTATTACGCTCATGATCGAGAACCTGTCGGGAGCAGAGCGGCAAAGGCTGCAGGCTCTATTAGAGCTTCCGGCGTTCCGGGTGTATTTTTACCGCAGGTTGCGGTCACGGCGTCCAATGGATGTTGCCCAGGCCTGCAGATATTTTTCCCGGAAAGCAGTGATTGATAAAGGGGCTGTAAGCCGCCTGATCGCACTCCAGGGCCATCCCTATAACGTTATTGCCTATGCGGCTACACTGGCTCTGGTTAATTCCGGCGACCGTATTGTGAGGGATAAGGCCCTCGTCCGGTTCTTGCACAGACCCCGAAACGCCTCCATGGCCGTTCATGACATTATCTTCACCTATTATGAAAAGAACCGGGATAAGGATGAGGTTTCGGAGAAACTGGTGTTCTTTGTAATGGATTCCCGAATACCGGACCAGACACGGGCGGCTGTTATTTCCATGTTTCCGACTTTTGGTTTTTACCAATGGGAAAATAATCTGCATGAACTTTTGCTGCTGGTGTTACCCGGCGATTCCAACGGCAAGCTCACTGCAACACTGGTACGGGTTCTGTATGAGCTTTCGGATGGCAATATTGAAGCGGAGATCAAAAAGCTCCGCCTTCGGGAATCCCCCTTTCCGGAGGTGCGGCTCGAAGTAGCCAGGATCTATGCCGATGCCACAGACCCGGAAAGCGTCGACATTTTGCTCGGAATGGCGCATGACGAAGACCTTGAAGTGCGAATCGCAGCTCAGAGAGCCCTGGCGAAACGCGAAGGGAACAATCTGCCGGATCATCTGTTTTCCAGGGAAATTCTCCCGGAATGGAGAGCGATGAAACAAAGCGAGGAGGTGTGTTCCGATGCTCTATAGTTTGCTTTTCGCCATCAATGTTCTGGTACTTGGATATTTCTTTATCGTCAATCTGGTATACATGATATTAATTGCGGCGTCCTACCGGAATGTCCGTAAATACCGGGATGTAGATCAGATTTTTAAAATGACCGGGGTTTACAGCACGAATTTATATAAGCCTGTAAGCATTATCGCGCCGGCATTTAACGAAGAACAATCCATAATCCACTCCGTCAACGCTCTGCTCAACCTGAAGTATGCAAACCTGGAAGTTGTAGTAGTCAACGACGGTAGCAGCGACGATACCCTGCAAAAACTGATCGACTACTATAAGCTGAAACCGGATCGGCGCTATCGCCCCCGGTTCCTGGAACACAAGCCCATCCGGCAGGTATATTCATCCCCGCGATACCCTGCGCTCGTGGTTGTTGACAAGGTAAACGGGCGCAAGGCCGATGCCCTGAATGCCGGACTGAATATCGCGAATAACGATTTGATTTGTGCTGTCGACGCCGATTCAATGCTCGAGCCGGATGTTATAGTGAAAATGCTGCGTGTGTTCATGGAAGATGAAAACACCATCGCCGTGGGCGGGGTGATTCGCGTAGCCAACGGATGCACCTACAAACACCGTATGGTCGATCGTGTTTTGCTTCCGAAAACGTTCCTGGGTCGCATTCAGGCCGTTGAATACCTGAGAGCCTTTCTGTTTGGCCGGGTCGGCTGGGACTATTTCGACTCACTGCTTGTGATTTCCGGCGCATTCGGGGTTTTTGATCGAAAGGCGGTGATCAAAGCCGGTGGTTATCTGCACGATACCGTGGGAGAGGATATGGAGCTGGTAGTTCGGCTTCACAAGTATCACCGGGATAATGACATCCCCTATCGCATCCGGTTTATCTCCGAACCGGTCTGCTGGACCGAGGTGCCGGAGGACCGCAAAACCCTGGCCAAACAACGTAACCGATGGCACCGGGGGCTGGCTGATTCGCTGTTTCGCCATCGCGACATGATGTTACGGCCATCCTACGGCAAACCCGGAATGGTGGCCATGCCGTTCTTTGTTTTTGGCGAACTGCTGGCACCGGTAATAGAATTGTCGGGTTTTATTCTTGTAGGAATTTCGTTGTGGATGGGCGCCATCAACGTGACCTTTGCCCTGCTGTTTCTGACCTTCGCCATTGTGCTCGGAATGATCCTTTCGATCAGTGCCGTTTTACTCGAGGAGATGACCACCAGACGCTACGATCGACCGATGGATGTGGTCGTTCTGGCCGTTTACGCCCTGTTTGAAAATTTCGGATACCGACAGCTTCACGCATGGTGGAGACTCAAAGGCCTGGTGGACTACCTGAAAGGAAACAAGGAATGGGGGACCATGGTCAGGAAAGGTATCGGCAAGTGAATTTCCCGCACCCGGAATTGTTTTCCGGACATCACAGAACGAATTGCAGGGTTGCCTACAACCCCTATATCCATTTTCTTCTTCGGAACAGCACCAGCATCCCCAGGGCGATGGCCAGCATGATACCAAGTATCCCGAAATAGCCGTATCGCCACCCGAGTTCGGGCATGTACTCGAAATTCATCCCGTAAATACCCACAACAAACGTAAGCGGAATGAAGATGGTGGCGATGATGGTCAGCATTTTCATCACCTGGTTCATTCGGTAACTGACGCTGGAGAGATACAGGTCAAGCATTCCTGCCAGCAAGTCCCGGTTCGTCTCCACACTGTCGATCACCTGGATGGTGTGGTCGTACAAATCACGCAAGTAGGGAATGGTTTTCTCATTAATGAGCTCCGATTCCGACCGCTCCAGTTTACCGATGGATTCACGCAGCGGCCAAACCGACTTGCGAAGAAACAGGACCTCCCGTTTTATTTGATAGATTTCGTTGAGAGTCCGGGAATCGGGAGCCGACATCAACTGCTCCTCGATTTTTTCAATTTGGTCACTGATGCTCTCCAGGTTCAGAAAATAGTGGTCGATGATCATGTCCATGATCGCATACAGCAGATAATCCGGGCCAACCTTCCGGATGCGACCTCTATGTTCCCGAATTCTGGTAAATAGCGGCTTGAAGAGTGATTCATGCTTTTCCTGAAAGCAAAGCACAAAATTACTTCCCAAGATCAGGCTCACCTGATCGATTCCGATGTGACGATTCTCGGGTTCATAATCCAGTACCTTCAGTGTTACAAAGACATGGTCGTCGAATATTTCGACTTTGGGCCGCTGATGAGGGTTCAGTATGTCTTCGCACACCAGCGGATGGATTCCGAAATGCCGGGCAAGCGCTTCAATTTTTTCCGCGTCATGCAGGCCGGTGATCGTAATCCATGACACCGTTCCGGTGTCGCGCATGGGGAAAATCGCCTCAATTTCCTTTGACTCCTGCTCATCCAGGTAATCGTTATTGTAGTCAATCCATGAAACATGAAGGCTGTCGACTTTTTTTCGTCCGGTGAAAACCGGTGTGCCAGGTGGAAGGCCAATTTTACGGGCGGTGTTTCGGAATAAGCGTGACATGATGCCGAGAATGAACGTAGTGTTGTCCCGGACGGACAGGGTTACCGGCCAGGCTGAAAAGGAAAGGTACATAAACCGGAGAATGAATCAAGCAATGGCCCCTATCAACAACTTCAAGTGTAGAAATCCGGTTTCGGATATTTTCGGCAATGCTGGCAGCAGGGCACAAACCCGGGTGCCGATAATGGTAGCACAGCTTTTGAATCCGATGCGACACGGATGGCAATTACGGATCATAAACGCTTGTGCTGCATGCGAATGAAAAGTCGATCAGGTTGATCAACGCACTTATTGACAGGCGCTTGCCCGCAAGTGTTGAAATATCAACTAATTATTGTTAAGTTTGTCGGTGTCGGGGCTGTGGGTTTTCGTTTTTGGCCATCCCCTCCCGCCAGAGAGCAACCCGCGCATATATCGATGGCCTGCCACTGTCCCATTGTGCCAATCACGTACACTTGACGAGAAGGTATGGAACAATTGCTACGTCCCCTGTCTGTTACATTGACCCTGTTTCTGTTGCCGGTTGTCCTGTCCGGGTCGACGATCACACTTGAAGAGCACGGCCACGAGTACCATATTACCGGAACGGTCATCGATCCCGGCGGTGACCCTGTTCCGGGCTTGATTGTGGATCTTGTCGACGCACAGGATGTGCTGATCGATCGGGATACGACCTCCGCAGAGGGGGGCTACAGCGTTTCCCGGACGGTGACTTCTGCCGACCCCGGCCGATCCGATGAAACACCCGGCCAGTTTGAACTGGAACCGATATATCCCAACCCTACGGGGGGGCAGTCCATCCTCCCTGTGCGTGTAGCTGCTGAAGGGGTATACCGTATTGAGCTTTTCAGTGTGGACGGGCGCCTGGTCACCTCCCTCGAAGAACGAATGAACCCCGGCCGGCATACCGTGCACATCGGCATGCCGACCAGTGCCGGCAGCTATCTGGTGCGGGTTCGGGGAAATGGCTTTAGCGCGACACGCCAGGTTACCTCGCTTTCGGGAAGCGGTGCGCGGCTGGCCGTTGTCCACGGATCCGCACCTCCCTCCGTCCGGGATGAGGCACCGGTCCGGACCGGCATCAAGCAGCCATTCTCACTGTTTGATACCGGATCAGTGACGCTGAAAGTGCATGGTGACGGGCGATTCGAAGAGTATTCGGTTCACATTGATACACCCGGTACCCATGAGTACGACATCGTACTGCAACCGGCCGGAGCGGATCCTGCGGTCGCGTGCGCCAATCTGCAGCCGGCGGAAAGTGGTTCGGTCCCGGCCCGATATATCGAACTTGAAGGCCTGGGCGAAGAGTTCGGCCAGGAACCAATGGCCTGGTTTTACGACGCGACGACCGATGAGCCGGACGAGGATGCCCGCCATCCCGCATTCATCGAACGCATCGGTGATGGCGGCGAGGCTCGGGTTGCCGTTCCGCTGCATCCTGTGAACCTCATGGAGGGCGGTGCGGCGCATCTGGTTATCGTCAGCGAGGATGAGTCCGTTGTCTGCGAAGGGATTCCCTTCGAAATCGAGCCCATGGCGCCGGCGCCCGGAACCCTGACCGCCATCGCCGATGACCTGGAGGATATGCTGCTTGCACGCGCCGCAGCCATCGGGTATACCAAAGCCGAACTGCTGAGTACCGATCCGGCCACCCTCACTCCCGATGTGCTACCCATCGCCGCCGGCTTTCACATGCTGGAAGGCGAAGGCTTTTCCAATAATATCCGCGCCATTATCAACGGGGACGCGCCGATTGCCGCCGATACGGATGAAGAGGCCATGGAGTTGATGGAAGCGGCTTTGACGGCATCCGGCTACGCCGCCGACTTCGCCGCCTTGATTGAAGAACTCTCGGAGCTGCCCGAACTGGAGCAACTGGCCGAAGCCGAAACCGGCAAACGATTACCGGATAGTGATTTTCAGCAATCGTTCGGACTTGAACACGTCTCTTTGTCATCCGCCCAGGCATTGAGTAACTACATGAGCGCCCAGGCCCGGTGTGCCAATGCAAATACCGGAGCTGCTCAGGCGTCACGGGTTGGCGGCGGACTGGTACTTACCGGCGTGGCATTTCTGGTTCCACCCAGTGCCCCGGCCGCAGGAGTGGCTGCGCTCAATCTGTTTCTGATGGATTTGATCCTGGGTATTTGCGAAGACCAGTACCCGTCCAAATTGCGGGATATCCAGCTGACGGTGGATCCGGCATCGTTTTATGAAGACTCCGAAGATACCGGTGAATGGGAGGCCTCGCTGCAGGCAGAGGCAAACGGCTTTACACTGACCTGGCCGGATGCTATCGGTGCCATACCCGGTCTGGGCAAAGTCGGTGAAAAAGTGGGAAGCATCGCCCGTCAAACCGACGCGATCCAGGGGCTGGTCGGGGAGACGACCGAACTTGTTCAGGGCTTCGCGACTGCGGGATTGGGTCTGAGTGCCGAAAGCGGTCCGATTAATTACCCGGCCACGATTTACGGCCCGTTAACGATCGACCCGGCCTCCGATGAAGACTATTTCACCTGGGAAATAGTTTCACAGGCGGAAACGCCACCGTTCGGTTTTATCGATGACGACAGAGGCTATGAGCCTCTGGCTGCCGGCGAGGCGGAGTTGTGGGTGCAAACCGCTCCGGGCGCATTCCAGGACAACCACTCCAGCGCCCGGGAAGATCTGGAGGTGCGCGCAATCGATGTGGAGATAGAAATTCTCGGAATGGAGGGCATGGCGACCAACATCATCCGAATGGGACCCGAATCCATGTTCCAGTACGAAATCACACTGGCAGCCTCGGTGGAAAATGCTCATGACGAATCCGTCAACTGGTACTATGAAGTGCTGGAAGGTCCGGATCCGGTGGAATTTGAGCCATTCGGACCCGATAATGAGATGCTCTTCCTCGCGTTCGCGGAGGAGTCGGAAGGCTCCTACATGATTTTCGCGGAAAGCGGCACACGCGACGGGCCACGCGCCGGAAACGATCCGGTGCGACGAGACCACGCGGCGATCATTCTAAGTGAGGAGGAAGAGGATGAACCGGAGTCATTTTTATATCTTTCGCCCCGGCCGGGTTGCATCGTACCGGATCAGGACGATATCCAGTTCACGGCCAATCTTGGCGATGATGAGCAAATCCCGTTTTCCGAGCTGGATTACGCGCTCAGCGGACCCGGTTCGCTCTCCCAGGATGGACTCTACACACCGTCCGGCGTGGGACGTGTGAGCATCGCCGTCGCCTATAATCATCCCGATTTCGATGAACCGCTCACCGACGAGGTCTCGTTTTTTGTCAGGGAGTCCTGCGGAGAGCTGACCGTTTCGTCGCCCTATTTCACCTATGAGACCGGCGATGTCGGAGCCGATTATCTGGCAAGCAGCCTCATGAACGTGAGCAATATCTTCGGCGATTGGCCCGGTCAGGGTCCGGGAGGATATATCGTGCTTTATGCTTCCACCACCATCGGCGATTCGGGCGAGTGGGTCCGGGAACTGCCATGGGTAAGGGCCCCGGATTTCGGATCCGAAAACTGGTCGATTCCCGATTTCTACGACTCGTCGGGGGATCAATGGGTTCCGACCAGCAGAGATGTTGATGACTATTCCCGATATACCCTGACCATCGAGCGGACCGAAGAGGTTCTGGATGGTGAAGTAATCGGCGTTGTCAGCGGCAGCTTCGCAATGCCGATGTACAACTATTCGGAAGCCGAACGGCTGGATTTGCATCCCGATGAATACACCAGAGCGACATTCACCGGGACGTTTGAGAACATCCCGGTATCCGGGCCATGGTACCTGCCGACCCCTCCGTGATCGCAAAAACAGCTCTCTCGACACTGCGGGATTGGCTTTTTCCCCGCAATCGTGTATGTTATCGTTAACTCGTTGCAATGGTCCATGCACAGGGGCGAAACATTATAAAACAGAGGGTTGGTATGAAAATTTTGAAGAGGGTACGATCAGGGTTCTTGCTGTTTACCGTCAGTTTACTGACGCTGCAAATCAGCGAAGCGGCAACAGCCGGTATGGTTGATAACGAGGTTGTGCTGAGATCACCAGACGGACTCCTGGTCGCGACAGTCACGATCGGAGCCGATATCCGCTGGACCATCACCCACGACGGGGATCTTATTCTGGACGAATCGTCCATCGCCATGCATCTGGATGACGGCACGACATTTGGCGCGAATCCGGTACTTACCGACGTGTCCGAGCGCTCGGCGGACGAAGTCATCCACACCCGCCTGTACAAAAAAAGCGAGGTGCCCGACCGTTTCAACGAATTGGCACTTTCGTTTGAAGGAGACTTCGGACTCATTTTTCGCGCCTATGACGATGGCGCCGCCTACCGGTTTGTGACTTCACATGACGGAGAACTGACCATCCGGTGGGAGGATGTGGCTTTCAACTTCGCGGAAAACCATGTCGGACATATCCCCTACCTGGAGACTCCGGAAGGAGTACGCTACTCAAGCTCCTTCGAGAGTTTTTATAATCCGTTTCCATTGACGGAATTTGATCCGGAAAGGTTGTCCCACCTTCCACTGGTGATTGAAGTTGGCGACAAACGGGCCGCACTTTTGGAGGTCGATGTCGAGGATTATCCGGGCATGTTCATCGTCCCAAGCAGAACGCATGAGTATGGACTTTCCGCTCATTTTGCGCGTCACTCACTGGAGGAGCTGCAAAGCGGCTACAATAATCTCCAGCTCTTTTCCACCAAACGCGCCAATTATATTGCCCGAACCGACGGGGATCGCGTTTTCCCGTGGCGTGCCGTCGTCGTGGCCAATGAGGATGCCGAGCTGCTGGACAATGACATGGTATTCAGACTTGCATCTCCTTCACGTATTGACGACGATTCGTGGATCCGCGAAGGACAGCTTGCCTGGGACTGGTGGAACGACTGGAACATCTCCGGAGTGGATTTTGAAGCCGGTATCAACACCGAAACGTACAAGCATTACATCGATTTCGCCGCCGAGAACGGCATCGCATACATCCTTCTGGACGAAGGGTGGTCCATTGAGAGCAATAATTTGATGGAGACGATTCCGGAGATCGATCTCGAAGCGATTATCGCTCATGGAAAGGCAAATAATGTGGATGTATTGCTCTGGGCCGGATGGGTTCCGGTGCACCGGGACATGGAGGAAATCTTTGCCCTTTATGCCGGGATGGGCGTCAGGGGATTCAAGATCGACTTTATGGACCGGAACGACCAGTTCGTCATCAACTTCCATTATCGCGCAGCCCGAAAGGCGGCTAAGTATGAGATGCTGGTGAACTACCACGGGACGTATCCCCCCACCGGCCTGCAGCGTACCTGGCCGAATGCCATCACCTATGAAGGAGTGCGGGGCCTGGAGTATCATAAATGGGAGGATGAGGATCTTACATCTAACAATGTGGCAATTCCGTTCACCCGAATGCTGGCGGGTCCGATGGATTATACCCCCGGCGGTATGCGCAACGCGAATCGTCATAACTTCCGGCCGGTTCACTCGATGCCGATGACCCAGGGCACGCGATGCCATCAGCTGGCGATGTATGTGATGTACGAGTCACCGCTGGCGATGCTCGCCGATAACCCAAGCGCCTACAGAGCCGAACAGGAAAGCGTGGATTTCATCACATCCATTCCCACGGTGTTTGACGAAACGGTTCCGCTTGCCGGAAAGATTGGCGAGTATGCCGCTATTGCCCGCCGTAACGGAGACAACTGGTATGTCGGAGCAATGACCAACTGGGATGGCAAGGAGCTGACGCTTGATTTCTCGTTTCTGCCGGAGGGTGAGTACGAAGCGGTGATTTTCCGGGACGGAGTGAATGCAAACCGGGACGCGCGTGATTATGTGCGTGAGGTGAAGCTTGTCACAAACACCGACCGGATATCTGTTTCGATGGCAAGCGGCGGTGGATGGGTGGCCAGGCTTGTTCCGATCCGCTAATGACAAACCCGGCTCGCCCGATCATCAGCTTACTTCGCAACTAACGGTTCGAGTGTGATCGTGTAGGTATAGGGCCGCGCCTCGAGCCGGTACTGCGGATGCGGCCTGGCTCCCTCCGACCACGAATTGTCGCCCCCGACACCCATTTGTCCGTAATCCAGGTTGAGTGTGAAGTAATCGCGATCACCCTTGAGCTGATAGGTGTGGGTGGCTTCGTCAAGCTCCTGCTGGCTGTAGGGCCAGGCACTGAAATTCAACTGTGGTGTGCCTGAGACTTTAAAGCCGAGTCCGTCGGCATCACGAAACTCCACCCAGCGAACATCGGTACGGTTGGCGTTTTCCTGCGGCCTGACATAGTCGACGGCAAGATCACGTGTGTGCAGGTCGTAAATGCCGATTTGTGCCCCGGTTTTACGGTCCTCGTATGTTTCATGAGGCCCGCGCCCATACCAGGTCGTTCGTTCCATCGCGTCAGGTATGCGGGTTTGCATGCCCAGCCGCATCATGGGCTCATGATCCGGGTCCGGGTTGATCGCTGTTCCTATGCGAATCCGTCCGTTGGCATCGAACTCGTATGTATTGGTGTAACTTGCATCCCCAACAGGAATACGGAATTCGGTTGTGACTGTGACATGGCCGTTTTCATCCTGACGGGTTTTGATATCTGTCAACTCCCGGTTTTCGGCGGCATTCTCCCACTCGGCAAGCAGATGGGCAAGACCATGGCCATTGGCATCGTCATTGTCGGTGTGTGCCCGCCAGAAATTTGGAACAAGAGGCGCGGTAAGCATCTCATGGCCGTCGACGGTCCAGCGAACGAGCGCGCCCGTCTCCCGGTCGATATACGCACGAAACGTCTCTCCGGAGATCACATAATGACGCTCCTCCTCTTCAAGTGACAGATCAGACCCGTTTCCCGCATCGGTAACAGCGCCAAATGGATCGCTGTACTCCCCATCCTGCAAAATGAACTGATCCCAGGCAACCAGGTGGCCCGCCGGTGCCCATTTGTGATCATCCGCCAGCATGAAAGAGAGCGTTAAAATATATTCGGATGCCGGGTCCATGGCGATGTTGGTCAGCGGAACCTGAATCTCACCGGACGTTTGCGGCTTGATCTCGGGCAGCGTTGCCATGCCCTCAGCAATCACATGTCCGTCTTCCGTCACGGTCCATCGGGCATCCACGAAGTCCAGATCCCGGAAAAAGTACTCGTTAAAGACCTCGAATCGGCCGGCGCCGGCATCATCAGGCATCCGCACATGAATGTCCTGGTACACTTTTTTGACTTCCGGCATAGCCGGACTGGGTTCGCGGTCGGGCATTACTATGCCGTTGATGCAAAAATTCCCGTCATGGACTTCTTCCCCGAAATCGCCTCCGTAGGCCCAATATGTTTCGCCCTGATCATCGGTTTTGGCCAGGCCCTGATCCACCCAGTCCCAGATGAATCCACCCTGAAGCACGTCATAGGCCTTGATGGTATCCCAATAATCCTGGAGATTGCCGACGCTGTTGCCCATCGCATGCGCGTACTCACACAAAATGAGAGGCATTTCGGGATCGTTTTCGGCATAGGCCTGAATTTGTTGAATACCCGCGTACATCGGCACGGCCAGATCGGTCGCCTCCGTCACCCACGTTTCCATGGGCCAGTCCCAAAGATAATGGACAGGCCGTGTGGGATCGAATTCCCGGATCCAGTTGGCGCCGTCCACCAGGTTTTGGCCAATTCCGGACTCATTACCCAGTGACCAGATAATCACGGAGGGATGATTTTTATCCCGGTGTACGACGGATCGGATGCGGTCCAGATGCGTTTCTCGCCAGACGGGCCGATCGGCCAGGTACGGATCTACCACATACCAGGAGTCGTGCGACTCGATATTCGCTTCGTTGACCAGATACAGGCCGTAGCGATCGGCAAGCTCGTACCAGACCGGATCGTTCGGGTAGTGTGCCGTGCGAACCGCATTGATATTGTGCTGTTTCATGAGCTTGATCTCGGCGATCATACTGTCGCGCGAGATCGCCCGCCCGGTAAACGGATCATGCTCATGGCGATTGACCCCTTTTAGGAGGATCGGTTCTCCGTTGACAAGCAGCTGTGTGTTACGGATTTCAATTTGCCGGAACCCGAATTGGTGGCTGAGGATTTCGGTTGGTTCTCCGGCCTCATCCCAAAGCGTGAGCAGCAGGGTGTAGAGATTCGGTGTTTCCGCGGTCCACTTTTTGGGATTTTCGATGTGCGCTTCCAGGGAGACGGTCTGCAGGGATCCCGCTTCAATATCCGGTACAGGCATCTGCATAGCCGGGTCGGTGGTCACGGTGCGGCCCGCATTATCGACCAGCTCGACCGACAGGCGATGTGCTTCACCAGGGGAAGCGCCATCATCCGATGCACGTTCGTTCACATAACGCGCGATTTCGACATCAATCGTCAAATGTGCGTGGCGATACTCTTCGTCCAGCTCGGCATGGGCAAAGAAATCCCGGATGTGCGTTTTGGGCGTTGAGAAAAGGAATACATCCCGATAAATCCCGCTCCAGCGCCAGCGGTCCTGGTCTTCCAGATAGCTGGCATCCGACCAGCGGTAAACCTCCAATGCGACACTGTTTTCGCCGTCCCGAAGGTATTCGGTGATGTTAAATTCGGCCGGTGTTTTACTGCCCTGGCTGTAGCCGGCTTTCTCGCCGTTGACCCACAGATAAAATGCGCCATTCACACCCTCAAAATGGAGAAAGACCTCGCGTCCGTCCCAGTCGTCCGGAATCTCGAAGGTCTTAAGGTAGGATCCGACCTCGTTTTGTTCATGATCCACGTAGGGTGGATTGGTTGGAAAGGGAAATCCGAAATTGATGTATATCGGGCTTCCAAAACCTTCCAGCTGCCAGTTGGAAGGGACCCGAAGCAGGTCCCAGTCGCCCGAATCAAAATCGTTGCTGTAAAAACCGGAGGGGCGTTCCGAAGGATTCGGCGCCCAATGAAACTGCCAGTCACCGCTGAGAGTGCGGACATAGGGAGAGTTGCTTCGATCCATGGTTAACGCGGCTTCCCGGCTGGAATACGGAACAAGGGTGGCGTGAGGATCCTCCTTGTTAACGCCAATCATCTCCGGGTTTTCCCAGTCAGGGTGGGGTTGACGGTCGGCGGTATCGATCCCGGCAGTATTGCAGGCAGCTGCTGCTACAAAGAGGAACAAAATGACAAAAGTGGGAACCGAACATACGGATGATGATTTCATGGACCAGAAATTTTAGTTGAGATTTACAAGCACACCACCCAGGCAATATCCAAAAACTTTACCAAATAAGCGGGATTAAATCGGTTGATACTTCGGCGCTATGCGCTTCGGGCATGGGCGGTTGCTGTGATGGTTCCCATGGTGACGGTGCCGGTGGAATTCACTGCATCGACACGGGAAGCCTGCCTTAATAATAATTTAAAAAGACGGTTCGGAATCTATTGACACGATTCGGGAAGTTTATTATACTTGGATAAACCATTTGGTTGAACCATTAGGATTATCCTGCGGGATTAACTGATTTGCATAGTGTAATAAGGCTTACGGGCCAATTTCAGAATAAATATGAGTGAAGTCGAAAAAAATACGGAACAAGCAATAAAAGAAGCGGCACGAAAAATTTTCCAGATTGACGGGTACGCGGGTGCCCGGATGCAGGCGATTGCCGATGAAGCGGGCATTAACAAGATGATGCTTCACTACTATTTCCGTAGCAAGCAGCATCTTTTTGATGTCATCTTCGAGGAGGATTATACCACGCTGATGGCGCCGCTAGCCGTCATCCTGCGAAATCCGGAGCTGCATGTTGAGGATCAGATCATCACATTTGTGCGGCGTTATCACGATACCATGATTACGCATCCGCGGCTTCCGCTTTTTGTGGTGCATGAGTTTTCCAAAAATCCGCACAAGGTGCTGGAAATGGCACAAAAAAGCATTCCGGTCAGCAAAAGCGAAGAACCGGGGCATCCCGGCCTCAGCGCTACCACATTCATGGATCAGATCGATGAAGGCAAGGCCCGGGGCCATTACCATCCGGATGTCGATGCGGGTCAGCTGGCCGTCAGCATGCTGGGGATGTGCACTTATGCTTTTATTTCCAGGATTTCGGTCCAGACAGCCTATGAACTGACTGATGAGCAGTACGACAAGTTCCTGGAGGAACGCAAGGAGCACGTGATAGACCACACCTTCCGGATTCTCATGACAACAGACTATTACGAGCAGTGGAAGGAAAAAAATCAGAAGGAGAAAAAGAACAGATCAACCTGAACAGGGAGTATCCCATGTTTTACAAAACTATTACCAAATCCATTTTGCTGATCTGCCTGCTGGCTGCGATGCCGTTAGCCGACGCCCGGGGGCAGAGTCAGGGCCCCGCCGAAATCATTGACCGGATGGAGCAGGTTATGCGCGGCAATTCCAACTACGCCGAAATGACCATGCGTATCGAGCGGCCCCGCTACCAGCGGGAAGTGTCCATGCGTTCGTGGATGCTTGGCCGCGACTACTCCATGATCATCATCACCGCGCCGTCGCGTGATGAGGGAACCGCCTTTCTGATGCGTGAAAACGATATCTGGAACTACGACCCGCGCATCGACCGCACCATCCGTCTCCCGTCTTCCATGATGGCGCAATCCTGGATGGGGTCCGATTTCACCAACGACGACCTGGTGCGCGACTCCGACACCGTTGAGGATTTTGAGCATGAGATTCTCCGGACCGGGGAGTATGAGGGCAGAAACGCCTGGGTCATTCGCCTTATCCCCAAACCCGATACCCCGATCGTCTGGGGCAAGGTAAAAATGTGGATCTGCACCGACACGTATGTTCAGTTGCGTGTTGAGAACTACGACCAGCAGGAGGAGCTGGTCAATACCATGAAGCTGGATGAGATTCGCACCATGAATGACCGCGAAATACCCACCCGGATTACGGTAATTCCTGCCGGCAAGGAGAATGAACAGACCATCCTGGTCTATGAGAAACTGGAATTCGATATTGATATCGACCGCCGCTTCTTTACCCAGCAGAATATGCAGCGCCAACGCTAAGCCCCCGATCCCATGCTTATCTATATCAAACTCGCCTGGCGAAATATCTGGCGCAAGCGCAGACGCACATTGATCACCGTCTCCGCCATTGTCTTTGCCGTGATTGCCGCCATCATGATGCAGTCGGTAAACCGAGGCAGTTATGAGATGATTATCGATCGCACGGTTAGCTTCAGTACCGGATATATCCAGCTGCAGGATTACCGTTTTGATGACGAATCGTCTCTCGATAATGCGTTTTACTACGACGAGGAGATCCGCGATCAGGTTCTTGGCGCGGATGAACGTATCACACATCTGATTCCGAGAATCGAAACCTTCATGTTGGCCGCCAACGGTGGGTATACCCGCGGTTCGGTAGTGCTGGGCGTCGACCTGGAAAAAGAGCATCGCTTTAACAACTTCCGCGACTATCTGGATGACGGCCGTTTTTTTGAGCCGGGAGAGCAGGCTGTCGTAATTGGAAGCGGATTGTCCGACCGCCTGCAGCTTGCAGCCGGGGATACCCTGATCCTGATCGGGCAGGGCCGGTTTGGCATGTCGGCCAGCGGCCTGTTTGAAATTTCCGGCGTGATACGGCATCCGATTCGTGATTTGGACAACATGGCGGTGTACATGCCTCTGGAAAGCGCGCAGTGGCTGTTATCTGCAGAAGACCACCTCACCGCATTGCTGATTTCTCCGGAACGGGAGCGGCAGACAGGCAGCGTAGCCGCCTCGTTGAAAAGTGAATTTGAAGACGGGGAGCTGGTTGTTCTGACCTGGCCCGAGCTTATGCCCGAACTTTTGGAATTGATGGAGCTGGACCTTGCCGGTCCGCGGTTTATCACGCTTGTCCTTTATATCGTCATCGGATTCGGATTTCTGGGAACGGTACTGACGATGACCATGGAGCGACTCCGTGAGTTCGGCGTACTTTTGTCGATCGGGATGAAGCGCGGGCGCCTGTGTGCCGTAGTCTTCCTCGAGACGCTCTTCATCAGTATCATCGGTGTGCTGGCCGGTATGGCGGCGGCCTGGGGGATTCTCTGGCTCATCAATCCGATCCGGCTGAGCGGGGATGCCGCCGTAGCCCTGCTTGACATGGGCTTTGAACCGCTGCTGCCCATGTCTTTTGCCGCCGATCAGTTTTACATGCAGGGTTTTTATGTGTTTCTGATCGCCATGGTGGTGTTTCTATTTCCACTGGTAAAAATATCCCGGCTGAATATTCTTGATGCAGCGAGGAGCTGACATGACACGAATATGGCTGCCACCGTTTGACTTGCGGGGTAAGAGGGTGCATTGCCGTTCGATATCATTTGACCTTACAAATCAGAAATTTTAACCACATGAAAACGTTGATAACCATTTCCTGGCGGAATATCTGGCGCCATCCGGCACGCAGCGGCGTCATGCTGGCTGCCATCACGATCGGATTGTGGTCCGCCCTGCTGATAGTCGGCTGGGCCAACGGACTGCTTCAGCAGCGCATGGACTACATGATCGAACGGGAGGTTACGCACGCCCAGGTCCATCACCCGGAATTTCTCGCCGATCTCTTCCCCTGGAACTACATACCGAACCACGATGACGTCTCCGCATGGCTGAAGGATCATCCCGATGTCGCATCGCACACCTCCCGGACCATCACCGAAGGGATGCTGCAATCTCCGGTAAAAACCTCCGGAGTCCGCATCCGGGGTATTGACACGCAGACCGAAACGCGAACTACCCGGTTCCACGAGAATATGGTCGAGGGCGAATATCTCGACACCGGAATGCGCAATGCCGTAATCATCAGCCGGATTATGGCGGATGACCACAACATGCGCATCGGAAACCGGATTGTGCTCACCTTCGAGAATATGAATGGCGAGCTGACCTCCGGCTCCTTTTTCATTTCCGGCTTTTTTGAATCGGCTTCATCAGATTATGACCGCCGGAATATCTTTGTGCGATCCGCCGATCTGCTGGATTTGCTCGCCGATCAGCCGGTTTCCCACGAAATCGGGATCATGTTGAAGGATGTTGAACGGGCTGACGCCCTGGTGGCCGAACTGAACGATCAATTCGAAGGAATCCACGCGCAGACATGGCGGGAACTCTCTCCGGAACTCAGCATGATTGTCGCGCTGGGCGGACTCATGGTCATTATCCTGACCGTGATTTTCATGATCGCGCTGGGATTTGGCATCCTGAATACCATGCTCATGGCATTGTTCGAACGCATGAGAGAGATCGGCATGCTGCTTTCAATCGGAATGAGCAAACTCCGGGTGTTCGGTATGATCATGCTCGAGGCTTCCATACTTACCATGACCGGCGCCTTCGCGGGTATTCTGCTGGCCTGGCTCAGCATCATGCGGCTCGGCAAAACCGGGATCAACCTGGAAATGTTTGCCGATGGAGCCGCCATGGTCGGTTTCGATTATATGATCTATCCGTTCATGACGACCACCGATTTTGTAACCGTCATTGTCATTGTGATCATCATTACCCTGCTCGCATCGTTTTATCCGGCCATGAAGGCGGTCCGTATCAAACCGCTGGAGGCGGCCAGGGATTCCTGAAATGTGCAGTCCGCCGCCCGACGCCGGGTGCTGCCGTCAGCGGCATCATCGGTATCGGGCAGGCTTCGGAAACCGGTTTTTTCAAATAACTCTCAAAATGAACCATCATGGCACTTGTAAAAACGGAAAATTTGTCAAAGGTATACAATCCGGACACCGTCCCGGTACATGCCCTGCGCGATGTCTCCATCACCATCGAACCGGGCGAATTCACCAGCATTGTGGGTCCGTCGGGTTCCGGTAAAACCACACTGCTCAACATGATCGGTGGACTTGACAAGCCGAGCTCCGGCAGGGTGATTGTCAACGGCACCGACATAACCGGCATGAAAGACAGCAAGCTGATCGATTTCCGGCTCCGGAATATCGGTTTTGTCTTCCAGCACTATAACCTGATCCCGGTATTCACCGCACGCGAAAATGTCTCGTTTATCATGCTGCTGCAAAATCGCGATAAAAAGGAGATGCATCGCCGTGCCGATGAGTTGCTCGACAAGGTGGGACTCGGCGACCGCAAGGATGCGCGCCCCAAGGAGATGTCGGGAGGCCAACAGCAGCGCGTTGCCGTTGCCCGGGCCCTGGCTTCCGAACCCAGTTTCATTCTGGCCGACGAACCGACCGCCAATCTGGATTCCGAGTCGGCCATGAATCTGCTGGATATCATGAGCCGCATGAACAGGGAACAGGATGTCACCTTTGTGTTCTCCACTCACGACCAGCGGGTCATAGACCGGGCCCGGAGGGTAATTACCATGGTGGATGGTGCCGTGGATGGGGATGAAATCCGTCACGAGGAGAAGAACCATGCCGCATCATCGTGAACCCGTTTGTATGTGTAGCCCCGACACCCGGTGTGAGCGGAGAAGCATCCTGCCGCGCCGTCCTGTACCGTTTCGCATAGTGATCCCGGCCATACTTCTTCTGGTCTGGATTGCGGGTGCGGAGGAGCTGCGCGCCTGGTCAGGTGACCGCCTTCAAATCCGCGGGTATCTGCAAGGCATGCCGGTACGCATTTCCGCGGATCTTCCGGAACCGGTCGGCAGCGACACCTGGATGGAGTATCGCCTGCAAAACCGGCTCAACGTCAGGTGGGATGCCGGATCGGATCTGAGTTTTCACTGGCAAATGCGAACCCGAATCTTTGGCGGGGACCTCATCCGGGACTTTCCGGAGTATGCGGCCGGTATTGATACCGACGACGGACTGGTGAATCTTTCCTGGATGATAACCGAGCAGAACAGCTGGGTGCTGCACCATATCCCCGATCGTTTGTATGCCGAATGGGACCGGGGTGCCTGGAATATTCGTGTCGGCCGGCAACGAGTGAACTGGGGCGTCAACATGATCACCAACCCCAACGACATCTTCAACATCTACTCGTTCTACGACTTCGGCTATCCTGAACGGCCGGGCAGCGACGCCATCAGGATCCGGCGATTTCTTGGTTTCAGCTCCCGGATGGAACTGGCCGTGAGTCCGGCCCGAAATCTGGAAAACAGTGTGGCGGCCATGTTGTACTCTTTTAATACCCGTGGTTACGATATCCAGGTGATCGGCGGATACTATCGCGAGCGGTTTACCACCGGTGCCGGCTGGGCGGGTAACCTGAGGGATGCCGGGTTCAAGGGAGAGGTGATGTTTTATGCCGACATCAACGAGACGGACGGCTCACGGGCAACCAATCTCATCGCCTCGGCCTCCATCGACTACATGTTCTCGAACAGCCTGTTTCTTGTGACCGAAGCGCTGTACAACAAGGATGGGGGGATGGATACATTCTCGCTGCTGGCCGAGCCGCTTACTCCCGACAACCCTTCCTTCTCCCGCTATCAATTCACCGCACAGGCAACCTACCCCGTTCATCCACTGCTGGACGGATCGCTTGCCGCGATTTTTTATCCTGACGAATCCTCCGTATTCCTGTCACCATCACTGACATGGTCGGTTCTCCAGAACCTGGACATGCAGCTTCTGGCCCAGTTTTTTGCCGGCAGCGACGACTCGGCATTCGCGAATGCGGGCAACCTGGTGATGGCTTCGTTGAAATACAACTTCTGACAGCATGACGAACCCGCCCGAAAACCCGGACATGTGTTCGCAATTTTTTTGATCAATCCAGTGGCGTACGCCGAAACGCGAGCGCCTCTTCAAGCCCGTTCGTAACCGCGATGTGCCGGTTCGGCCTGAGGATTAGAAATCACTCAAATCGCCATCGTCCAGGGGAATCAGCTCCCTGGCTTCTTTTTGATTCTTTTTGCGAGTGCCGTTACCTCCGTTTCGTCCGTACGGCTCACGGAAACCCTGACCAGCGGATGGCTGTGGACGAAGCAATGTGTGAGCGTTTGAACCGGAGGAATTGCCGCGAGAGTAACCGTTGCCGGTCGATTTACCCGTATGGTGTCCGTTGTAGCTGTTTCCGTTCTTCGACCCGACCAGGGCTACAAGCATGTCCACCATTTGATTAAGCTCACTGGCCTGGGATGAAAGCTCTTCGGCGGAGCTGGCCGTCTCTTCGGAGTTCGAGGCATTCGTCTGTACCACCTTGTCCATTTCCGCCATCACACTGTTCATTTCCGAGATGCCGGTTGCCTGTTCCTTGCTGGCCGCGGAGATTTCAATAATCAGGGTACTGACATTGTCGATGCTCTCCTTGATTCGCACCAGGTTATCCGAAACTTCCGTCGCGACCTCCGATCCCCTGTGGGAACTGGACTGCGACTTTTCAATGAGTTCCGATGTGTTTCTGGCCGCTTCGGCACTTCGCTGAGCCAGATTCCGTACCTCTTCGGCGACTACCGCGAACCCTTTGCCCGCCTCACCGGCACGCGCCGCTTCCACAGCGGCGTTCAACGCCAGCAAATTGGTCTGAAAAGCGATATCGTCGATGGTTTTTATGATGCGGGTAGTTTCCATGGAGGAAGTCTGGATCTCTTCCATCGTCTCCGACATCCGCTTCATCGCCTGTACGCCGTTCTCAATAATAGGCTGGGCCTCTTTCATTGCCCGTTCCGCTTCATTGGCATTACTGGAGGTGTGCTTTGTCTGGGAGGCCATCTCTTCCATGGAGGAGGTAGTCTGCTCCAGGCTGGCAGCCTGTTCGCTGGCTCCCTCCGAGAGCTGCTGGCTGGCAGATGACAATTGTGTAGATGAGGCCGTAACCTGCTCGGCGCCGCTGCTGAGTCCGTCGATGATCTTTTGCAGGGCATTGTTGATGGCACGGCTGATATAGCCACCGAGAAGCAGCGCGATGGCAAAACCCGCAATCAGGGCGGCCAGGGTAAGAGTACGGATAATATTGGATAAACGAACGGCGCGGCTGGTCACTTCATCTGCCACAGCAGTATTGATGCGAACCAGATTTGCCAGATGGCCGGTAGCCTGCGTTTGAAGCCCGTAGGAGTCTTCTAGCGTCATTTGTGCAATTCTGCTTCGTAACTCCTCTGCCTGGTCTTCGTTGCTTATGTCGTCCAGTTGCCGGTGCAGACGCAAAATGTCATCGTTGACCCGCGCCCACTCCGGGATGTAGCGGTTGAAACCCTGCCACTCCCGTTCCATTTCTGCCGTTCTTGGCAAGGATTCGTATCTGCCCAGTGCCGCTTGATAGGTTTGGCGCAGCCGGGCAAACTCTTCATAATAAGCCCGACGCTCCTCACGGCTATTGTACGGGGTAAGCAGAGTCCGAGTGATACCCACCAACTGCTCCAGAGCTACCTCCATACGCAGCAACTGTTCTACCGCCGGCAATTGTTCTGTTCCGATGTTATCGATGCTCCGATCGGCCTGATATGCCCCATACAGCCCGATAAAACCCACAATAAGTGTGATAACCGCCACTCCACTGAATGCGGCCATCAGTTTTTTCCTGATTGTCCAGTTACTGCCCCATTCCGTAATACCGGAAAAGGTTCCATTGTCTTTTTTTCTCATAAACGTGATTTTGATAATGTACAGGATTAGATATACCGGCTACAGGATTTATCGGCCCTGTTAAACCGCCTGAAGTGAATAAAACCACGGAATGGTGGTATCCCCCCGACTCTTTCCGAAGCTCACTTAACCGTGCGGCAAAAAAAACAGAGCAGCCTGACATCCTGCTTCATACCTGATATCCAAAAAAGAACAGCGTGTGCCCCACAGGGCAACGAAACAACCCCATAAGTTTCAAAAACCATGCCACTCGAAAGAGGCTCGTGACCCTGGTTTTATTTTCGATTCACTGCAATCTACCCTGTTATCGGGCGCACAGAAGTGTTGCTTAAGTGTTTTTATGACACTCGCAGTGCCGGTTTCGCATTTATATTGGATGGATGGCAGTCCGCGGCCCCCATTTGCAGCTTTTTTTCACGCCCCGCTTTTTTTTTCGGATGATGACTGCCGGAGACTTTTTTTCGCGATCTGTCCCGGAGTCGCTACTTGCAATCCGGAAATCTTTTCCTTGAATTTATTCAATCATATTGATTAATTCAGAGTGTATGCGACTATTCCTACCGGCTGCCTGGCGTGCCGGGCCGGACCTGTTTTCTGTCAATTTCAAATATGTGAGGCTAAAGATGGCAATAATCAGATGGGCTGTAATCCTTATCACGGGTATTCTATTGACGGGGCTGACGGCTTGTGAACCCGAATCGGAGCCCCCTCCGTTTCAACCGCTTGCGATGGTTGATCCTGACGCAACTGCTGAAACTAAGGCGCTGTTTCTCAACCTCAGAGATATCGGGGAGAACCATATTTTATTCGGACATCAGGATGATCTGGCCTATGGGGTTCACTGGAAAAATGAGCCGGGACGCTCGGATGTCAAGGAAGTGACCGGATCCTATCCTGCAGTGTTCGGCTGGGAACTCGGTGACCTTGAATTGGGCGCAGAGGAGAATCTGGATGCGGTCAATTTCGAAAACCTGAAAGGGTGGATTCGTGAAGCGCTTGAACTCGGCGGGATCAACACCATCAGCTGGCATGTGAACAATCCGGCTACGGGAGGTGATGCCTGGGATACCGACGGACGTCCCGTCGCCACCATCCTTCCCGGTGGTGAGAATCACGACATGTTCAACGAATGGCTGGATACGTTTGCGGATTTTGCAAACGATTTGACGGCAGTTGTTGATGGCGAGGAACGGTTTATCCCCATAATTTTCAGGCCCTGGCATGAGCATAACGGCAGCTGGTTCTGGTGGGGCGCCGACCACTGCACCCCGGAGGAATACATCGAGCTGTGGCGGTATACGGTCGAATACCTGCGTGATGAAAAAGGGCTGCATCATCTGATCTGGGCCCACTCGCCGGGCGATTTTACCGGTATGGATGAGTTTCTGGAGCGCTACCCGGGTGACGATTACGTGGATCTGGTCGGGTTTGACATGTATAGCCTCGACCGGGAAAAATATATTGAAAGCATGCGGGCACTGGTGGAATATGCCGAAGAGCGCGGGATGATTACCGCTTTCACCGAGACTGGAAACGAGGCGCTGCGCAATGAAACCTGGTTCACCGAGACGCTTTATCCCCTCCTGATGGCTGACGAAGTTGCCGCCCGTATCTCCTACGTGCTGGTCTGGAGAAACGCTCACGAGGCCACAGACCGTGTCGATCACTATTATACCCCCTACCCCGGACATCCGGCCGAACAGGACTTTATCCGGTTTTATGAGAAGGATGAAATCATATTCCTCGACCGGTTGCCCGATATGTATACGATATCCGATGAGCCGGTACAGCCACGACTTTTGCCCTGATCACTCCGTTCGTTACAAATTATGCACCCATATAACGGATGCACGGTATCACAAAGCTTCCCCGGCATCATGTTCGGCGATAAAATGGTATTTCACCTCTTCGATGGAATCCGCAGCAAAGGTATAGAAAAACCGGAGGGGTTCTGTTCCGGTGTTTTTTAAACAGTGGACGGCATTTCCGGGAATGTATACGGCACATCCTGGAGCTACCTTCTGGACAAATCCGTCGATAGTAATTTCGCCGTTGCCGCCGGTAATGTGATAGATTTCCGTCTGTTTGTGCCGGTGTGCCTTGAATTCCCTGCCGGGAGGGATTTCCGCCATGCCGGCAGTCAGGTTCTTTGTCGGGGAACGGCCGGCACTGAACAGGGTTCGCCAGTACACCTCGCCATGGATCTCGTCGTTCCATCCATTGGTATAGAGACCTTCCTGGGTTATTACGGGTTGAGCTTCATCCATAAGAGTGTTGGTGATTAAAAATGGTTCCGGTTGAGTTCGCGGACCGTTTGAATATGTGTACCACAGCCGTTCGTGCTGCAGAAACCAGGGCACGGAACAGACGGGAGGCATATCCCTTCGTACCGTGTACCCTGTGTTTATGACGTAACCAGCCCCTCCGAGATTGTATCGGCAGAGGGGATCGCTGTCAGGTATTGGTTTGTGTGGAGGACAACGTGCAAAAAAAAGTGCGGCTCATCGGTAGTGCGGCTCATCGGTCAAAACGGCATCATTCTTACAAATAATCAACGATTGCCAGGAATGACCGTATGTTTCAGATAAAACAGCTGCAGCGATTTTTTTCACATACGGACAGTTTTGGTGGCACCGTTCGTAATGAGCGGCGCGGCACCGCCGGTAGGGGCATACGAAAACCCTGAATCACGCCCGCCTGATGGCACGCTATAACATCGGCTGGACGAGCTGCGGGAAGAAAAGCCCCGGGTGGATTTCATCCTCGGCGGAGCTCCCAACCGGTGGTACTTTATTGAAGATGGAGGAGGTAACTCAGATCACCTGCCTGCCCGGTTTTGAAGGCATCTTTTCAGATTGTAATAGTGGTGCTTCGGTTCTCAGGGTGTCTCTGCGAAAGGATGGATTCCCATTGAGAACCAGGCGAAAGCGTAGCGATCAGCCCACTCGCGGATCACCGACTCGGTGGAGCGCCCGGCGCCATGTCCGGCGCGGGTCTCGATCCGGATGATTACCGGATTGTCGCCGGCGTGTTTTGCCTGAAGCTCAGCGGCAAATTTGTAGGAGTGCGCCGGCACCACACGGTCGTCATGGTCGGCTGTAGTAATCATGGTTGACGGATAAACGGTGCCTTCCCTCACATTATGCACAGGGGAATAGCCAAGCAGATACTGGAACATCTCCTCGCTCTCTTCGGAGGTGCCGTAGTCGAACGCCCAGCCCGCACCGGCGGTAAAGGTGTGGTAACGGAGCATATCGAGCACACCGACAGCCGGAAACGCAACGGCCGCCAGATCGGGACGCTGCGTCATCACCGCTCCCACCAGAAGGCCCCCGTTGGAACCTCCGGCAATGGCCAGCCGCTCGCTGGAGGTGTATCCGTTGTCGATCAGGTACTCACCGGCGGCAATGAAATCGTCAAACACGTTTTGCCGGTTGGTGCGGATCCCGGCATGATGCCAGCGTTCACCGTATTCGCCGCCGCCACGGATGTTGGGTTGGGCGTAAATGCCGCCGTTCTCAAGCCAGATCAGCCGGCTGATGCTGAAGGAAGGCCGCAGGCTCACATTGAATCCACCGTATCCGAACAGGTAGGTGGGGTTGGTGCCGTCCAGCTCCAGCCCCTTTTTGTAGGTGATGAACATCGGAATTTCGGTGCCGTCCGGACTTTCGTAAAACACCTGCTCGGTAACGTACTCCTCCGGATTAAAATCGATGTCGGGCATCCAGTACATTTCGGAGGCCCCGGTTTCGGTATCGTACTTGTAAATGGTTGAGGGGTAGGTAAAAGAGGTGAACACATAGTAGAGCGTTCGCTCCTCCTTTCTGGCGGAAAAGCCACCGGCGGTACCGATCGAGGGGAGCTCCACCACACGAACCAGGTTGCCGTCGTAGTCCAGCTGGCGAACTTCCGTCTGGACGTCAATCAGGTAGCTGGCAAACAGGTATCCGCCGGCTGTGCTAACCGTAAGCACATGATCGGTTTCCGGAATGATATCCACCCAGTTCTCCGGGGCCGGATTGTTGATATCGGCAGCTACGAGGCGGTAGTTAGGGGCTTCACGGTTGGTGTGGATCAGCAGCCGGTCGCCATCGGTATCAATCACCGTGTAATTGCTGTCGAAATTGTCGATGATCGGGATGAGTTCACCGGATCCGGCTTCCAGATCCTTTACGTAGAGCTCGTTGCCGGTGGTGCTTTCAGCCGCCCAAATCACCAGATACCGCTGATCTTCGGTGATTCCCCCGCCAACATAGCGTCTCGGGGTTTCCTCGCCGCCGAAAACCAGCTCGTCCTCACTTTGGGGAGTGCCGATCCGGTGAAAGTAGAGCTTGTGCTGGTCGGTCATTGCGGAAAGCTGACTTCCGTCGGGGTTTTCATAACTGCTATAGTAGAAGCCCTCGTTTTTATACCAGGAGATACCGGAGAATTTGACATCAACAAGGGTGTCGCCAATCTGTTCCATGGTGGCGGTGTTGCGGACAATAACCTTCCGCCAGTCGGAGCCTCCCTCCGATATGGCATAAGCAGCCAGTGAGCCGTCGTTGGTGAAACTGAGTCCGGCCAGCGAAGTGGTCCCATCATCCGAAAACGTGTTGGGATCCAGGAATACTTCCGCACGGCTTTGGATGTCGCCGTCTTCAAGATCCGAGAGATCGGCAATTCGGTAGATTACGGAGTGGTTTTGGAGTCCGTCGTTATGCGAAAAGAAGTAGTAATCCCCGTACTTCGTTGGTGCGCTTTGACGTTCGTAGTTCCAGTCTTCTGTGAGTTGCTGCCGGATTTGCTCGCGGAAAGGAATTTGCTCGAGGTAGTCAAACGTCACTTCGTTCTGTGCCTTGACCCATGCGGCGGTTTCATCCGACAGGTCATCTTCCAGCCATCGATAGGGGTCGGGCACCGCAGTGCCGAAATAGTGATCTACGGTGTCACTTTGACGCGTATGGGGATAGGCGAGGAGCCGTGCGGTCTCTTTTGTTACCTGTTGTGCGGCTTCCGGGTCGGTGCCGGAATCTGCCTGTATGGCATCCTGCTGCTTGCAAGCGGTAATCATCAGCAGTGTGAGGAGGGTCGACAAAACGATTTTCATGGGTATGATTTTTAAAGGGATCAATCAGAGGAGGGAGGCCTCCACAGAAATAAGTGTAGACTCCGGCCACATATTGTGATGCTCCCAGCGGGATTATTGGCCGGGCAGGATCTGTCTGAATAGCTTGACGAAGAGGTCGCGCCGACAAATGTTTGCCCATCTCGTTAATATAAAAAAAAGCTGATTACAGAAATAATGCCGGCGTCACCCGGTGGTTCCGAGTCCCCCGGCAATGGCATTCAGCACCAGAAGCATGTCTTCGAGCATCACGTCGGCTTTTTCATTCTCCCCGTTCCGCTTGAGTTCCCGCCAGGTTTTGAGCTGATCTATCTGCAGCCGGTGCAGCGGTTTCAGCCGCTCGTTCCGGAAGCCGATCATGGTGTACATCCGGGGCCGGCGTTCATGAAGCTCATGGCCGTAGAGAATCTCCAGCATTCGGCGGGTGCGGTGGTACTCGTCCGTGATCCGTTTCAGATAGTGCTCTGCGGTATCGCGATCGGCCATCAGGTTTGCATACCACTGCATGATTTCGGTGTCGGTCAGCGCAATTGCCGATGAGGCATTGGTGATGATGTAGCGGAACGGCATGAAATCAACCGCATGGTTTTTGAGGGTTTCGAACGACTCGGCGTCCTCTTTCTGCAGGATTTCGAGCGCGTGGCCCACCCCGTACCAGCCGGTCAGGAAAAAACGCGACTGGCTCCAGCTGAATACCCACGGTATGGCCCGGAGATCTTCAAAGCTTCGTTTGCCGGTTCTGCGCGCGGGCCTGGACCCGATGCTGCTCGATTCGATGATGTCGATGGGCGTGACCTGCGAGAAGAACGAGACAAACCCGTCGGAGCGCACCAGGCTTTGATAGCGTTCGAGACTGCTGTCGTACAGGCGTTTGATTATGGGCTCAAGGGTCTGGTAGAGGTCGTTGCAGGAGCTGCCCCGGCGCACGCTGGCAGCATTTCCGGAAGAGGAACCCTCGCCGTTTTGTCCCGTTTCGTGATGTCCGGGCCGCTCCGGGTTTTCGCCGATGTCAAAGGCACCAAGTGTGAGTCCGGCCGTACCGGCTTGCAGCAGCTCCAGATTATAGAGCGCGGTCAGCTTGTTGGCATATTTCTGGGAGATGACTTCCCCCTGCTCGGTCAGCCGCATATCCCCCCGGATGGTTTCGGAGGGGAGCCCGGCGATAAAACGATGGGTCGGACCGGCGCCCCGGCTGATGGTTCCGCCCCGGCCATGGAAAAACCGGATGCGTATTCCGTGTTTGCGGCCGGCTTCGGCAAGGCGGCGCTGGGCGACATTGAGGCTCCACAGGCTGGCAAGTATACCGCCGTCCTTGTTGCTGTCGCTGTAACCCACCATCACCTGTTGGTAGAGATCAGGCTGACCGGTTTTCGATTCACCTGATTCTCCTGCTTCTTCGAGCTGCCTGTCGGCCTGAATGGTCTTGTCTGAATCGCTGCTTTTCGTCCGGGTAGAAAGAGTGAGCATCTCTCTGGTAATGGGACGCCCGTCGGAGAGGGTTCTCTGGAGATACAGGCTCTGGCGTGTGACCGGGTGTTGCAGAAACGAGTCCAGGATATCCGGGCCCCGTTCAAGATCATTGATAGTTTCAAACAGGGGTACGACGGAAAACAGGCAGGCCAGACCGTTTTCGCCGGTGACCAGGAGTCCGGCTTCCCGGGCCAGCAGATATACTACCAGCAGGTCGGAAAGACTGCGGGTCATGCTGACGATTAGGGCGCCGATGCCGCGTGTGCCGAATCGCCGCACGTGCCGGTAGAGAACCCGGTAGCAGGCCAGCACTGCGTCGGCCTCCTTGCCGATACCGTGCCGGTGCCGCAGAAACGGCCGTGATGTTTCGAGTTCACGATTCAATAACTCAAGCCGCTTCTCCTCCGGCCAGTCGGCGAAATGTTCGGCGTCGGGGATACCGGCGGCCTCCATCAGCTGTGAAAGTGCGGCATCATGAAACCGGCTGTTCTGGCGGATGTCCAGCGATGCCAGGTGGAATCCGAACGTTGAAACTTTCCGCGCGATCGGGTCAACATCCGAGTTGGCGATGCGACCGGCATTGATTTCACGGAGAGAATCCGTCAGTTGGTCAAGATTCTCCAGCAGCTCTTCGGTTCTGGTATAATAACGGGGGTGATCGAGTTCAAGCAGCGGCTCATCGTCATCATCCAGCGGAAGCCGGGTGATCAGCAGGTTGACGAACTGTCGCCAGGGCTCCTCCGGATTGCGATCCATGGCTTTTTGGCCCGCTTCCCCGCACAGGTCGGCCAGGATCTCCAGATGGTTTTTGAAAGCGGATGGAGCGGGTGCTTCGCGAGAGGAAATACTGATTTTCCGGGCCAGGTCAACCAGGTCGGATTTAATCATGCGGAGCGCGTTTCTGCGCAACTCAAGAAGCGTATGTGCGGTTACATCACTGGTGACGAAGGGGTGGCCGTCACGGTCGCCTCCTACCCAGTTCCCGAACGACACACGGGGAAGCTGATTTCTGTTCTCGATGAGTTTAGGATCAAAACCGGTAGCACTCCAGGCGTCTCTCAACCGCTGGTCGAGCAGAGGCAGCACCACCGGAAACACATTCTTCAGATAGTGCATAACGTTGCGCAACTCGTCCTGGATGGCAGGTTTTTGCAGAAAAACCTGACCGGTCTGCCACAGGCGCTCCAGGGCCACCTTTACATCCTCGGCTATTTGAAGTTTCTCGTTTTCCGTCCAGACCTGGTTTTCGCGCTTCACCATCAGCAGGTAGATGGCGCGGAGCTGGTCAATGACCGTCGACCGTTTCGATTCGGTTGGATGGGCGGTCATAACCGGTTCGATGCGCACATTGCGAAGCTCTCCGGCAATGGTCTCGGGTGGGAGTCCCCTTTTTTCGAGATCCGGAAGGATGCGGCCCCACAGTCCGGAGATGCGTGAAATTCCGTGCTGGTCTTCCAGCTTTCGGCGAAGCTGGGCGGCCGCGTTCTCCTCAACGATGGTGATGAGCTGAAAATAGAGGGAAAACGCTTTGCTGACCTTGTCGGGGTCCGCTTCTGCTGAATGATCCCCCTCGAGATGGCGAATGACCTCCTCTTCTCCCAGATCCCGGAGCATCCCGGTGTAACAGTCGTGTAAAAAACCGATGTCGTCCTGGATTTTTTGCAGGTCTATGCTGTCGTCGGTTGTGCTGAAGTACATGGTCGGGAGTATGTTATGAGGTGAATAGCAGGAAAGTCCGGGAGCGGCGGGCCACAGAGCCTGACCGTAAAAACTGCTACAAAATCAGCGTAAACAAACGTCCGTTTGCTACATGTCATCGATTACACCGGCATGCCGGTTAATGGCAGATAATTTACGGATTCTTTTGTTATGGTCAGATGCGGTGTGCCGGTCATTTGCAAGTGGTCGTTCTGTATAAACGGCAAAGATAGGCAGCTTCTTGTCAGGGGTAATCCTGCCGTGTCGGTCTGACCATAATGTCGCTGACATGCACATGCGGCGGCTGATCGACCACATATTGAATTGCGTTGGCAATGTCTCCGCTCTGCAGCAACGGGCCGAATTTGTCATGGAACGTACGGACCAGCTCGTCGCTGTATCCCGCAGCGGATTGAAAGCCGCTGATCACGATAGCCGGTTCCACCAGGGTTACACGTACCCCACTCGGGCCGATCTCTCGGCGAAGGCCTTCGGCCAGGGCATGAACCGCGAACTTGGTCGCTCCGTAAACACTGCTGAACGGGGAGATAAGCCGCCCGACCGTTGATCCGATGATGACAATATCGGCTGCAGCGTCCGGGTACCGATCCTTTTGCAGATCAACCAGCTTTCGCGCCGCCTGTTGCAGCAGGTGCGTGGTGCCCCTGACATTGATGTTGAGAACTTCGTCAAACTCCGAGAGGTCGGCGTCCTTGACCGACCCTCCCATGCCCCGTCCGGCATTGGCGACCACCGTGTCGGCCGGCCGGCCGAAATGCTGTTCGGCCGCCTCAAAAAGTTGTTGGATGACGGTGCTGTCGGACGCATCTCCGGCAACCCCGTGAAACGCGGCACCCAGTTCCGCCTCGAGTTGGTTCAGTTTTTCGACAGTCCGGCCGTTGCCCACAACACCGTAGCCGTTGGCAATTAAGGAGCGCATCACCGCTTCACCGATACCGGAAGTGGTACCGGTTACTATGGCGATTCGGGAAAAGTCAGAGGCCATACAGGTACAATTTGATGATGGAGGATTAACCGCGCTACCGGTTTTGGTTTTCTTTGCAAAGAATACCGATGAATCCGGAATGGTTCAAGGGGGGCGGGCTTTCTCTTGAGCGGAATCACCAAAAAACCATTTCGGAAAAGCCTGCCGGGTGCGGCAAATCAGGCTTTTACAGGGTCTCTAAAACGACGATGCCCCCAACGACCATGCAGACATGTATCGAAGAGGGCATCACGCTTCCAATAGAACATCCGGCTATTGAGGGAGATCCTGTCCCGGGTTGCAGGAAATCATTCCTCGACCGGCTGCTTTTCGGCAGGAGAGGGACGAGCCGGTAATGGAACATATACCCGGCCCGCCGCGCCTGTTATTCAGATCGGTGGGAGAGAT
>JARULB010000004.1:300000-394383 GCA_029688905.1 Balneolales bacterium ANBcel1 | reverse complement strand
CACTCACACCCACGACCTGGCCCCTCACCCCCCGCAATCCAACTTCCTTATTTATCACTCGTTGCGTACTAACAAATGTTTGGTGAACCAATCGGTTGAATCTGCTGTTTACACCTAAGACTTGTGCCATAATTGCGCATCTGTAATGCTTGTAATACTATCAAAAGCGTATCGCTGAAAGAAGAACCAAAGAAACTGCCAAAATTGGAAATAACTGAGAGTCCCCGTTCTGTAGGCAACCATAACTTCAACGACTTCCTCAACAGGTACAGATTGTCCCTTAAGAATATATTCAGGGATCCTCATAACCACCAGGCAGTTAGCCTTAACCGGACGGTTTCCCCGAAAATTGTCAGTGAAGTTATGCGCCAGTTTCCACTTCAGGTATTTCTCTCTGAAGAGCATGGAGGTATGGGCGCAAATACCGGTGAGTGTCTGGCCATGCTCGAAGCATCATCCTATGAATCTCTGCCACTGTCCCTGATGATGGGAATCAATGGTGCGTTGTTTATTCAACCGGTGACTCGATATGCCGATAAATCGGAAGCTCGCAATATTTTCAAGAGATTTGCAGCTGAACAGGCCATGGGCGGACTGATGATTACCGAACCTGACTATGGCTCCGATGCCCTGCATATGCAAAGTCGATTCACCGGCACAGAATCCGGATATCATGTCAAGGGGCTTAAACACTGGGCGGGCCTTACCGGCTGGGCAGATTACTGGATCCTTACGGCACGCGAACAGAAAAAAGACGGATCGCTGGCAAGAGATATCGATTTCTTTATTCATGACTCCAGAAACAGCGGTGTTGAAGTGGAAGAGTATTTCAACAATCTCGGTCTCTACATGCTTCCCTATGGCCGCAACCGAATTGATGCATACATCCCGGAATCTCACCGTCTGATCAAACCCTCAACCGGGATCAAGCTTCTGCTCGACATGCTGCACCGCAGTCGGTTGCAGTTTCCCGGGATGGCTTCGGGTTTTTTGAAAAGGATTTTGGATGATGCAATGGTACACGTAACAAGCAGGCATGTGGGAGGACGAGCACTTTTTCAATATGATCAGGTGCGGGAGCGGATTCAGCGCATGCAGGCCTGGGTAACGTCGTGTTCGGCCATGTGCGCTTTTACTAGCGTTCAGGCTCCCATTGACAGGGATCTGTCTGCTATGGATGTGGCAGCCAATGCGATAAAATCTGTTGTTACCGACATGATGCAGGAGGCCTCCCAGTCTTTTCTGCAGTTGTCCGGTGCCGTCGGATACAGGTTGGACCATATGGCGGGAAGAGCTGTTGTTGACAGCCGACCTTTCCAGATTTTTGAAGGGTCCAATGATATTCTCTATCAACAGATAACCGAATCTATCGTAAAACGGATGAAAAAAGAAAAGGCAGCGTCCCTATATGCCTTTCTTGAGGAGTATGAGCTTACGGCCAAAGCTTCCGGATATCTTCGTTCGGTTACGGATTTTGCACTGTCACCGGCTCTGAGTCAGCGTAAACAGGTTGCACTCGGCAAAATGCTGGGCCTCACAGTTGTATTGAATTTGGTCATTGAACTGGGTGAAAAAGGGTTTCAATCACAACTGATTCAGAACACCATAGGTACCCTGACTTCCGATATTAACAAGATACTGAACTATGTGCATGAATCGGCAGATATTAACCCGGTCGATCTGAAGGATGATGCCACCGATTGGTTCGGCATTCTAACACGTTAATCCGGTTATCGGTCAGCCGGCATGAAGTGTTTCATGCGTTATCCAGGAGCTTTGCTTGAGCATCTTGTGAACGGGACATTTCCCGGCGATAGCATCCAGCTTTTCGATTTGCTCATCATTCAGCGGTCCGTGTACCCGGACTATCGCGTGGATAAAACGAACTTTCCCCTTGTCAATCATTTGCGGATGCTGTTCAAATCGCAGATCACCTTCTTTAACCGACTGCTTGGACGCTTCAATCTGAACATCAATGTCACCCAAAGGGATATTCTTTTTTTCAGCATACATTCGCAATGTCATCGAAATGCAACCAGCAAGTGCAGAATAAACGGCCTGGACGGGTGTGGGTCCCTGATTAGTTCCGCCCAGTGAGACCGGCTCGTCCAGTATTTGTATGTGATCATCTATTGTGATGCTGGCTAAATACTTTGGCTCTGACTTTAATTGAGATTTTATCATTGATTCAAATGTTTTTATAATTTAACGGAATGCCTTTGCAGGCGGAAACCGCTTCAAATATTATCATATATACATTTAAATATATCTATTTTCCCAATGAAAAAAAAGGTAGTTGTGCTGACAGGAGCGGGGATGAGTGCCGAAAGCGGAATCGCAACTTTTCGTGATTCCGGTGGATTGTGGGAGGGAGTGGATGTGATGGAGGTTGCTTCGGTGGAAGGCTGGTACCGGAATCCTGAGAAAGTGCTGCAGTTTTACAACGAACGCAGAAAACAGCTCAAAATGGCGGAACCAAACGCTGGTCATCGGGCACTCAGGGAGCTGGAAAAGAATTACGAAGTGGTCATTATCACACAGAATGTAGACGATCTGCACGAAAGGGCGGGTTCGAGTAACATTATCCATCTTCACGGGGAACTTACCAGGGCACGGCCGGTGGGTGCCGATCATCCTGTCAGGGACATAGGCTATTCCGAAATACACCTTGGTGATACCGATGAACAGGGGCGCCAGCTTCGCCCCAATATTGTTTGGTTCGGAGAGATGGTGCCCATGATGGATGTCGCCGCAGCCGAAGTGGTTGACTGTGATTTCTTCCTGGTAATTGGTACTTCTCTGGCGGTGTATCCGGCCGCCGGACTTGTAGACCTGGTGCCAGAAGGTCGGCCGGTATACGTTATTGACCGTAAAAAACCCGAATTCCGCTTTGCCGACGGAGTAACATACATAGCCAAAAGCGCGGTATCCGGTACACCAGAGTTGGTCAGTAAGCTACTGGATTTGGAATGAGAAATAAAATACAGGCCACGTCCCCTTGCGCAGCCCTGTGCAATGCGTTCGTGAGCTACTGGATTTGGAATGAGACTTTAACGAAAAGGTAAATAATGAAACAGGAAGAAAGAGAAGCATTACTGGAGTACCTGGTACAATTTTCAAACATCGAAAAAAGATTTCCCCTCTTTCAGGGAGTCCAGGATCCTGAAGCCGTGTCGGATTTCATTGGCCTTGAATTCGGACAGTTCAAACGGATTCGGGAAAATTTCGACAAAATGATCAGAGAGGCTGCCGGAGAGATTTTGAAAGATGAGGAGATGCTGGACCTGATTCCAAAACTTCCGTTCAAATCGGGAGAAACCATCGCGGTAATCGGTGACAGCATTACAGACGATCGGCAGGGATGGTTCCGGATACTATCAGAAGTGCTGGATTTGTCAACTCCCAAAGCGTCATTCCGATATATAGACGCCAGCCTGGCGGATGCAATTTCCGCGGATGCACTGCGCCGCATGGAACGGGATGTGCTCGGCCATGAACCAGACTGGGTTATCATTGCGCTTGGCAGTCAGGATGCCCAAAGGCTTCACCTCACCACCGGGCGCACCCTCGTGAGCATTGCCGAGTTCTGGGAAAATTTGAATGCGATTGAATCTGCGGTCCTTCAAAACTGTCCCAATCCCCCGGTTTGGATTACCCCGCCACCGGTTATCTCCGAGATGATGCAAACAATGCCTCTGCATGACGGTATTCTGAAAGAAGAGGACTTGCGGGAGTTCCGGGAAGTTATCGCAGGAAAAACAGGTTACATCGTCGACCCCGCAGGAAAGCGGATGGGTTCACCGCCTCAGGCCTGGAACTATCTGAGCGATGGTTTTCATCCCTCTCTGACCGGCCATATTGCAACCGTAAAGAGCATCATAAAAACCTGCACGCTTTCGGAAAGTGAACGAAACAATTCCGCAGACGGGGACAGCGATATGGATTCGTGAGCCACCCGGCCTTGGCTTGGGATCAGCTTAAGCCGATCGATCATCCTGCGTTTTTCCAACCAACCTCCCGAGGCCGCATCTGTATCCGCAAACAATTACAGCGAAACCCGGATGCGTGTCAGTTCGATTCCGAAGCCGGTCCGGTATGAGACCCCTCCATAACTGTCGAGGGAAAGCGTGTGCAGCAGCGTTGGCTGCAAAAAGCCGGCACGGTAGGTGCTGTTATCCGACTCCAAAGTTATGAGGCCGGTACTTCCGGCGCTTTGACCGGGCCGGAACTGGGTATATGAGTCGTAGAAACTGTCAAAACTGCCGGGTGTGCTGAGGACAAAGGCATCTACCAGTCCGAAGGCAAAGCCAAACCACGCTCCTGTACCTGCGCCGTACTGTACGCCTTTAATGATTTCGGAGTTGGTCATAAGAGTAATGGCGGTACCAACGATCACTCCGGTAGCGGCTCCGTAAAAAGTATCCATCAGAATGATGGTTCCGGAGGTGTTGCCGGCAGCCAGAAGCCCGTCCACGTAGTACTGCGAACCGGTGGATTGAGAAAGGTCGTAAAGCCCCACACCCAGTCCGAAAATGGTGCCCATACCCAGGCCGAATCGTAACGGATAATAGTCGATGTCGCTTTTATTTTGGAGAGCCATGGTGGCTCCGCCGAGAGCGGTACCGGTAAGGGATCCGGTCAGGGTGTTGATGGAGACGATCCGCAGGTTTTGTGCTTCAGCAACAGGGTGCGTGGCGACGTGGAATAAAAAAAACACCGCCATCAGAAGAGCACTCTTTTTAACTGTTTGCATGGCAATCAGAATAATCGTTCGGGAGGGTTTGGAGGAAGATAACAGAAATGTGCGAATTTGAGAAATCATGGATCACCCAGTGCCGCCGGTATGACTCTGCCATTTAAGAACCGGTGTCCTTTCAAGGCAAAGTCGCCAATATACTCGCCTATGTCATCCGGTTTGACAGGAGCTTTTACGCCCGGAAATGCCGTTTCGAACATGCCGGTCTGGACACCACCAAGACAGAGACAATTTACCGAGATGTTATGCTCCTTTAATTCTGTCGCCATACTTTCTGTCCATATGCTCAGCGCTCCTTTCGCAGTGCTGTAGGCGGCCAGGCCGGGAAATTTGGAACTTCCCTGAAATCCACCCATACTTCCGATGGTGACAATGTGAGCGTTTTTACCGAAAAAGGGCAGCAATGCGCGAAGTAACCGCACTGCCGACATGACATTCAGGTTCCACATGGTATTCCAGTCGCTGTCGGTCAATTCCAGAAATGGCTTTTTAATCAGCCCGCCGGCATTGTGCACCATTGCTGTTAATTCCATGTTTTGCCCCCTGACAAAATCTGTCAGCTTCTGAATGGATCCACTGTCAGTAAGATCTGTCGGGACAACATCGATACGGCGCGAATTGCTTTTTTTGAGTGCCGCCAACGGCTCTTCCGATCGGGCGGTGGCAAGGATGTGATATTTGAGCCCGGCCAGATAACGGACCGTCGCGTTTCCAATTCCCTTGCTGGCGCCAGTCACCAAAATCGTTTTTTTTGACATATTTCGATTCGTTTTGTGCGGGTTTACAACTCTGTTGTCTGCCGGGATGCCTTCTCGGGTTGCGACAACACTCCGCTGTACCCGATGTTGCCGGCCAGAGTGGCAGGCCTGGTGATGAGTGAGTCCGGATTCAAACCAAGTTCTTCAAGCAGCCCGATTTTCCGGTCGGTGAAAGCCATACGGTGCATGGTATGAATGGGATCGGCTGGTGGCAGGTCTATGCGCCGGGGATCGACAGGCTGACCGTGTTCCCAAAACCGGAAGCAGAGATGCGGACCCGTAGCCAGGCCCGTGGCACCTACGTAACCGATCACCTGACCCTGGTTGACCGTAACACCGGCTCTGATTCCATCAGCGAAACGGGACATGTGCAGATAGCCGGTTTCGTAAATACTGTTATGCCGGATGCGCACAAAATTTCCGTTATTGCGTCCGTAACCTGCAGTCGTAACCACACCATCACCCACAGCACGGATTGGAGTACCAACCGGAGCAGCATAGTCGGTTCCGTGGTGCGGCATATTTCTGTTCAGGACAGGGTGGTACCGGCTGTTGGTAAATCGTGAACTGATGCGGGTATAGTCCAGAGGCGCCGCCATAAACTGCCTCCGAAGTGAATTGCCCGCTTCATCAAAATACTCATCCATATCGTTTTGACGATAGTGGAACGCGTAGTAGTCCTGATTCCAGTGCGTAAAAATTGCGGCCTTTATTTTCCCGGTTTCAATGACCCTGCCGTCAACCAGATGCTCCTCGTAGAGTACTTTGAAGCGATCTCCGGGCTGAATTCGGTAAAAATCAATTTGCCATGCGAATACATCCGCCAGCCGGTAGGTCAGATCGGGATTCACGTCGAGCTGCCGCAGCGTTTGGTACAGGGATCCCCGGATTTCACCACTTACCAGACGAGTTTGAACCTCTTTGGGCTTGGATCCGCGCACAACGGTGATGCTGTCCGATATTTCAAAACGTACGTAATCGAGCTGGTTTTCTTCGTAAATAATGTAAGCAGGATTGCCGGCGGGTCCTTCGGTCTCATCCGTATGCGAGTAGAGATGCAAGGGGCGCCCTGCCCTGATCCTTCGCACATCGAACACACCCCGAGATGCGATGCTCAACTCGTGAATCTGCCGGTGACTATATCCGTGATTTCTGAGGATGGTTGAAAGGGACTGATTTCTGCGGATGGAGTGTACCGTAACATCAAAATCTTCATCAATTCCAAACGAATCCAGACGGGGTTCAACTTCATTTTCCTGTTGTTCCTGCTCGTGAATCTTTGCGGTTTCAGTCACGTCCTCATGGGCATCGCCTGAGGGAAAATGGCACCCCTGAAGGGATATGATGAGGAGAGCAAGGAAAAAGGGAAACCGGTACATGAGAATGGTAATCTGTGGGAGACTTCCGGCGAATGCCGGTGATTAAGTAGTATTCTGATAAAAGTAACCATTGTTGTTGATTTAAAACAACATTCATTCCGTAACTTGTGCTATCAGTCACGTCTGGTTTTGTCCCATGGAATATCTTTGCGGCCTTTACGGTGATTCTCGTACCTGGACATGACAAACAGCAAATCCGACAGTCGGTTCAGATATATTAACGATTCATCGGAGATATCGTGATCCTTCCGGCAGGTATAGACAATCCGCTCGGCTCTTCGGCAGATGGTTCGGGCCATGTGAAGGCCGGCGGCTCCACTTGACCCTCCGGGCAGAATGAACGTCTTCAAAGGGGAAAGTGACTGTTCCAGCCGGTCAATATCCTGTTCCAGCCGGTGATAGTCGGCCTCGGTAATTCGTTCAATCCTCGAGTTTTTCTCGGGAGGAGTGGCAAGGTCGGCCCCAAGCACAAACAGTTCATGTTGAAGCCGCTCCAGAATGCTCCTGATATCCGGATCCGGATCGGCAGCCAGGGTCAGTCCGAGCATACAGTTGAGCTCATCGACGGTACCGTAAGCATCGATCCGTATATGGTTTTTCGGGACCCGTTCCCCGCCGAAAAGAGAGGTGCTGCCCTGGTCACCTGTTCGGGTATAAATTTTCATGTGTTTAAAATTTTCAGATTAAGTGGACACATGCAAATTCATAACCGGTTTTAATCATGCGCCTGTGTGTCCTGACGCCAACCCGGTCATGATCAGATCATCAGTCCAAAATTAGTAGTTGAATTGCGAGGGGCGATAACACGCTTCGCCGGTTGAGAAGCGAATTCCCGCATGTTCGTAGCGGCCGAGTATGTCAACCAGTTCAGCTGAAGCCCTGAATTTGCAAAAGAACTCGATGGTTACCTGCTCATGGTACGACTCCCATCCGGTTTCAAGTTCAAACCGGTTCCGCAGTTCCCGGATCCGGTTTTCCTGTTCATACGGATAGTGAATTTCGACAGGAAGGTACTTGCGCAGGCCAGTCGTTTTTGCAGAAGCCACTGCCAACCGAGCCGATTCCCGGTATGCCTGAATCAACCCGGCTTTGCCAAGTTTGGTTCCGCCGTAATACCGGACAACGATAATAATGGTATTGACCAGATGCTCTGATTTCAGCACCCCCAGAATTGGTTGCCCGGCTGATCCGGACGGCTCACCGTCATCCTGTGTAAACTCCTGAATGGAAAAAGGATTGCAGCGCCATGCATAACAATAATGCGTGGCATCCGGATATTTTTTTGTAACTTTCTGCCGGGCGTTTTCGATCTGGGCCATATCTGCTGCCGGGTACGCACAGGCAAAAAATTTTGAACCTCGATCCGTGAATTTTTCGTACACCGGTTCCGTTATCGTTCTCACTGATTCTTCCATTTGCAAATATGTTGGTGCATTTGGAGTTTCCGACAGCGTGGCAAGATAGTCAATGCCGGGCAATAAGCGTATTTCAATGTATTCAAAGTATCAAATTTCCAGGATAACCGTTAATTCCGAGCTTCAGGAGTTGCAGATAGTATGGGGAGATAATCATCAAAGCCGATTTCCCATGGAGGGTCTGCGTCGGTCCTGCCCCTGTGTCTTTTGTCAGGGCGGACATGACCAAATGGGCAAACCTGTTAACCCCAAAATTTTTTTGGAGCCGGCAACCCGCGCATGGGCCATCACGAATATCTCCCAGGTGGGAAACTATGCATTGCAGCTGACCTGGAACGACGGGCATCAAAGTGGAATCTACCGGTTTGAACGCCTCCGGGATATGTGTCCCGTTGAGCATGGGATCATCTGATGAAGACACACCGATAACACCGCTTTTGGTGCAAATACAGACTACTATTATGTCATGTCCGACAAAAAAAAACACATACTGGACGTCGCCGAGCGTCTGATTGCGAAGAACGGGTACCGATCCACCACCACCCGAATGATCGCCGAGGAGGCGGAGGTCAATGTAGCCATGCTCTCCTACTATTTCGGCTCCAAAGAGCAGCTTCTGAAAGCGTTGCTGGATCGTCATACCGAAGAGGTGAAGCGCTTGCTGGAGCAGATCAACCTGCGCAATGAGGAACCGTTCGAGACGTTTCGGAAATTCATGTTTGCCTATGTGGACTATTCCTTCGAAAATCCGAGACCGGTCATTATTGCCATTCGCGAGATCGGACTGCTCAACCAGCGCCCGGATATTCTGATGAATTTGCAGGAAACCATGCTTCAGGTTCACAGAATGATTATTGAAGCACTTGAAAAGGCAAAAAAAACCAACGAATTGCGAAACATAGACGTGGAATTGTACGTATTGACGTTCAGCTCAACAATTGAGAGTTATCTTGTCAATGCCTTCATGTTTGATACCGGTTTTCCTTTTCTGGGTATTCGCAAGAAATCGCCCGATGCTATGAAAGAAAGGCTCAAAAAGCACCTTTCATCCCTGTTGAGCCAACTGAAAATAAATCCATTGAACTGAAACGCATTTTTCAGACAAGATGTTAATCAATCGTTTGACTTAATTGTGTGGGATTGTCTGATTCTGCCTGAAAGTCAAATATCATCAGCAACTTTTATTAACAGGTAATCACTATGTTGGACGGCGTTTCAACCGCTGAAAAAAACGCACCCTCAAGGGGAAGAACATCGAAAGACAGACCCGGAAATCATTTTTTGCGCAGGGCTCTCCGGTTTCAACCGATTCTGAAAACAGTGGCCATAGCCCTGCTCATCTGCTTGCTGTTTATCCCGGATCCGGCCGGCGCCTTTTCATCCAGACAAGTGGGTACGCAAGGGGATACCCTGAGACTGACTCTCGACCGGGCCGTCAGTATCGCCCTTGAGAACAACTTTGGATTGCAGAATGTGATTCTCGATCAGAAGGAGGCCGACCAGCAGGTAAGAGAGGCCTGGGGCAATGTCTATCCCAATGTTACCGCTTCCGCAAACTACACCCGAAACCTGGTTACCGCCAACCCTTTTGCGGGTAGTGGCGCAGGTGACCTTTTTGAGGGGATAGGCGCTATCGACTGGCTGCGATACAATGAGCAGCAGCGCCTGGATGGAAATCAGCCCATAACCTTCGACGAGTTTCTGGATCGTCAGATGCAGGGTTTTGAGGATTCCGGTATTACCCCGCCATCCATGGAAGATGATCCGTTCAGTGTCGATAACCAGTTCTCCGCATCGCTCAGCATCACTCAGACTCTGTTTAACGGCTCCGCATTTGCTGCCATCAGGGGGGCGGAGCAGTTCAGGAAGCTGAGCGAGGATGCCGTACACCGCGAGCGGCAGGAGGTTATCGATGCCGTACGACGGGCCTTTTTCTCCGCACTGCTCGCCCGGCAGCAGGTGGATGTAGTGCAAAGCAGTGTGGAACGCCTCAGATTAACAGTCGAGGATACCCGCCGGACTGCCGAGCAGGGCCTGGCCTCACGAAGTGACCGCCTGAGCGCCGAAGTAGAGCTTGTGAATCTCGAAACAGAGCTTATCGAAGCGGAAAATCAGGCAGAACTGGCTCTCAGGAACATTAACCTGCTGCTCAACAGGGATGCCAGTCAGCCGATCCGTCTCGAAGGAGACCTGACCATGAGCGCCATGCAGCCGGTCGGTGAACTGAGCCTGGATGAAGCCGTTTCCATCGCACTGGAACACAGGCCGGATCTCGAACAGGCCGAAGGCTTTATTGAGATTAACCGAATCAACGAAAGTATCAACCGCTCCTCCTATCGCCCTGTCGTAAATGCTTTTGCCAATCTTGATTACATCGGACGAGTGCCGGATAACCGCACCGTAATCGGTTCGGATCCTGCAGACCCCGACAACCCCTTCCGGTTTCAAAGTGAAAGCCGAAGCTTCTTTCACGACAGCTACTGGAATCCCAATGTGTCGGTTGGGATCAATGTCAGCTGGAGCATCTTTACGGGCTTTCAAAACCGCGCCCGTGTTGAACAGAGCCGGATCGCGACCCGAAAAAGCGAAATTCAGTATGAGTACCTTTCCAATGCGATCCGTGTGGAGGTAGACCAGGCGCTCCGAAACCTCAGAACTGCGGAAAGGCGCATCGATAGCCAGAAAAGGAATATTGAACAGGCCGAAGTCAACTACGAATTCGCGAGAACAAGACTCCGTGAGGGTGTCGGCACCAGCCTGGAAGAACGGCAGGCTTCCATGCTCCTTGACCAAAGCAGGCTTTCCTATCTTGCTGCCATTCACGATTACCTGGCAGCCGTCAGCCGTTTTGAGCTGGTGCTGGGCACTTCAATTAACCGGCTCCACCCATGACAGAGATTTCCATTTTATCCAACAGTAAATTTCCAAACACCATGAATGTATTTCGCAGCTTACTACCTCTGTTTCTTTTGGTCCTGGTACTGGCCGCATGTGACCAGGATAACAACGCCAATAATAATGAACGCTCCGGACGGGAAGTTGTCGTCGAAATTTTGAAAACGGAACCAATTACGTTCGAGGAACGGGTTAGGGTCACCGGAACGGTTGAGGCCCTTGAGGATGCCATTATTTCTGCCGAAGTATCCGGGCGGGTCCGGGAGATCGCGGATCGTGGCCATGTGGTCCGTGAAGGCGCACAAATCGTCCGGCTGGATGACCGTATGGTTCGCGCTTCGCTTGAAATGGCACGTGCCAACTATGAGCTGGCCCAGGATGCCTTCGAGCGCCAGCAACCGCTGCTGCAGGATTCCATCATCAGTACGCTGACTTTCAATCAGGCCCGTGCACAGCGCGACCAGGCCCGATCCCAGCTCGAGCAGGCGGAAAAACAGTTGAGCGACTCCCGCATTGAAGCCCCGTTCAGCGGACGCATCGAAGAACGCATGGTCTCCGCCGGTGAGCTGGTCAACGCGGGTGTTCCGGTGGTCCGGCTGGTCAATACCGCGAAGGTCAGGATCAATGCCGGTGTGCCGGAGCGGTATGTCAATGACATCGTCGAAGGCGCTCCCGCACTGGTTCACCTGAGATCCTACGGCGGGAAAGAGCTGATGAGTGAGATTCGCTATGTCGGCAGTGTGATTACTCCGGAATCCCGCACATTTCCGGTCGAGCTGGTCATGGATAATCGGGAGGAGCTTCTCAAACCCGAAATGGTTGTCAACCTTGCCATAACAAGGAAAGTATGGGAGGATGCGGTGGTTGTCCCCAGAACCGCACTGATTCGCGATGAGGAAGGAGTTCAGGTTTTCGTAATCGAGCGCGACGGCGATCGGGTTACGGCCAAAGCAAGGCGAGTTACTCCCGGCGTGGCATCCGGTTCGCTTGTTGTCATTGATGAAGGCCTTGATCACCATGAGGAAGTGGTGGTTATCGGCCAGACGAATGTGAGCGACGGCGACCGGGTTCGAATCCAGAATACGCGGACCTACGAGCGCTATCACTAAGGCGATTGCAATCACTTTTTCCTGGCGGCCGGAACGGACTACTGCCGCCACCGTATCAACTATTGAACCGAATATTCCATGCAAGTCATTGAACAAGCCATAAAAAACCGGATGCTGATTGTAGTACTGGCCGGAATTCTTGTCGTCGCCGGACTCTACTCCTATATCACCATTCCCAAGGAATCGGCACCATCCATCGATATTCCGTTGTTTATCATCAGTACGATCTATCCTGGAATCGGTCCCTCCGACATGGAATCGCTCGTAACACAGCCGCTGGAACGTGAACTCCAGGGCATTGAGGGCGTCAGCGAGATCCGTTCCACAACCTTTGAAGGCTTCAGCAGTATCGTGGTGGAGTTTGACCTCGACGTGGAGAATATTGTTGCCAGCCAGCGTGTGCGTGAACAGGTGGATATGGCCCGCTCGGAGTTGCCTTCCGATGCCGAAGACCCCATAATCACAGAGTTCAGCATCGACGATTTTCCCATCATGACCGTGAACCTTGCCGCGGATTACCCGCTGGCACAGCTGACCCAGATCGCCGAGCGCCTGGAAGAGGAGCTTGAGACTATCGCCGGTATCAGGGAGGTGGATGTGATCGGCGGACTGGAACGGGAAGTGCAGGTGAATGTTGACCTTGCCGCCCTGAAAGGTTACAACGTATCGTTCCAGCAGATTGTCGGTGCTATTCAGACACAGAACCTGACCATCCCCGGTGGGAATATCGATGTTGACAGATTGTCCTATCTGCTGCGGGTTACCGGAGAGTTCCAGCATCCCAACGAAATCGAAGATCTTGTGGTGTTCGCGCCTCCCGCCGGAGGCGGCAACAACGGACAGGTACAGCCCCCCGGCATGATTTACATGCGTGACCTCGCAGAAGTGATTTACGGTTTCAAAGACCGAACCAGCTACGCCCGGCTGACTGCCTTCATGATCGAAGATGACAACGGGGAAATGATCCCCATCCCCAGAGAGGATATCATCGAAAACCAGGTAATCAGCCTGGATATCAAACAGCGCACCGGTTCCAATATTCTGGATATCGCCGATGAAGTTGACCAGGTACTTGCAAATTTCGGCTTTCCCGCCGGTACGCAGATCATCATGACCAACGACGCGAGTGTCTATGTACGTGACATGATCAGCGACCTGGAAAACAGTATCATCAGCGGGATGCTGTTCGTGGTGCTGGTGCTGGTGTTCTTCCTGGGCGTCCGAAATGCACTGCTGGTTGGTACGGCCGTTCCGCTTGCCATCTTTGTCGGTTTCCTGGTGATGACCGTCATGGGCCTTACCGTCAACTTCGTTATTCTGTTCAGCCTCATCATCGCACTGGGTCTGCTGGTCGACAACTCGGTGGTGATCGTCGAAAATATCTACCGTTTCCGGGAACTCGGCCACAAACGGTTTGATGCCGCCCGATTGGGGGCAACCGAAGTAGGTTATGCTCTGCTCGCATCCACAGCTACACTCGTAGCGGCGTTTCTGCCCCTGCTCTTCTGGCCGGGCATTATCGGCAAATTCATGAGCTATCTGCCCATGACCCTGATCATCGTGCTGCTAAGTTCTCTGTTCATCGCGTTGGTCATCTATCCGGCCCTGACCGGGTATTTCGTGAAGCTTGATCACGAGAAGAAGCGAAAGAAAAGCCGTCTCGCTAAATATACGCTGTGGGCGGGGCTGGTCGTGATCGCCTCCGTTGTGGGAATCAGCAACTACATTACCCTGATTGTACTGGTTTTGGTGGTGGCCTTCTTTACCATTACCTACAAACTCGTTGTCAAACCGCTGAGTACCGTTTTTACAGGAAGATTTCTGCCTGCATTTATTGATGGGTACAAAGCTTTTCTTGGCTGGATGCTGCAGCGCAATTACAATGTGCGCGGAGCCTACTGGAGGAACATGTTCAGCCTCTCCGCTTTTACCCTTGGTTTTCTGCTTCTGGTTGCGGGAGGACTGTTCTCCATATTTCTGGGAGCGGCCGCGGCACCCATTGCCATTCTCGGCGTCGTCGCCCTGGTGGTCGGAGCGGTGGGTATTGTCGTTCATACGGTTGAATCCGTCTTTCTCGGAGGGAAGCGAAGTGTAATAGCCGGTGCCGTTGTCGCCGTTGTATTTGCGCTCACGCTGTTCGGATTCTCACTGCTTACTGCCGAAGTAACACTCCCCGTTTTTCTGAGGATTATGGTTCTGCCGCTGGTAGTGATGGTGATCGGTTCCCTGGGCATGTTCCGAACCCGTCGCGAACCGCTGATCCTCACGGACAACCGGGCTCGTCTGCTGAATACCGCGTTTGGAGCCATGTTCGGTATTTTTGTCATTTTCTCATTCACTCCAACCGGTGTTTCCTTCTTCCCGGACACCGATCCAAACCGGATCGATATCAATATTGAAGGGCCCTTGGGCATGAATATCGACGCCAGTGATGCAATGGTACGGGATATTCAGGAACGCCTTAACAGGATGCTTGATGAAAATCCCAACACCGAGGCAAGCATAGAGAACATCCAGATAAATGTGGGAATTGCGGCGACCGGGGGATTCGGCGCCGGTGTGCCGAGTCCGGAGAGGGCACGTATTTCATTGAATCTGGTTGATTTTTCGGACCGAAAGGAGTCAAGCAGTATGTCCATGGCCCGTATCCGGGAAGCGTTGCGGGGTGTGCCGGACGCCTTCATTCAGGTGGAAGGCCAGGAAATGGGTCCGCCTACCGGCTCTCCGGTGAATATTGAAATTTCGGGGGATGATTTCGAGCAGGTGGAACGGTTCACCCAGGAGGTTCGTCGGATGCTCCAGGATGCCGAGTTTTCCGGCCGTATCCCCGGACTAGTGGATGTGCGCGATAATGTGAGTGGCGGGATGCCGGAATACAACGTTCACATCGATCATGAAAAAGCGCGGCAGTTCGGCCTGACTCTCTCCGATATCGCGCAAACGGTTCGTATTGCCATCAACGGACTGGAAGCCAGTACGTTTCGTGACGGAGAGGATGAGTACGACATCACGGTCCGCCTGCGCAAAGAGGATCGCGACAACCTGGACAAACTCAACGACCTTACCATCAATCAGGCCGGAATGCAGATTCCGCTGATTTCCGTGGCCAGCTTTGATGAAGGCGTTGGCCCGGGCAGTATCACGCGCCTGAACCTGCAGAGAACGGCCATTGTGGAGGGAGATGCCGCTCCGGGCTTCAGCGGCCCCCAGGTTCTGGCGGAGGTTCAGAATTATCTGGCCGATTACCGCGAATCGCTCCCTGACGGCTATACAATGGAGTACACCGGGGAAAGTGAGGACCAGGACGAAAGCTTTTCATTCTTGACAACCGCGCTTGCCATCAGCTTTGCACTCATTTTTCTTGTGCTGCTGGCGAAATTCAACAGCCTCATCATCCCGTTCATTATCATGATTGCGGTCGGACTCAGCCTGATCGGTGTATTTCTCGGGCTTATCGTCACCCGTACCGAATTCAGTGTGATGGTGTTTGTTGGAATCATCAGCCTGGCGGGCATTGTGTGTATCAACAACATCGTGCTTGTCGAGTATATTCAGCAGATGATGCAGAAGGGGCGCTCCCGAATGGACGCCATAATTGAGGCCGGCTCAATCCGTTTGCGTCCGGTACTGCTTACGGCACTGACAACCATCCTCGGACTGGTTCCGCTCACATTCGGTATCGATATCGATTATATCGGATTTGTCACGGAACTGGATCCGGCGTTTCAATTCGGAACGGAAAGCACACAGTTCTGGGGACCGATGGGTATTACCATTATCAGCGGACTCATGTTCGCCACCTTCCTTACGCTGGTGATTGTGCCGGTTATGTACTCGGTATTTGATTCACTTTCCGGCAAACTTTCCTCCGCCTATCGCTCCAAAGAGTAAGACGAGAACGGCAGGCGATAGCGGTGAAAGCGTTGTTGCCTGCCAATTCTGCTATTCGCGTCATCAATATTCCGGGGGATGTGAGCGTAGATCCCCCGTTTTTTGAACAGAGCTAATATTCGCTTGTTTTTTGATTCCCGCGGGGTGTCTCTGTCGGAAAAAAAGGAAGAGGGAGGTCAGCGGTCGATGATGGCAACCGTGCACCGGCTGACGCATACGGGCCGCTGCCGATCGTCGTGGATCATTATCTGCCAGACATGCATCCGCTTCCCCTGATGCAGGATCGCAGCTTCGGCATGCACCTTGCCATCGGCTACCGCCCGAAGATGATTAGCGTTGATCTCCAACCCAACGGCTTTCTGCGATTCGGGCTCAATCAGCATCCAGCTTCCCAGAGAAGCGGTCGTCTCCGCCAGGGCCACCGATGCGCCGCCATGCAGAAAACCGAAAGGCTGCCTGGTAGCATCCCCGACAGGCATGGAGGCCTTCACCGATCCGGAACCGACTTCCGTCACTGATATGGACAGCGTCTCCATCAGTCCGTCTTGTTTTTCCGACTTGAATTGTTCCCAGCGGGCCAGGACTTCAGGAGCTATTTTCATCGCTACAGGAAATTGATCGGGTACGTTGTGATTGGCCGCGATCGGCAACAACCGGTAATGCCGGTCCGGGTTTCAAACCATCCGGAAAGCATGTAATCCAGGGGTATACCGAATCGGGAAGGGAACGTGCGATCCTTCACGGATTATGACACTAAAAAGAACACAGCACATGACCTAAAAGCGGCCGGCGGAATGTGGTGATAACCGGATCTCGCCGGAAATGACCGATACCGCTTCCCCGCAAATCTGGATAAAGTCCGCTTTGCCGTCTTTGATCGCCATGTTGACATGCACAACACCGGGACGCTGCACATAGTCGCCCTGGGAGCCGCGCAATGAAAAATGTTTTTTATTCGGATCCAGGAAACCGTTTTCCCAGAGGAATACCGCCATGGGTCCGTTGGCGGTTCCGGTAACCGGATCCTCGTTAATGCCCAATGACGGAGCAAAGAAGCGCATTACCCAATCCTCCTCCTTGTCGCCGGTATCGGTGGAAACCACGGCAAAGCCGCTCAGATCATGCCGCTCCTTCAGCTGTCGCAGCAGGTGCTGGTTGGGCTCGAGAGTTTCCAGGCTTTCAAGACTGCCTACAGGTACGTAGCACAGTCCCGATCCGGTAATCTGCGGTTTCACCTTGCGGCTGAGTTCAACATCCGACAGGCCCAGCGCCCCGCAAAGATAGCGGATGTCGCCCGGATAGGGAAACAGCACGGGGGTGGGCAGCGTGAGCTTGATAAAGGGACGCAAATCAAACCACTCCACATCCACGGTGAGAACGTCCGTGCGAGTCTCCATCAGAAACGATTGCGGCTCATTGACCTGGAGACCGAACCGGCCTTCTTCGGCCATAACATGAAACGCGGCAATCGTCGCATGGCCACACAGATCCACCTCCTGGGTGGGGGTAAACCAGCGAATTCGCAAATCGTTCTTTTCATCCTCGGCCGGCAGGATGAACGCGGTTTCGGAGATATTCAGTTCCCTGGCGATGTTCTGCATATCCTTGCCGCGAAGTCGCTCGGCATCCAGGACAACTCCGGCCGGGTTTCCGGAAAACGGTTTGCGTGTAAACGCGTCAACTTGTTGAAAACGGATGGAAGAGGCGGGCATGTGCGCAGAAAGGTAATGTTAAGCCGGAAATGGCGTCAGATGGCATCCGGCGGTTAGTTAATGGCTAATAACTCAACGTCAAAAATAAGGGTGGCATTGGGAGGGATCACCCCGCCGGCGCCATTCGGACCGTAACCCAGTTCCGGCGGTATTACCAGTGTTCGTTTTTCACCCACTGCCATGTCAAGCAGACCTTCATCCCATCCGGGAATGACCTGTCCCTGCCCGACGGCAAATTCGAACGGATCATCCCTTAATTTGGAGCTGTCAAACATGGTGCCGTCCTCCAGAAAACCGGAGTAGTGAACCCTGATCATGTCGCCGGCTTCCGGTTTTTCATCAGATCCGCTCTCGTGAATGAAATACTGCAAACCGTTTTCTGTGGATTCAAGAGCAGCTTCATCATACTCCCATGGCCTCGGAGGCTTGCTGATCGATACCAGCTCAATATCCATGTAGATATTTTCACCACCCGGAATGAATCCTTCCACCCCTTCATCACCGAAGGCAAGATTTGGAGGAATAACCAGAGAGCGTCTTCCGCCTTCCTTCATGCCTATCAGGCCCTGGTCCCACCCTTCGATGGGAAGCTGACCGGTACCGACCTGGACAATTATGGGTTGATCCCGTTCAAAAGTGGATTCGAATACTTCGCCGCTCTCCAGAGAGCCCTCGAAATGTATGGTTAAAAAATCCATGGGCTCCGCTTCTTCCCCCGTGCCCACTTTGGTGTCGGTGATTTCGAGTCCGTCTTCGGTTACGGTGGTTCCATCTCCGGAACAACCCCAGGCAAACACCATCAGGACAAACATGAGAACTGCAAATGTGTAGTATTTCATTGGAATATAAACTTCTTTTGATATGAGATTACTCTTCGGCTTCACCAATATCAGTGATGTGAAGAAATCAGAGGTTCTGGTTAAAAAGGGTGATCCGGCCGGTCATCCGGCTGGAGAAATAGTCTAATGCGGCTCAGATGAGGCAGAAGATATAATAAGTGGAGTTATAACGAATTACAATGGAATTGCTTGTTCTGACGGAAAAAAGAAGATGTCGCCCGTGTATGGCGGTATGGTCAATGTGTTTTGACCAGGCGCAATACCTGTCGGGCCGCCCCGCGCTTGTGCCGGTGCAGCGAACCGCTCAGGCTTTTGGATAACGGTGTATCAGGGAGGTGAGCTGGTGCAATTCGGCGATTCCAAAGGCGGGACGGGTACCGGACCGGATAGCGCGCATGAAATGAGATAACAGCATGCCGGCAGGTTCCATGGAGTTGAAGCGCATCAGCTCGGGAGTGTGGGCGTGTTCCCCGTGCAGAAACCACTTTTTAACCAGATGCTCGTTGATCTGGCAAACGGCGGCCATCTTGTCCCCGATCGCAAAACGGGAGTGACGGTTTTCCAGTCCGAAGGGTGTCAGTATTATGGAAGCGGTGGTTCCATTCCCGAACTTCACATGAAGCTGCCGGATGTTATGCGGCTCATCGCGGTGATGCGGGGCGATATTCAGATCCCCTTCGATGGATACCGGATTGCCGCCAACCCACTTCAGACACAGAGACAGCTCTTCAAGCAGAATCCGGTAAAGTGTGAATACATCCGGCGTGTGTTTGGGTCCCGCCCATTCGCGATGCACATGGATTTTGCGCGGGATGGGGATGTGGTTGAAAAGCCATTGCCAGGCAGGCGAATAGTGAGCCCACATGGAGAACATCAGAATGGCTCCCGACTCTTCGGAAGCCTCGTTCCAGGATTCGACCAGTTCCGGATCAGTTGGCAGCGGTCCGATACTCAGGGTATGGTAGCCGCGTTTCACCGCTTCCACCAGGTCACCCGGGCCGGTGGAAGCCGAACGCTCGTCACTGAGTATCAGGCAGGCATCCACATCATTTAGCAGGGAGATTTTTGGGGCGATGATGGCCTGATGCACCTCCGATATGGACCTCAGGTGCGCCTCCCAGGTCAGAGCCATGTGTTCCGGTCCGATGATGCCGATTTTCATCCGCGTATATTACCTGTTACAGTACCAGGCTGCCTGCTCCATGCACCGCCGGGATCGTGATGCATGAAGCATGAAATTGGTTAACGAACCAATTTACGCTCTTGGCATGATGATCGCCAATATCAGATAAAGCAGAACAAATGACCCCACACCCAGTATGGCCGCCACAACAAAGATGATGCGGACAAGCGTGGCGTCCCAGCCCAGATATTCGGCAATTCCGCCACAAACGCCGAGAAGAATGGAGTCATAGGTAGATTTGGTAAGTCGTTTCATGGTAGCCATAATTAAAAAGATTGATCAGATTCGAGTTGCATTTACCCCGGCTTACGCTCTGTTTTTTTATTTTGTTTCAAAATCCCGCACATCCGGGTTTGGAACGATTTTGCCCCGTTATCCTTTTTGACTCGCACAGGCTCTTTGCATTGCGCAACCGGGATAACGTGACAAGCCCGAATCAAACGTAATCTATTGAAAACTTCTGAATATGGAGAATATTAACTCACTCCGAAAACGCGTTCGGGTCGACTGTGAGCCGGGGAAGGGATACGTACTCTACTGGATGCAGATCCACCGCCGCCTGCATTACAATTATGCGCTGGAGTATGCTGTGGCATGGGCCAACAAGCTGAAACGCCCCCTGGTCATTCTGGAAGGCGTGGCCGCTGACTACCCCTGGGCAACCGCGCGGACCACCACGTTTCTCCTGCAGGGGATGGCCGAACATCTGCAGCGGCTGCACGATTCCGAATCAGTCACCTATATTCCCTGGCCTGAAAAAGAGAAAGGCAGCTATGACCGGTTGCTTCGCGACCTTTGCAGCGGGGCCGCCATCCTGATCTCGGATGAATACCCTGTGTTTATCATGCGGGAGCGGAACCGGCGGCTTCAGAAAGAACTGGACATCCCGTTTGTTACCGTCGACTCGAACGGCATCCTCCCGATGGCACTCTCCCGAAAAGCACCCTATTCGGCATTTGTATTCCGCAGACTGATGCAGGAGAAGTTTCTGGAGTGCTGGCGCCATCCTCCCGTGAAAAGTCCGCTTCAGAAACTGCACCATTTCGGGAAGGCGGATCTGCCGGATGACCTGCACGACAGGCGCGAAGCCGGGGCGATGCATCTGGAGACGGATGAAGCCATCTCCGCTTTTATCCGTCAGGTGCCGGATCTGAATCGGCAGGTTGCACCGGTCGACCTGAAAGGGACACGAAAAGCCGCCCTGGCCCGCCTCAACGACTTTGTCTCCAATGATCTTGAAAGCTATGATGATGACCGAAACCACCCCGACAAGGAACGGACAAGCCGCCTCAGCCCCTGGCTGCACACCGGCAAAATCTCTCCGTTTGAGGTTGTCGAGAAGGTGTTTTCAAAACAGCCGGACGGGTGGGATGTCAACCGGGTCAGACCCGCAGGAGGCAAACGCTCCGGGTTTTTCGGCGGTCACCCCGCCGTGGAGTCGTACCTGGATGAGGTCATCACCTGGCGGGAAACCGGATTTCATTTTGCAGATCAAACCCCCGGATACGACCGCTACGACTCACTGCCCGACTGGGCGCTGCAGACTCTCTCGGACCACGCCAAAGATCCCAGGGAACACAGCTACTCGTACGACGACCTGGCAAAATCCGCCACACACGACCCGCTCTGGAATGCCGCGCAAACCCAGCTGAGGGAGGAAGGCAGGATTCATAATTACCTGCGCATGCTCTGGGGCAAAAAGGTACTGGAATGGACCCCCGACCCGCAAACCGCACTGAAATACCTCATCGACCTGAATAACACCTACGCGCTGGACGGGCGGGATCCGAACAGCTATTCCGGAATCTTCTGGATTGTTGGCCGGTTCGACAGAGCCTGGGGACCGGAACGCCCTGTTTTCGGAAAAATCCGGTATATGAGCAGCGATAGTGCCCGAAAAAAAATCCGGCTTGATGAATACCTCAGACGCTATGCGACGAAAGCGAAGTGATGGTTTTTACTTCGAGGTTGATCCTGCGGCAGCCCGAAAAGCCGACTCCACGGCCGGATAATAATGATCCGGGTTTTGCCGATTGATTCTGCACGCGCAACGGCTCAGCAGTACAGCGGACTGTCCCTGTCGGTGATGATGCCGCTCACAAGGGCAACAAACTCCTTCTCGCGAAGGGTGGCGGCCTCCTTGATTTCGCCGTGATCCAGCTTGCCCTTGCTCACACCCGTCGCCTTGTTGGTAATCAGCGAAATTCCAAGGCACTGCATATCCAGTCGTATCGCCTCATACAGCTCCGCGGCGGTTGACATGCCCACCGCGTCGGCTCCCATGGCACGAAAAGCGCGCACTTCGGCTTTGGTCTCGTACGTGGGCCCTTTGGCAAACAGATAGCATCCGCGGGTGACCGGAATGCCGGCGCGTGCAGCCATCCGAATTACACTCTCTACCGTCCCATCATTGGAGTATCGCTTGTAAAGCTTATTACGCCAGGGGCTTACTGAAACCATGAGCGTGATAATGTCATCGATGAGCATCAGGTCGCCGACCTGAAACCGGTCATTGATACCGCCAGCCGCGTTGGTTACAATCAGTGACCGGCAGCCGAGGGCATGGGCCACCTGAACCGGCAGGATGGTCCGTTCAAAAGGATGTCCCTCATAAAAATGGAATCGGCCCGACCACACCAGTACGTTTCGGTCGCCGATCCGCCCGAAGTGAAGCGCTCCGTCATGCCCGGCAACACTCGTAGCTGGAAAGCCGGGAATCTGTTTGTAGGGCACAACTACGGCGTCGTCCAGCACCTGTGTGAAATTACCGAGCCCCGATCCGAGAATGACGGATGCATCCGGTATGCCGATACCCTTTTTCCGGAGTATCTGCGCGATTTCATCGGCGGCGGTTTCCGGTGGAATCTGATGGGATGTGCTCAATGTGATATCCTTTGGTTTGATCGAAATCCTTGAGAGCGATGACCGCTCCGTTGTAACTGTGATACGTAAGGATAAGGTACTCTTCCTCGAGTGCTTTTTGCAAATAGTGATCCCGGATTTGCTGGCTTTGTTTGCCGTCGAAATCGTATTTCGCGGCGAATTTTCGATTTACGGCCACGGGCCGCCCGAGCACGTCGCCAAGCATCATGGCCTTCTCGTCGCGGCCTTCGAACAGGATCGCCTGGTGGAACTCGGTATGGCCGCCGATGGTGGTCATGGTAATGGAATCCGGTTCGGGTGCCGTATCCTCCACAAAGCGAAGGTCTCCGTAAGTCTCCAGATAGAGAGCCCAGCGAACGGTATCGTCATGGCCCTTCTGTTCGGCACGTTCGGTGAACCGTTTCCACTCCCGGCCCGAGAGCCAGATGGCGGCATTGGGAAAGGTGAGTTCGTAGGTTCCGAATCGTTCGTGAAGCAAACCTCCGATATGATCGGTATGCAGATGGCTGCAATAGACATGCTGGATGTCTTCCGGCTCGACACCCTGGCGGCCGAGGCTATCAACCATCATTTCATACTGATTGCCCGGGCCGAACGATCCGATCCCGGCATCGATGAGCGCCGTGAGCGAATCGTCACGGATGAGGAACGGGTTGAGGGCTAGCTTGAGGTGTCCCCGTTTCGGTTTATCATCGGGACTGATGGGGATGAACTTGCCGTCCATGCCGACCGAATAGGTACCCTGGTAAAGTGGTGTAATCATGACGCATCCGGTTTCGGAAGGTCGGATGCGGCGGTGTGGTGGGATGACGGATCTGAAACCCCTGCTTCGCGGTCTTCATACCGTTCATAGGCCTTGATGATATCCCGAATCAGCTTGTGCCGCACAACATCGGTCTGATCCAGATACACAAACGAAATGCCCTTGATGGACTCCAGGATATGCTGAATGGTACGCAATCCGGAGTGCTGGCTTTTCGGCAAGTCGGTCTGCGTGAGGTCGCCGGTGATAATCGCCTTGCTGTTAATCCCGAGACGGGTGAGGAACATCTTCATCTGGGTCTGGGTGGCATTCTGCGCCTCATCAAGGATAACAAAGGCATTGTTGAGCGTGCGGCCGCGCATGTAGGCAAGCGGAGCGATCTCGATGATGTTTTTCGTGAGATTCATTTCCAGCTTGTCGTAGTCGAGCATCTCTTCCAGAGCATCATAAAGCGGACGCAGATACGGGTCGATTTTATCTTTCAGGTTTCCGGGCAGAAACCCGAGGCTCTCTCCCGCTTCGACCGCGGGACGCACCAGCACGATCTTCTTGACCTGCCGCTCTTTGAGGGCGCGTACCGCCAGCGCTACCGAAGTATAGGTTTTCCCGGTTCCCGCCGGACCGATCGCAAATACGATATCGTCTTTGTTGCAAGCCTTGACAATTTCTTTCTGATTGGCGGTACGGGCCGTTACCGGAGTTCCGGTTGTGGTATACAGCAGCGTTTCTTCCGGGGAGATGGTAGTTTTGCGCAGCATGCGGTCACTCTTCTGCAGCGCAAGCAAGGTGCTCAGATCATTTTCGGTGACCGCCCCGTTTCGGCGGGCCAGCCGGATAAGCTCCTTGATGACAGCCTCGATGGCTTCAAACTGTTCCGGCGGACCACTCACCTTTATTTCGTTGCCGCGCACTGTAAGGCGCGATTCCCCAAAGGCCTCGTCAATCTGATTCAGAAGGCGGTCCTGCAGGCCGAGAACAACTACGGGGTCCACATTATCAATGAAAATGGATTTCGTTTCGGCTTTTTTTTCGGTTGTTGCGATGGTGATTCGATTTTATGGTTCAGGGTGATACTTACACAATATCAGAACGATATCCGGAGGCCGCATCATTCCTGAGAGAGACAACACGTCCCGAAATATCGTCGCTGTTGAAGATGCTGCTTCCCGCCACCAGAACGTCGGCACCTGCAGCTGCAATGTCGCCGGCATTTTTACTATTAACGCCGCCATCCACCTGAATCAGGAACTTCGTCTTCAGCTCTTCACGAATCAGATGAAGGGATCGAAGCCGGTCGTAACTGATTTCAATAAATCGCTGGCCGCCGAAACCGGGATCGACGGTCATCAACAGAACAAGGTCGACATCCTCTATAACGGCCCGAAGCGTGGTTAACGCCGTGCCCGGATTGATGGCCACTCCGGCATAGCAGCCATGTTCCCGTATAAGCTCAAGCGTATGATGCAAATGGGTACAGGCTTCGATATGCACTGTGATGAGTCCGGCACCGGCCCTGGCAAACGCGGGAATATAACGTTCGGGATCCTCAATCATCAGATGGACATCCAGAAAAGCGTTGGTACAGGCTCTGGCAGCCTCCACGATCATCGGTCCGAAGCTGATGTTCGGCACAAAATGTCCATCCATAACATCACAATGAATCCAGTCGGCGCCACCGTTCTCGGCCTGTTTGATGTCATTCTCCAGATTTCGGAAATTGGCCGCAAGAAGCGATGGGGCTATGATCGGGGGCGAACTGCGCAGCATGTCGGTTAATTCTATGTGAGAGAATCAGTGAGCGGCTGTAAAATAGGCTATTTATTGGAAATTGTCCCGTCGGTTTGTAACCTCTGTGCGGGTTACTCCCGGCCGTCGGAGCTGTCGGGATCTCCGGTAGTGTCGGGTGCCGAATCTTCGATGATAATCGGACCGGTTTCCTCTTCTTCCTCTTCGCCGGGGCTCACCGAAACCACCAGGTCGATCGCGGTACCCTCGTAAACGGCCGGCTGGTCGTCGGGGTCGTATCGCAGCACGGTGTTGGGTTGTACGGCTGCCGTGGGTTCAAAATGGATGGAACCAACCCGCAAACCGGCTTCGCGCAGAACATTCTGGGCTTCGGTCAGGTGCATGTTGGAAATGTCCGGAATCGAGACCATGGCGGTGCCCAAGCCGTCGCCGACCACAATATCCACCGTGGTGTTCTGGTCAACTCTCCGGCCCGACGGAATCGACTGACGCAGTACACTGTTGCGAAAACGGGAGGATTCGTAGGTGATGTTGCCCACCTGAAGCCCGGAGTTTTCAAGCTGAATGGTGGCGTTTCTCAGGGAGAGGTTTTCAACTTCCGGGACCACTACGGTCGGTGTGGAGGTGGCATTGACCGTGATGTACACCTTGCGGTTCGGTTTGACGATCATCCCGGCGGCGGGAGTCTGGTCGATTACAAAATCGGGTGGGAAAGCCTCGTTGGAACGCTTGGCGGCCAGTTCGTGGCGGAGACCCCGTTCTTCCAGCATCAAGGCGGCCTGTTCCAGCGGCATCCGGCTGACGTCGGGAACCGTGATGCCGTCCTGATAATTGGTGTAGGCGGGCATGATGTAGCGATCCATGGCAATCAGGGAGATACCGCCAAACAGTATCAGGCCACCCAGCAGGTAATAGAGTTTGCGGTCGGTAAAAAAATGAAAAATGAACGAGAGGGCTTTTTTCATCGGCGGAGGTATTTTTCTTAAAAACGGTATTCAAAGCCAATTGTTGGGCGCACCCCGTAATCCATGGATGCGGTGGGCTGTACCCTGGCTCTGCGGAGCTGCTGGGTGAAATAGGCGTCGAAAGCGGCGATAAAATGGTTTGCCAGCAGTATGGTGAGCATGTTTCGGGCCACGTTCAGGTCATCGTTGAAATCGTATCCGATCTGGGCATGGTATAAAAAATCCTCAGGCATCCGCTGCTCGTCAATGTTATGCACACCGGTTTCCCACTGCCTCCATCCGGGCCCGAATTGATAGTATTTGCTCATCAATTCATAATATTGCTGGCCGCCGTACGGCTCTACCGTATGGGAAAAAGGGCGGCCGTTCGCGTAGAGGCTACGGCGTTCGGCTGCATTCAGTGCTTCACGGTCGATCACGGCCCAGTCGATATCGGTATCGAAGGCGGGTTCAATGCCGCCCCACGGCAGATCCGGATCATACTCGACCCCTTCGTTCAGCAGATCCTCGAAGTCGGTGCCATGCTCGTGCCGGTGGTTTTCGACGACATACTGTGCGTACTTCACCACACTCCAGTGCTCGTCACCGTAAGATTCATAATAACGCTCGCCGTCACGTCCGCGGTCGCGGCGGTGGAGGTACAAACCGATTGCAGTGGCCTCAACCGTGACAAACACGGCTGTTTTCCACCACTGGCGGTTGGCTGCCTGCCCCAGGCCGGGTAGTGCCGCAGAAGCCAGGAATGCGTAGCCGGGGGAATTGCTGATCGATGCCATGAACCCGGAATTCCAGCCGTTGTCGCTATCGCGCAGTGAAACGTGGCGGGGTCCCGGGAGGATGGGTCTCGAGCGAAGGTCCGCAATCGACAATGAGCCGGATTCAGCGCCTTGTTCGGGCTGTATGGCGGATGTGGGAGCGCCGGGCACCGTTCCGGTTGCGCCGGCCGCAGACAGGCCGATTATTGAAAGCGCCATCAGGGCGGCAGATACAAAAGCGGAGATATTAAAGCCGAAACGGATCATAACAGGCGTTCAGGTTAATTTGATGCGGTAATACCGGCTATCCTGCAGACCGGTAACGGGATGATGCGATGTTCAGGTGAAGCGGCAATGCGATTTTGTACTGATGCAGCGAACCGGCGAATCGGGCGGGCCGGCAACCGGTGGTTCAAAATGCTGTACCTGCCGTGCCGATCGGGCAAGATGCCGTTGATACCGTGTCGCCATGCTTCAGAACTCGAAATCAAACAGAATGCCGAAATTTATTAGTAATTGGTTCCCATAATCAACTCTCCCGTCGGGAACTTCCGTAAGGAATGCTTCGGGAAGCTGGATATCATACGAATTGAATCCGTAGGCGCCGCTGATAAAAAAACTGGTTGGGAAGAAGTAGTAGGAATTCATCCCGATTCGCAGCTCTGCACCGGCCCCGGTTTTGATTCTCCGGTCGATGTCAATGGGGCCGCCCCAGCCGTTTCCGGCTTCGGCAAACAGGCGCAGGAATACTTTGTCGAGGGTAAAACGCCCCATTTGCTGATAGATATCGGTTTTAAGCGGTACAAACCAGGAGAGCTGGGTAAACGCGGTTGTTGTTCCGCCCAGTGCAAAGTACGGATAACTGCGCATGCCGATCATGCCGCCGATATAATCCAGATAGAAAAATTCGTCAGGCCCTTCGAAATAGCTGAAGAACCGGGTGCGCAGACTCAGGCGCTGTTGCCGCAGCACCGTGCCGGCACGCAGGTCAATTTCAACAGAATGGTTGTTGAAGTTGTCGTAAACGGGGATGAGTGTCCCGTCCCGGATATCGTAGGAATCGAGCAGTTCGCTGGGCTCATACCGGTACCGGATCAAGCCGCGCCAGCCGAGCGGTGCGATATCGCCGTGCCGGTCGGGCAGGGAAAAATCAAACATCCAGGCAGCAGACCAGGTGGAGCCGATGTAGTAGCGCGATGTTGAACCGGCTACTTCCTGCCGGAACTCCCGGGAGTAGAAAGATTCGGTCGATACGCGGTAGGGGCTGTAATAGTACCCCAATTCGAGCAGGCTCCATCGATTCAGTTTGCTGATGGCGTTCACCTCGACCTGCCACATATTATAGGCAATGTCGGTGGATGTGGTGTCGGGCATGCACGAGGTGCAGGGAAACTCCTCGATTTGCAGTCCGTCGCTGACATTTCTCCGAATATTGAAGAAGGATACCGAGAGCGTAGGTGACCAGTGCCGCTTCAGGAAGGGCAGACCGACGTATTCCACTTCAAGGAACAGGTCACGGTCCAGATCAACAAGGCGTCCCGGATTGAAAAAATTACTGACGCCGTCGCTTGGCCTGGAACCTGCTCCGATGAGGCCGCCGCCGAATATGGTAAAGCGTTCGAGCATCTCCCTGGAAACGAAATAGGTGCCGATTTTGGCATCGCGCCACAGGTTGTTCCCGAGGTCGCCGAACTGCCCGCTGGTCAGCAGATCCGAATTGCTGCCCCTCATCCGGGAGTAGTTGTCGAAACGAATGACCGGGTAGAATTGAAATGTGGTGAACTGATCATCGTACCTGTAAAAACTCCGCTCCGAAGAGGATCCGCGGGTGGAGATCTGAAACGAGTAGGAGCCGGTATCGGCATGCGCGATCGCGGTCTCCGACAGCGGTTCAAGATCGGTGTCGTCAAAGATGTTCAGGCTGGTTATGGAAGTCGGTGTGTGGTCCGCTCCCTGCCACGTGGCGGATGCATGCGGATTGCGCAGCAGACGGTCGGCATTTGGAAACGCATCGCTGCCGGCATCGTCGGCGGAGGCCGAAATCGTGGCCGTGACTGTAGTTGTCGTTGTGGCACTAGCCGTGCCTGTGGTCGTGGTCGAGTTCGTGATCGTAGTCGTGCCTGTGGTTGTACCCGTGACCGGGAAAGCATGGAATCCGGGATCAGTAAAATCCGCAAACTGCGAGGCAGCGGGATGATGGACGGAGTCAGTTCGATCTTCGGCCCGGGCTTGCGTTTCGGCGACGGACTGCTGCCCGGCTGCAGGGCGTTCACCGGTGGTGCCGGCGGTGGAAACCGGGGCTCCGGGGGAGGAACCATTCACGAATTCCGTGGCCGAAAGGTCCAGTTCGGCGATTTTGTAGCCGGTGGAGACGTATTCGGAATAGAGCAGTGCTTTTTTGTGAGGATGCGGATGGGGCATGAAGGCCCCGCCGGCGACATTGGTGATTTTTTGTGATTTCCCGGTGTCAAGCGAGAGCCGGTAGATGTTGAAGATCCCGTTGTGATCGGCGCTGTAATAGAGCCATGTGCCGTCGTGACTTACGGCGGGGTCGCGGTAATCGACGGCCGGGCTGGTCAGAACCGGGCGCATGGATTCACGCCATGCGTTATCGGCAAAGCGGGGGAAGATGGACACGTGTCCGGTTTCATGGCCGGAAAGTTCGTAAGCCGGGTCCTGGGAGCCGGGGGCGCTCAGTTCATAAATGCCGCGATGGGCGGTATCAGCATAGGCAAAGAACAGGCGGTCGCCGTCGGGGTGCCAGGCCGCCCGGTACACCTGTTCGCCGTGCCGGAAATCGGTGACCCGGATGAGGCTGTCCCGTTCCAGATCATAAAGGAAGAGGTTGACGGAGCCGTCCTCGATTTTGCCGGCGGCAAGTGTGCGGCCATCCGGACTCCAGACCGGATCGTGGAGCCGCTGGCTGAAAGTCAGACGTTCGGAGTCACTGGTCGCGATGTCATGAATATAGAGGTCGCGGTACTGCTCTCCCTGGGGGTTAAGGCTCGACCGGCTGTAGGCGATGCGCTCACCGTCGGGGGAGAAGCTGAAGGAGGTCTCAAGGCGGCGCAGCTGCAGGGCTCCGAACTGGCAGCTGTGTCCGTTGTGGTTGATGGTGGATGATGAAGGGTGGCCCGGGGGAAGATTTCGGTTACGAAGACTTTGGTGAGCGTTACTGTGGCTGGTGTGTGACGCATGACTGAGGGAGGGTTCTTCGAGAAGGCGCGCTTCGTATGCGCTCTCCTCTTCGTCGGTTTCGACATCCCGCATATATAGAAAGGCCATCGCTCCGTCGCTGAACTTGTTGGAGAGATAGGCGATCTGACCGCCATCCGGCGTATAGGCCGGGTAAAAATTGAAAAAGCCGAACGGTTCTATCCAGCTCCGGTTCTCCGGATCCTTCTCCGTGCCCTCGACCATCTCTTCGTAGTGGGCCTTGAGCTCTTCAATCCAGTCGTTGAAAACCACTCTTCCGTCAATGCCGGTGGCCTCCCGGATGGCCTTGCGCACATCATAGACACCCCGCTGGCTGAACGCCCTGGTAATATCGGCCAGGGCCTCTTCCCCAAACCGGTCGACAAGGTAGTAAGTGAACGCGAATCCCTGGTTGTAGGTCAGCTCGCGCTCCAGTGAGGTTTTGGAGCTGAACGTGCCCATCTTTTCGAGGCCCAGGTAGTTGTCATCGAGTATCCTGGTTCGGAGAAGCATGTCGCGGTGCGAATCCCAGTAATCGTAATGAAGCTCGCTGTGCATGTATTGCGCGGTTCCTTCCGCAAGCCAGGCCGGCATGCTGATTCCCGCAAGGGGGTAGGAAATGATGCCGCTCGGAAAGCCGTACAGCACGTCCGGGCGCCGGACCTCCTCGTAGGAGAGCCATTGCAGATAAATGGCAGGTACCCGCCGGGTTCGCTTCATGGAAGCCTGCAGCTGCACGATATGGGTAAACTCGTGGGTGATGACGTTTCTCAGCCAATTGTGCGTACCGCGAAGCGGAGTGTCGAGCGACGGCAGCCAGATTTCAATCTTGTTGTCGTAGAAAAAAGCGGCACCGTTGGAGTAGTCCAGGCGATCGATGATCAGCAGGCTAACTTTGTGCTCCGGTTCGTGCCCGTACAGTTCGGTGATAGGGCCGTACACCTCTTCAGCAATGCGGGATGCGACCTGGGCCGGCCGGCTGCTGCCCTCCTGAAAATGGACCAGAAAGTGATCGCTTTCAATCGTGTACCAACCCAGGTGGTTCTGGGGATAGTTATACAGAGCAGGATCCCGCTGGGCATACGTGTCCGCGGGAATCAGTACGCCAACGGCCATAAACAGCAGCATCAACAACGCCGGAATGGCAGAGAGCGGGTTTTTGAAAAGGGAACAGAATAATTGCATCAGTGCGTAACCACGATTTTTAAAATTTTTGTTTCCGAACCCTGCCCGTTACGTGCGCGGACACGCCCGAAATAGACTCCGTTGCCCCAGGAGGAGGTGTTCAGCCTGATCTCTTCGGGAAATCGCCCTCGCGATTCCGCCTGCTTTTCGAAGATCACGGAACCGGAAGGACTTATGACAGTTATGTCGATGCGGGCGGGATCCGAAGTTTCAAATCGTATGTAGGTATGGTCGACGGCGGGATTTGGCCAATTGTAGGTTTCGCGCTCATTCAGGATGTTGAAAGCCGCGCGTTGCCGTTCCCGGTCTTCCACCGCAATTCCGACCTTGTTCCCCGGCTGGTGGCCGTAGACATGCCCCCAGGCCACCTCCCCAAGCTGTGTCAATTCCCAGGCGCGTACTTCACCGGCCGGTGAGACGGCAAACAGGTGTCCAGCCGCAATCATCAGAGGTAATGGCACATTTTGCGAGATCATCGGAGATGCTGAAGGCTGTGCGGCAATGCCTGCATTATGACCTGTGGCCCCGTGCGAAGAGGTCCCTGATGCAGCCGAACCGGCCGTCCTGTTGCCGGATGCGCCGGTCTGTGTCGCAGCAATGGACGGGGTACCGGTGGCGGATGTCTTCGCTACCCCGGATAATGACCCGGCCAGCAGTGGAAACCCGTCCACAGGCCTGTGATTACGGTCATAGGCGTGGATGATGAAGGAGAGGCTGTCCCGTGCGCCGGCGATCAGTTCGTTCTGACCGTCTCCGGTGATATCGGCCAGCAGAACGGACCCGGTAAATCGCTGGCCGCGCGGAGCCCGCAGGGGAAAACGGTCCAATACCCCGCCATCGCGGTTAAAACCCCGTATGGCGTTGCCGGCGGCATCGGTGATGAAAATTTCAAGGGCATGGTCGCCGGTCCAGTCGCCAAACGCGGGCCAGGAGAGGATGTCATCCCCATCGAGCAGGGTTTGCACTTGCCATTCGCCGCGATCGAGGTCATCGACCAGAATGAGCCGGTGGTCGGTGAGCACAAAAAACGAGGGCCCGGCATCGGCGCTGAACCGCAGGTTTCCGGTATATTGGCGCAAGGACTCCCGGTCGTCCCGATCGAGGTGAAAAAAGAAAGATCCGTCCGAAAGTTCGAACCGATCGTCCTCCAGCAAGGCGGAGAGTCCGTTCATCCGGCCGCTGCGCTGATAAGCCGGGTCGCGCTCGTCCGAAAGCACCGATCCGTCGCCGGCATCCAGAAGCAGGTGCGTCCGGTCGGCATGCAGGATGCCGGGATCCTCCAGGCTCAGGAAACCGGGGCCTGAGGGCTGTTCTTCCTTCAGCCAGCGCATGGTCCACTGGCCGTTTTCGTAGGCCCATGAAGCGATGCTCTGAAGTGCGTTGTCTCCGGCCGGGCGGATCTGTCCGGCGTAGAAGCGGTTATCCGCAATGAGCGGGGTGGAGGGATCGGGATGCTCCACAAACTGATACTCCTGCTCACTGCCATCAAGCGGCATCGAATAAAAACCGGATTCGGTGGGCAGCAACAACAGCCGGGAAGCGGAGAGGCCGGTGGTGCCCGGAGCGGGTGACCGGTCCCGGCGCATTTCGCCGAAGCGGTTGTTCGTTGAGCCGGTTTCAATCGAAATCACCGCCGGACTCACCGGGTATCGGGCAGCTTCGTACGAAAAGGAGGCGGATTCCGGAAGCCGGGGGTAGGAATGGGAGATGGCGTCGGCATAAACTCCGCCCAGGGAGCGGGCGCGGAAAGAGGCTATGGGCTCGTTGCCGGAGAAATAATAAAACTCGAAAAATGAGGGGCTGCCGGTATTGCTTTCATTGGAGGGGCGGGTATCACGTCCAAACCGGTTTTCATAGACAACAAGGCTGTCGCCGGTTGGGGTGATCACCGTGAAGTTGTTGCCGCTCCACCAGAAGTCAAAGGCATTCCCGTTGATAAAACGTTCGGGACTTGAAGAAAATCCGATATCCTGGGATCCGTCGGCTTCCTTGAGCTGTACCCCTCTTCGGTTGTTGTCGGCATTCACCCGGTTGTCGTCGATGGTGTTGCGGATGACGGCTTCATCGATATGCCAGATGAGTATCCCGCCGTTCAGCAGTCGTCCGGTATCATCGTCTTCATTGCCGTCCGGAGCGATATCCGGTCCGCCGGGAAGGCTCCAGTCGAAACTGCTGACATTCACGACCACTCCGGGTTCCAGTATCTCATCATAGTCCGAGTCGTTATTGGCATCGAAGCGTTCATCCATTGGATCGATGCTGCGTGTGACATACGTTCCGTCAGGGGTGCGAAACGTAATCTCGAGCGGTTCCCCCGAGGGGTTGCGGTGCCGGTTCTCCACGAGGAAGTACTCATCTGCCGAGATGGCATGCCGCGCAATGCTTCCGGGCTGATGCAGCGATGTGGCCGGCAGCTGAATGGGCTCTTCGGAATCAAGTGCGATATCGAAAGGATCGACCCATCCGAGATAGATTTTTTCCCATGCCGATGGTTCCGGCGGGAACATACCCCGGTAGGAGAAGATGGAGGCGGCGTCCATCAGCCCGAAGCGTCCGATAGCCGACGTTCCGGATTCGGTATTGAACAGGTCGGGAAGTCCGAGAAAGCTGCCGATGTTGGCGACAAGCAGGCCGTTGATGGAGAGTTCGAGCACATACTCATTCCCGGTTACGTCTTCGCCGGCACGCGACTGTGTCTGCGGCAGCAGGGCGGTATTGGTGACGCGCAAACCGGTGTCACCAAGCTCGAAACCTTGAAAACCGGGTTGCTCGAGAAGGCGTTCCAGAGAGCGGTTACCAAGATAGACCGAGGGGATGTCCTGCGGGGTCTTTTCCAGGCTGGTACCCATCAGTTCTATGTTTCTGCCCGAGCCGGCATGGAATACGATGAACATGGTCCGTTCCTGGTCCAGCTGCGACAGGTTCGGGAGGTCGATCCCGGATGCTTCGGCCCAGGCATCCCGGGCCAGATGGGCGAGCTTGTAGTTTTCATCACCAGATTCACCCAGCGGCGCATAACTGCTCATGGGGTTGTCGAGACGAAGGACTTCGGGGACAATGGTGTATTCGATATTGAGCTGCCCGCCGGAAACCGTTTGGAAATAGTTTTGCGCAAACTCCAGATGCGCCTGAAAGTAGCCGAGGTCATGGGGCAGTGGGCCGATGGTGATGTCGTCGCGCTGCAGATAGGGCAGGTCGAAGGTACCGTTACCGGAAGTGAACCGGTTATCTTCCTCCTCAAATTCCACCATCACCGCTACGATGTGAATGGTGCCGCGGGAACGCGACGATTCGAGTGACTCCTGGGAAATAAGTTTGGGGGCGGGAACCGTCTTGTCGGACGGAGGCAATGACCATGAGGGATATGCAAAAAGCAGAAGCACGATCACCAGGACCGGGCTTCTGCTTTCACGAAAGGAATGCAACATTCGATAAGGAATAATGGCGTTGGGAAGCCGGGGAATTAAAAGTGAAGGGACGCTGTAAAGCGCAGGGTATTGGCGAGCGGGTGATCTTCTTCAATAGTATAGATGTAGCTGAAATCAACGCCAAAGATGTTGTAGCGCAAGCCGGCACCGAATGTGAGGAACTCGCGGGCACCGTTATTGGGTGACTCGTAGAAGTACCCGGCACGGAGCGCGAACAGGTTGTCGTACCAGTACTCGATTCCGGTTCCGATCATGATCTGCTCACTCAGGGGTACCGTTACGTTGTTTCCTTCACTTTCCTGGTGGGTGAGGGAGCCCCAGGAGTTGTAGAGCGCTTCAAACGGACTCATGCCGCGCCTGGCCATCAGTTTGGAGTAGTCGTTGCTGATGGTGATGGTATTAAACCCGTTCTGATCAAGATTCATTTTATAGGCCCAGCCAACACGCAGAAGGGTGGGAAGCGGGTCTTTCTGGGCTTCATCCGTGTACTGGATACGCGGACCGAAATTCGAGAGGTTTGCTCCGGCGCTGAACTGGGCTTCCCTGTCGAGCACCGTAAATGGATTCGTACGGTAGAGTGCGGCGATATCCACACCGATACTGGTTCCGTTGCGGGCCTCCTGCTCGCTAACCATGGTGCCGGAAGGAACAAGATTACTGAAAATAAAACGGATACCGGTTCCGAGAGCCAGGTTATCGGTGAGCTTGAAACCGTAGGAGAAGCCCCCGGCCACTTCATAACTGGAAAAATCGCCGAGGTACTGGCCGTCCTCACCGCGACGCTCCTGTTCCCCGAGGTTCAGGTATGTGATGTGGGCACCGATGGTTCCGATGCCTTCGATGTAGTATTTCCCGGCCAGGTAGTCATAGAACATGTCCACGTTAAAATCGGGCAGCCAGTCGGCGTGCGTCAGACTCACTTCGTGACCCTCTTGAAATGCCAGGCCTGCGGGATTCCAGTATATGGCAGTCGCGTTGTCGGCAATAGCGACACCGGAGTTCCCCATACCGGCCGTTCTCGAATCCGGTTCAATCTGGAGGAAGGGCACAGCCGTTACCCCTACCTGTGCATGAGAAGCAGCGGCAGAGAATAACAGCAAAACGGATAATACGAGAGTGTAGAGATAATTCTTCAAATTAAACATGGTCTGAGTGCTCTTGGTTGGGTGTGTTGTTAAATAACGTGAATATCATCGTAATATGACAAGTCTTTCAATTTTGTCTTTGGTCTGTCGTCCGTTGGCGGTATCGGCCCGTACCTGCACATGGTAAAGATACGTGCCTGTGGCGAGCCGGTGCTGATCATCATCCCTTCCGTGCCAATCCAGGCGAACCATATTGCCGGCGGTAATCATCTGCTCCCTGCGAATGGTGGCCACAGGTTTTCCGCTTAAGGTATAAATTCGGATGGAAATATCCATCGGGATTCCCGGCTGATTGTGCTCAAAGATAAAATGGGTGAAGTTGTGCATCGGGTTGGGGTAGTTGAACACGTTGCGAATCTGCAAGTCCTTGCTGTCCAATACCTGGAAGGTGACATCGGATTCGCCCATGTTGTTGAAGACATCCCAGGCCCTGACCCGCAGGCGGTAGCTTCCTTCTTCCAGCCCGCTCAGCGGATATTCAATTCTTCCGCTGGTGAAATCGTCCAGCTCGCTTTGGTAAAACTCGTTGAGGGAGATGGTACGGCGGTTTGAAGGATCATCCCGGTTCTCGATAATCGCTACGATCTCGTGTCCAACTCCGGCTCCGGTAGTATTGATTCCGGCATCGTCCGAAAGCAGGATGATCAGCTGTGGAGCGTCGTTTACAATTCCGCCGTCCACAAACATTTCGTCATTCAGGAAAATGTCGATGTCCGGCCCGCGTCTGTTATCCAGCTCATCGGCATCGGGGTTGCGTCCGCTGATCCGGAATACGGAAGTGGCTCCCACGGCATCGTGGTCGCGCTCTCGGGCAAAGACGTGAATTCGACCGGGGTTTTGCGAATAGGAGACATCCTTGGGGATAATGAAACGGCTGGAGAAAACCCCGTCCGACACGGAGACCCTGCCGCTGAACAGGGCGTCGGTTTGAACAAGGTATCCGCAGTCGTCGAGATAGCAGTTGCCTTCCGCTACCCAATCGCGATCCGGGAAGCGCACCAGCCTTTCGGCATCGTATACGCGGACATTCGCCTCACCGTTGAAGGAAGTGTTGACAGAGCCGTCCGCCCGCGAAACATGGCCGCTGATGTTTACCTGGTCCAGCGCGCGCAGTTCTATCAGTGGTGAGGGCCCGCCGTTCACGGTATCCATTTCACCGACAGGATCTCCATTTCCGGCAAAACTGTTGCCGGCCTGAATCTGTGCATCATCCAGGTCATTTTCATGATTCAGGGAATCTCCCTGCGGGACCGCCTCTCCGTTGATGTGTGTTACTTCTGCCCGGAACTCGGGTAGCCCTATGCGCATTGCGGGGTCTCCGAGCAGGATAAACCTTCGGGAATTGTCGCTGGAACCGATGTGCGTAATTTTGGTATTCCGGAAGATGTCGCCGAGGCGCTGCGGCCGTCCGTTCTCGTCCCGGCGTGTCATCTCCTCGGTTAATACGCGATTGAGCCCGAAGTTGCTGTGTGTGGGGCTGGGTGAAGTGAACACGACACGCGAGGTTGTGAGCGCGGCAACGAGGCCACCGTCCGGATGGAGGAGCATCTTTTCCGCTCCCGAGTGCTCCTCGGTGTTGTCGTAACGGCCGAATGAGCAGGTGGCCGTTACCATTATACTGAGCCGGTTACGGTTATTCAGGCGGCTGATATCGTCTGAGGTGAACAGCCGCTGATCGGTCAGGAATTGTTCGGAACCGTGTCCCGAAAAGTTGAAAACCAGCGTACCGTTATTGATGCGGTCGATCATGGCCTGGGTTGCCTGCGGTACCCGTACGCCCGCGCTGGTGTTTTCAGAGGGATAGGAGATCTGATAGATCTTATCCAGGCGGATTCCCGTAAGATCCCTGTCAATGACATCGGCGGTCCCGTCGGCATTCAGAATATGCAAATCTCGCTCGTTGCCCCGACTGGCGATATCATCATCCGCAATAAACGTAAACAGGTTGTTCCAGTCACCGCGGTTTCTCGGGTCTTCATACACCTTGATCTTGTCGATGAGCAGGTCGGCCTGGTCCGGGGTCTGGACCGGGAGGCGTCCGATTCCGAGATCAACCAGTTCACGTCCCCTCCAGGTACCGCCATCATCCGACAAAAAGCCGAAGTAGTCGTCACTGGCGTACGAATAGGTTCTGTTGATGGATTCTTCGCTCTGGAAGGTGAATACATGGTTTTGAAGGGCCGGATTTCGTATGACCCCCTTGAAGTCGTATGTGGCATCGCCCAGCAGCAGCAGGTACTCCGGCCGTTGCTGCCCGGATTCAGCGCCCCGGTCGTACAGGTGTTTCAGATAGTCACGTATCGCGGTAACATCGGGCACTCCACCGTTGAACTCGTTAAAAATCTGTTCCTGTGTGACGATGACCGGAGTCAGGCCGTCTCGGGATTGCCGGTAGTCCGCCAGCCGTTGTGCCTGTTGCAGGAAGATCGGCGCGGTTACGATTACATAGTCGGGAAACACTCCGGGATCTCTCAGGTTCTGGTTGGAGAGCGCCTCGCCCGCCGGGGGTGTTTTGAATCTGCTGGCGGCAAAAAACTGCCGGTGGCGGTCGGAGTAATAGACGGCGGTATATTCGTTGCCATCGGTAAGAGGTTCAATCATCACGGGGTTGGATACCGGGTCGGTCACATCCAGGATGATGGGTGTGCTGTCAAAACCGCTGATGCGATAGCGCACCGGGCTCCCGTCGCTGTCATCGGGAGGATGAAACCGGAGTTTTCCGTCATGTGCCTGAAGGTGCCGGTCGGCACGGATCCGGATCCAGTTCACCCAGCCCCTGGCATCGCTTTGATTGCTTTCGTAGGTGGCCCGAATCTGCAGAATATCGTTATTAATGGTTACGCTGGACAACGTGTTGCGTCTCTCGGTCACCCTGGCGGATTCCCCGGTGGCCGAGGTGAAGCTCGAGATTCCCGGCAGAGTGATCCGCGGCAGGGAGGTATTGTTGACAATTACCTGGAATCCGGAGGTAGAAAGGGCCCTGGCAGCCATCGAAAGCTCAACTTCGAGATCGGACCCGTCAACAAACCCGGCAAGCGTGTCGGTGAAAATGGTTGAGGTTCTTGCCGGTTCCAGGCGTTGGCCGAACCAGTAACGGCCCGATTTAATGCGTGACTCCGATTTTTCCAGGTCCTCTTCCAGCCAGCGGAAATCCCGAAACTGCCGGACCTCCCGGGTTGGGGAGCCGATCTCTTCAGCTGTCCGCAAAACCATCTGCTTGCCCGGTTCGTCACCGACCGTCAAAAAGACGTAGTTGGTAGCGGCATACGGGTGCAGCTCATGCTGGAACCGGTTGGCGGTTTGATCCAGAAAATGCCGGTTCGGGCCATTGGCGTAAAAGATGACCCGGTCATTTTCCCCAAAACTGTTGCCGGACTCGGCTTCCACAATGCGCCTGACCTGGGTCAGTTCCGACCGGGGTTCATTGTTGGCACTTGGAATAATGTAGCCATTGGTGGACCAGATCTGGATCCGGTTCGGGTCGATCGATGCAATATCCACACCAAGCGCATCAAGATAGTCCGCGTCAAGTACGTAAAGATCATCTTCCGGGATGGGGATTTTAAACCACTCACCACTTGAAAGCGGGCTGCTCTGCACCTGTGCCGTTTCGTGAACGGACCGCCTCGCCCGGGACTCTTCCTGTTCATGATAGATGCGAATTCGCATGTGCCGGAGAACCTGAAACGCTCCGGCGTCTCTGTCGGCAAGGCGGGAGACATTGACAGTAAGCTGGGCCAGATATGCTCCTCGCGTATGGCCGGGCTCGCCGATCTCGATAACCGGACTGCGCCGGTCGGCGATCAGGAAAAATTCCGCGTTCTTCGCATAATGCATCTGGCTTGAGTCTGCTGTGACGGGCACAATTTCCTGCGCCATCACACGGTAGCGGGCACTACCGTCACGCCAGGGAGCCATCAGGTATTTCGGCGAGCCGATGGCCAGGTTGTCGTTGCGATACTCGTATTCGGTGAACTCGGCCGTTTTGCTTACGGCACGGAAACTCTGCCCGCTTGCGGAAGCAACGACCACCAGGAGCATAAACCATCCTGAAAGCAGAACCAGTGACGAATTACGAATTGCCATTGTCGGAGATCAACCGGGTTACAGAATTTTCTTGGGGCAAAAGGAATGAACCGATTCTGTTGCAGATGCTCACCTTATGTTATCATTGGTGAAACGAACAGATATCAGACATTGATATTCCGCTTTTAAGCGGCTTCAGTAACCATTAACACAATAGGCAATAGTATTTGAAATGATAGATTAACAGCTAAGTTACATCCATGTAAACATAATGTCAATCAATCGGACATGTTTTTGCTCAGTCGCTCGCAGTGGAATGGTAACATATCGGCGGACGGCGGCACCCGTCTGCCTGCGCTGTGTCAAAAACGCTCCAGTACCATGGCTGCAGCATCCCCTCCTGCAGCGGAAACAGCTCCGCAGCCCCGTTTTTTCTCATGACGGATCATGGAATGCAGCAAACTCACCAGAACCCGGGCCCCGGAGCACCCAACGGGATTTCCCAAACTGACAGCCCCGCCATGGAGGTTTACAACAGAGGGTTCGATGTCAAGCAGACGGATATTGGCCGGTAACGAAACGGCAAAGGGCTCATGCAGCTCATAGATATCGATTTCGCGCGGTGTGGTCCCGACCCGTTGTGCCGCCAGTTCGATGGCTTTTGAGGGAGCTGTAAGGTATTCCGCCGCCGGACCGGCGCAGGCAGCCTGGCCGGCAATTCGCGCCAATGGCGCAAGTCCGTGTTCCGAGGCCGCTTCTTCGCTCATCAGAAGCAGCGCGGCCGCGCCATCGCCCATGGCAGCCGAGTTGGCGGAAGTTACCGTACCGTTTTTCTGCCAGGCCGGACCTTTACGCGCGATATCGGCGACATCCAGGCGACCGGGTTCCTCATCCTGGATGATCACCTCCGCATCTCCCCTGCGGTTGCGGATTTTTACCGACGTGATTTCGGCAGCGAAAGCCCCCTGATCCTGTGCCGCCTGCGCTTTACGGTACGACGCTTCGGCGTATTCATCCTGTTCCTGACGGCTGATTTCATGGGTTTGCGCACACAGCTCCGCCGCATTTCCCGTCTGCCATTTTTTGAAGGGATCCTGGAGCGCATCCCGAATAATTCCGTCCTGCAATTCCGAATGGCCAAGAGTGGTACCGAACCGTGCTCCCGGCTGGTAATAGGGCACGTTGCTCATACTCTCCATGCCCCCGGCGACCATCACATTGGCATCGCCGCATGCGATCTGGCGCGCGGCTGTCATCACCGCCTTCATCCCGGAAGCGCATACCTGATTGACCGTTGAGCAGGGGATGGTGTCCCTCAGCCCTGCAAGGAGAGCCGCCTGTCTGGCCGGACCCTGACCCACACCTGCCGGTAACGCGTTCCCCATAATCACCTCGTCTATGACATCGGGATTGAGGCTGTTGTTTTTATACAGCGCGCCGATGGTGACCGAAGCCAGCTGCGGCGCAGTCATGGATTTGAACCGGCCTCCGAAAGAGCCGATGGGGGTACGCAGAGCGTCAATGATTACTACATGCTTCATAAGGTGTTCCTTTCTTCAGAAAAGTAGCATTTAGTTTCGGGCGTTCTATATGTCGGATTCATCCCTCCACCTGATGAGCCGCCAGTTCTCGGTACTGTCTGATCGGGTCAGTTCAAAACTGGCGATGCCGTTGGCCCGGAAGGTTTGTGAGCCGCTGTCCACAAGCCGTAAATTGAAAACCCGTTCAATGCGGACCCGCGTCCTGTCGTCGAAGATGGTTTCCCGCAGGATATTGTTCCACTGCAGGGTGATGTCATGGGTATTCATGAACATGCTGTGTGTTCTTCTCATCTCTTCGGGCCGGTCCCAGGTACGGTCTTCGTTGATCTCAAAATCCCGGAAGGTGAAGGTGAAGTCGGAGTGGATCAGCGGGCCATACAGAGAGGTATCGCGCAGTTCATAGGCTTTTTGGAAGCGGGTATAAAACCCTTCTATGGTGGATGGGTCCCCCAGCAGGTCGGCCACCGGATCCCCCTCCACCTCACCGGGCGCAAAAGGGTTTATGCATCCGGCCATCAGGGGGATGAGTACAAGCAGGAGGCCTGGGAATAAACGGGTGCGCATGATGTGAAAGATACGAAAAACAGGGCGGATATCATCCACAGTGTCGATGGCGGAGGAATCCGAAAAACGGCGTCAAACGGAAATGTTCCGGAAAGCGGATTGGAGGTCTTCGACCAGGTCTTCGGCATCCTCTATGCCGACGGAGAGCCGGATGAGCGAGTCATTCAGGCCGGCCGCTTCCCGCTCTTCTTTGGGGATGGACGCGTGGGTCATGCTGGCCGGATGGCTGATCAGCGACTCCACGCCTCCAAGGCTTTCGGCAAGTGTAAAGATCCGGGTACTGCTCATAAAGGCGTGCGCGTGCCCGGTGTCGTCCTTTTTCAGGCTGAAAGAGACCATTCCGCCGAAATCACTCATTTGTGCGCGCGCGATTTCGTGACCGGGGTGACCCGTATGGCCGGGGTACCGGACTTCGGCAACGTCGGGGTGATCGGCCAGGAAATCGGCCAGAACGCGGGCGTTATGGCACGAACGCTCCATGCGAAGGCCGAGGGTTTTGACTCCGCGCAATGCCAGGTAGCAATCCATCGGACCCGGAACGGCGCCGGTGGTCTTGGTCTGGAAGAGCAGGTTATCGAGAATCTCACTGTTGCTGGTGCAGACGGCACCGCCGATGAGGTCGGAGTGGCCGCCGATGTATTTTGTTGTCGAGTGGACTACCGCGTCGGCGCCAAGCAGCAACGGTTTTTGCAGAGCGGGCGAGGCAAATGTATTGTCGACCACCGTGAGGATATTGCGTTTACCTGCTTCCCGGGAGAGTGTCGCAATATCAACCAGGTTCAGCAGCGGATTGGTAGGGGTTTCGATCCAAAGCATCCGGGTTTGCGGTGTGATGGCCTCTCTTACCGAAGCCACCGAGCCCATATCGATAAAGCTGAAACGGATGCCGTACGGTTCAAACACCTGGGTGAAGAGCCGGTAGGAGCCGCCGTAAATATCATTGGTAGCAATGACATGGTCACCGGGACGCAACCTCTTGAGCAATGCATCCATGGCGGCGCAGCCGGAAGCAAAAGCGCATGCATGGTCCGCCTCTTCCAGTCCGGCCAGAAGTTTTTCAAATGCGGTGCGCGTGGGGTTGGTCACCCGTGCATATTCATGCCCTTTGTGTCTGTTTGGTGCTTCCTGGGCGTATGTTGACGTAAAAAAGACCGGAGGCATTACAGCGCCCGAAGTCTCTTCGGGATGTTGTCCGGCGTGGATCGTTTTGGTGTTGAAGCGCATGAAAAGGGGAGTTATGGAGTTTCGTGATTAGGGAGGCTTTGGGATATGTTCCCGGAATTCGTCAGGGGTTCAGGCGTGATGCAAAAAAAAAGCTCCGCAGAAACGTTGCGGAGCTTTCAATAGGAAACCATGCTGCCGGTGTTCGGCAGGGTAGTTAGAAGCCGGCCCTTTCGCGGGCATGCTCGGCTTTCTCATTCATTCCGAGGTTGGTATACACGCGGAACAGCGACATCCAGTGTTCCTGGTCATCCGGCTCCAGTTCGGCCGCTTTCTCATAATGGGGGAGCGCACGCTCCAGATATTTCCGGGCCATCGCGTCAAACTCCTCGGCTTCGTCAACATCTTCACTCATGTTGCGCTTGTCCTGGTATATGGCGGCTCTGTTCTGGTAGACAATACCCAACGTGGAGTGAATGTCGGGGTTTTCCGGCTCGCTTTCCAGGGCGATCAGCAACTGTTCTTCCGCTTCATCGGAAAACCGGAAAGACTCCTCGATAAGCTCATCCGCTTGGGCAAGTTTGTCTTCAATTTCCTGGGACATGGCATTCATCTCGGCTTCATCAATTTCCTGGGAACGTGCTCGCTCACGAATTTCCGCACTTATGTCATACACATCGTCATGCAGGCTTCGGATCTGATCGTCCAGCTCCTGAACCATCTGATATATCTGGGTGGCATATACCAGCCGGTACTGCGGATTTTCGGGATCTTGCTCCATCAGCTCACGTACCACTTCCAAGGCTTCATCGGTCCTTCCCAGCCGCAGGTAGGCGTTGGCAATCTCCTGGGTAATTTCTATTTCGTCCGGATAGATTTCCCGCGCTTCATAAAGGATGTCCACGGCCTCGGCGTCACGATCATCCTCCATCAGATAGAGGGCAAGGCGGTAGTAGTTGAAGAGGTCGGCATCGTCCAGGTCATAAATAATTGTCCTGGTCAGGCGCTCAGCCTCCTGCATATCACCCTTGGCGAAGTAGACCTCGGCTAGCAGACTGTAGGACTGGGAACTGTCCGGGTTGATGGCGATGGCATTCTGGAAGTGGTGACGGGCCAGGATCAGAGAGTCTTCATGAGAACTGATAATGTCGTCGGTCAGCGGCTGAATCCCTGAGTTATGCTCGAAAGCCCACAGTTCAAAAATTACTTCAGGCAGGTTCTCGGCCTCGTCGTTACTGATACCCTGTTCGGCATACATTTGCCGGGCCTGTTCCAGATATTCGCGGGCCCGTTCGTAGTCTTCAAGCCGCTCTTCCGGAGGATTGTTGCTGGCAATGGAGGCGTAGGCGACACCCATGTAGTAATAGGCATTGGCATTCTCGGGATCTGCGTCAATTGCTTCCTGCGCGGCGGCAATCACCTCCTCAAAATCACCCTGGGCAAGTGCCAGTCTCGCCGACTCAATATGCGGGTCAGGAGCACACGACCAAACCAGAAATGCTGTAAAAGCGACGATCAGTAGTTGTGGGTAAAGGTTTTTTTTCATCTGTTTAAAATTTCAGATTTATAATGTTAGATAGAATGACATGACCGGTTTTAATCATGCGCTTGTGTGTCCCGCCGCCAGCCCGGTCATGTTCATAGCGCTTCGCGACCTTCGGTTCATCTGGTTGTTTTTCTGATTGAAAGTAGAAGATGACAGGCCCGAGACCTTTCAGAAGTGGCCTGGCCGGTAGTTTCTCCATGGGCAAATCATCTGTTTTTTTTAAAAAATGGAATCTATATCGTATCGGGATACTGCGACAGTGCATTCGGAATACAAATCAGGACATGTGATGGTTATAGCAGACATGACCTGGTATCTCTGAAGGCACCCGGAAAACATGCACCTAAAGTAAGGATAGCTTGACGCTTCCGCAACTTCAACGCATAAAGAGGATCTACATTATGTCCATAAAACTCATCTCAACGAGGAATGCACCTGCGGCCATCGGGCCCTACAGCCAGGCCTCCGTATTTGACCGGCTGGTGTTCTGCTCGGGCCAGATTGGCCTGAATCCGGAAACCGGAGAACTTTCAGAATCCGACACTGCCGGGCAGATGGAGCAGGTGATGGTCAATCTTGGAGAGGTGCTGAAAGCAGCCGGATCGGACTGGGACCGCGTGTTGAAATGTACTATCTACCTGATTGACATGAAAGAGTTTGCGGCAGTTAATGAGGTGTATGGCCGCTATTTCTCCGAAGAGGCTCCGGCTCGGGAGGCCGTTGCCGTGGCGGCGCTTCCAAAGGGGGCGCGGGTGGAAGTGAGTTGCATCGCGCACGTATAGAGTGTGCCGCTGCCACCAGGCGGAGGCAATATCGGGGAACACGCTTGACTCACCTGGCCAGTGTCACTGCCCGGCGACACCGGAAAACGTTTTTTCGGCCAAATTCCCGGCCCGGTCGCGGATGCGCACTGTTATGTCGTTTTCTTCACGAGGGGTGAAGTCCGGGTGGTGATACCGCAGAAGATCCTTTTCGGGGTCGTATTCCGCGATTCCGCGTTCCCCGTTTACATAAAACTCGGCCGACCGATGGTCAATGCCCGACAGTTCGTCCGTCACGGTGACCGTCACAAACGCCTTGCCAGTGTGGCGCCACCGCCCGATTTTCGGATCGGATATTTCGGGAGCCAGTGAATCTGCGGCAAGGTAGTAGTCTCCGGGGGCATTGAGTTCACCCACCAGGGCATGGTTGCGGATATCGATGAAGGAGCTGATGTGTACCGGTTTTCCGGTTCGCGGATGTGTCCGGTACAGGCCGATTCCCGTCGTGGCCGCCTGCTTCCGGTCCAGCAGGATGCGTACGGTGGCCGGCTGATTGAGCGGTTCGGATGCGGGATACAGGCTGAAGGCGGTGTGCGTACCCGCCAGGCCGACCGTCACCGGCGCGAAGAACGCCCGGGAGGGAAACGTTACCTTTAGCCGCATTGCATCATGCAGAACTGATACCGGGTAGCCGGGCATGATGCGGTGCATGGTCCATGCCGCTCCGCCACCGGACAGCTCCATGCGCTCAGAGACATCAAGCGGCAGACCGTAGCGGCCGGATGTAAATCCGTCGCGTTCCGCTTCAAATGAGCCCACAGGCCGAATGCGCCATTGTGACAGGGTGTCGTCGGGTGATGATGACTCTGGCGGCATCATCCAGTTTTTGTGCCAGTAAACAGCTTCCGGGGCCATCAACGGTGGAACCGGTATTCCGGAAGGGGTGTCGAAGGGCACCCTGGCTGTGATGTGCTCCGTAAGGGTTTCTGTCGGCTCTTCCACGTGCAGGATCAGACGGGCTGTGGAGCGGTTCCCAAAATAATCGGAGGCGGCAATGCGCACATTGTGGGTCCCGGCCGGAAGGCGCAGGCGTCCGTCGTGCCCGGCGATCTCTGAATAGAAAGGAAGGGTGTTGCCACGGTGTATGTACAGCCGCTGGAGTCCCTTGCGCTCCGTATGCAGGATGGGGAAAACCCGGTCAATAAACATCTGGCGCGCCTGCCCGTAGGAAAAGCTGTCCGCTCTGGAATGAAACAGGCGTTCTCCGTTGACCCGCATTTCAAGTTCGTATACGGCATGGACGTTATTTGAGGCGTTGGCCCGGTCAAAGACATCCGCAGCTAGACCAACCTCGCCTTCCACCGTTACCGTACCAAAATGATAGATTCCGTCTCGTCGGACCGGCGTTTTGCGGTGGATGTGCGTTTGTCCGTTGATGCTGCTGCCGGGCGAAAGCGGCTCAATAGCCAGTTCTGAAAACTGCGGGGGGATGGTATCTTCGATCCGGATACCGGCAAGCAGCGGATTGAACGGCTTGCCGCCGGGCGTACGGAGTTCAAAATGGAGATGGGGCGGACCAACCCCGGTGGAGCCGGTCCAGCCGATGTGCTGCCCGCGCCGGAACGCTATACCGAACTCCTCCATATTCCGGTCGAATTTAAACTGGTACTGTTTCATTCGGAGGGAATCGACCACCGCGCGTATCTCCGGATGAAAGTCCTTCAGATGAGCGTAGAGGGAAATCGTGTTGTCATCGTGCCGCAGATAGATCACGTTGCCGTATCCGACCGGACCCACCGCCACGCGGTGCAGTACACCGTCCCGTGTAGCGTAAACCGGATGCCCCTCATGGCCCCAGGTTCCGATATCCATGGCGGCATGAAAATGGGCCGCCCTGGTTTCACCGAATGAAGATGACATGTAGCGGCTGGCGTTGGTAGGCCAGAGATAGGTGACCCCTTCCTCCAGAAATGCAGGCCGTGATTGGGCATGGGCCGGGGCCGTTGTCACAGCAAGCAATAAAACGGGGAAAAATAGTGCAAGGGCAAGAGCCGGGATAGGCAGGGGAGGAGCCTTGTGACGAATCATGTTCAGGAAAAGGTGGTGGTGATTGGGTCAGGATTCGAACCGGACGGTGGCATCAAGACGAGCCGTGGCGCCGGAATTTCCCGCCTGTAGCTCGGCATGAAGCCTGTCGCCGTTCTCAAGTCGGCCGACACCCTCAGGCGTTCCGGTGAAGATGAGGTCGCCCGGCTGCAGGGTCACGTAACGCGACAGGGTGCAGATCAGCTCATCCACAGAAAACAGCATTTGGGAGGTGTCTCCGTTTTGCCGCCGCTTACCGTTGATGTCGAGTGTGAAGTGCAGCTTTTGCGGATCCGTGATCTGATCGGACGCAATAAATGATCCGACTGGCGCAAACGTGTCCAGGCCCTTTGCCAGCAACCAGGGGTGAGATTTTTCTTTAAGTTCCTGCTGGATGTCACGTGCCGTCACATCAATTCCCATGGCATAGCCGGCAATCAGCGGCAGGGCGCAGCCGGCCGGGATGTTTTTCCCGCGCTCTCCGATGGCCACCACCAGTTCGGCCTCATAGTGGGGATCAGCGACAAAAGGAGGGATGCGGATAATCCCGTCAAATGTGAGGCTTGCAGACGGTTTGCCGAAAATGACGGGCCGGGTGGGAAGCGGGTTATTCAGCTCCCGGGCATGCGCGGCATAATTTCTGCCGATGCAGTAGATATTGCCGGCGGGCAACGGGGCAAGTCCCGGGATGATCACTGAAGTCATGGCTGATAGATATAAAAAAAGCTCCAGCGCATAGCTGCGGCAGGAGCTTTAAAGAAGGGTGTTGCGGGCGGATCAGCCGGCTTCCACAGAAACCGTTTTGCGGTTTTTTCGTCCGATGCTGAACGTGACGATGCCGTCAGCCGTGGCAAAAATGGTGTCATCCTTTCCCATACCCACGTTTGTGCCGGGATGGAATTTTGTGCCGCGCTGGCGGATGATGATATTGCCGGCACGAACTGCTTCACCACCGAAGCGTTTGACGCCCAGTCTTTTAGATTCGGAGTCACGACCGTTTTTCGTAGAGCCGCCACCTTTTTTATGTGCCATGGTTCTGTAAGATTAAGCGGTTATTTTTTCAATTAAAAGTCGGGTCAGATGGCGACGGTGGCCACGTGTAACCTGATATCCTTTGCGACGTTTTTTCTTGAAGACAACGATTTTGTCTCCTTTGACGTGGTCAACGACCTTGGCGTTAACGTTTGCTTTTTCAAGGATGGGTGTGCCTACATTAACCTTTCCTTTGCCGTCAGAAGTCAGCAAAACCTTGTCGAGGGTGATTTTTTTGTCGGCATCGGCTTTTTGACGGTCAACGAAAATGACATCGCCTTTTGCTACCTTATACTGATGCCCACTTATCTCAACAATCGCGTACATGATGTTCGGTTTCTATAATGTGAGAAAAACTGTTTTATTCAAGACCTCAAATATAGTAGTTTTTCAGGTAGAATAAAACCCAAAAACGGGGGAATGATGCAGATAAAATGCGGCGTTCGGTTTGATATATAATGAAAGCAGGCTACCTTTTATCGCTGAAAGAAAGTTTTAATTGCCGAAATTGAAGACAGATGACTAAAAAAAACGATACTCCCATGGCCGAAAGCGGCTTGCCCGACCTGCACAGGCAGGCGTTTTTCATAAAAAATCGAAAGCGTCTGCAACACGACGGGGGCCGGGCGTGGATCATGGACGGCCAACTCCACGATGCGGTTGAAGGCGCCAACTACCGGATCGAGCGCGGGCGCCCGCTGTCGGACCGCCTGAAGGATACTGGGCGCGATGTGCTGGAAAAAAAGGCCGCCGGCTTGATCCGGGATACCGACTCTTTCCGCAAGATTTAGTTTCTGGTGCGGCGGTCGTGCCGGTAGATCCCCGACCGGTTTACATGGCCTACATATTTGCCCAGAATACGTACCTCCTCGAATACATCCGGTTCGATGATAATATCCTTGTACTCCTCGTTGGCCGGTTTAAGCTGCAATCCGTTTCGGCCATAATAGATTTGTTTAAGGGAGGTCTCCCCATTGTAGAGGACCGCGCCGATGTCCCCGTCCTTGATGTCATCATCCATCAGCAACACAAAATCCCCGTCTTCGATATTGGCGTCTTTCATGCTGGAGCCGGAAACGCGCAGCGCGAACATGCGGTCCAGATTGGGAAAAAGAAAATCAAGAGTGATGGATCCCAGATTCGCCTCCACCGCCTCCTGCAGATAACCGGCTGCGATCAGCCCCCGTACCGGTATGCCGCCTGAAACCGGCTCCCGGGTCTTATCATAATCCGGGGCAAGATCATACTCTTCATCCTCGGTCTTTATCAACACCCCCTTCCTGACAAGCGCCTGAAGATTTTGCGTGACACTGTTCGGGGATTTGTAGCCAAACTCATCCGCTATTTCCCTGTATGTCGGCCAGATGTCATGCTCATTTTTATAAGAGACGATGTAGTCGAAAAACTGCTTCTGCTTTCGGGTAAGCTGGCTGTTGTCCATAATATTCGAAGGCTATGTGTAAGAAGTATGTGCATAATACTACTTATTCATGATGAGTGCAAAGCCGTGTATAAAAAAAGTTCGTTGCAGGCGGTTGAATTCCACAGGCGATTCACTTAAAATGGCATGCGGATAAAAAGATAATAAATAGCAAAATAGGCGCAAGTTGTAATAAACGAATCCAATACAGGGGTTACTTATGGCAAAAAGCAAGACCGGAACGAAAGAGTCGGCATCGGGAACAACATCTGATATGGTTTACCCGTCCAGGGCAATTACCAAACAGGCGAATGTAAAAGACTATGATGCGTTATATGAAAAGTCCGTGTCCGACCCGGAGAAGTTTTGGGCGGATGAAGCCAAAAAGCTGCACTGGTTCAAAAAATGGGACAAGGTGCTGGATGACAGCAGGAAGCCGTTTTATAAATGGTTTACCGGCGGGCGCATCAATGTGATCAGCAACGCCATCGACCGCCACCTGAAAACCTGGCGCCGTAACAAACTCGCGCTCATCTGGGAGGGAGAGCCGGGTGACCTCCGCACCATGTCGTATCACGCGCTGAACCGTGAGGTCTCGAAATTTGCCAATATCCTGAAGAGCATGGGAGTGCGGCGCGGTGATATCGTCACCATCTATATGCCCCAGATTCCCGAACTGGCTGTCGCCATGCTTGCCTGTGCCAAGATCGGAGCCGCCCACAGCGTGGTTTATGGCGGGTTCAGTGTGGAAGCGCTTGCATCCCGCATTGAGGACTCCCGGAGCCGTGTGCTTGTTACCGCCGATGGCGGATGGCGGCGGGGCCGCGTCACCGACCTGAAAGGGATAGCCAATGAGGCGATGAAGCGTTCGCCCACCGTGGAGGTCTGCATCACGGTGAAACGGACCGGGCACGAGGTGTACATGGAGAATGACCGCGATTTCTGGCTGCATGACCTGTTGTCGCTGCCGATCGCCAACGCCAGGTGCGAAACCGAAGAGATGGACGCCGAAGATATGCTCTTTATTCTCTATACATCGGGCACCACCGGCAAACCGAAAGGGCTGCTGCATACCCACGGCGGCTATTCCGTATACACGTCAACGACCCACCGGTATGTGTTCGACATCAAGGATGAAGACAGATGGTGGTGCGCGGCGGATCCCGGCTGGATTACCGGTCACAGCTACATGATCTACGCGCCGCTCATCAACGGCTCGACGGTGATGATGTATGAAGGGGCGCCCAATCACCCCTATCCGAACCGGTGGTGGAATATGGTCGAGAAGTACGGGATCAACATTCTTTATACGTCTCCTACCGCCATACGCGGACTCATGCGGTTTGGGGAGCAGTGGCCCCAGCGCCACGATCTGAGCTCGCTTCGCCTGCTGGGATCGGTTGGCGAGCCCATCAACCCGGAAGCATGGAAATGGTACCACCGGGTGATCGGCAACGGCAACTGTCCGATCATGGACACCTGGTGGCAGACCGAAACCGGCGGATTCATGATCACTCCGCTGCCGGTTACTCCCCTGAAACCGGGCTCCGCAACCCGGCCGTTTTTTGGTATTGAGGTGGCTATTGTGGATGAGAAAGGCGCGGAAGTCAGCCCCGGAGAGGAGGGCAATCTGGTGATAAAAAACCCCTGGCCGGGGATGGCACGAACCATATTCGGTGATCCCGACCGATTCGTCGAAACCTACTGGAAGGAGTACGAAAAGCAGGGCTGGTACAAGGCCGGAGATTCCGCGCGGATCGACGAAGACGGCTATGTCTGGATTATCGGACGGATTGATGATGTGATCAAGGTAAGCGGCTACCGGCTCGGCACCGCCGAAGTGGAGAGCGCTTTGGTGAGCCATCCGGCCGTATCGGAGGCCGCGGCAATCGCGTTACCGCATGAGGTGAAAGGCAATGCCATATACACCTATGTCATTCTCCGCGAAGGGATCCATGGAGGGAAGGAGCTGGCGGACGAACTGCGCCGGCATGTCAGCGATGAAATTGGCCCGATAGCCAGGCCCGAGAATGTCTCATTTCTCGACTCCCTTCCGAAAACACGAAGCGGCAAGATCATGCGCCGTGTCTTGAAAGCCCGGGCCATGGGTGTGGACGAAGGCGACCTCTCCACGCTGGAGGAGTAGAACGGGCCGGTGAGCGATGCCCGGTTACCGCATTTGGTAAGCGGCTTCTCCACGCTGGAGAGGTCGTAGGGGCCGCATGCGATAGCCGGACGGTTATTTTCGTTCGTCTCCGGAGCCCTTCAGCCGTCGCGGGTTGATAGTGAATACGGCGTTTTCTACATGTCGAACCACATTCGACGCGGTGCTGCCAAGCCGGAGGTACTCCAGTCCGGTTCGGCCGATGGTCGCCATCACAACCAAATTGTACGCCTCTTTGTGAGCGATTTTGGTGATTTTTTCGTGGATGGATTTTTTCGTTGAAACCACGTCGGTGTGCACCTGATCCCTCATATCATCAAATCGTTCGTCCACGAGCTCCCGCATCTGCTTCTTCTTGGTGTCGGTGGCTGCCTGAATCTGCGGTATGCTGCCAAACTGCTCAAAGCTGATGACATGAATGATGTCGATACTGGCCCCTGTAGCCTGGGCGATGCTCCGGGCAAAGGGCAAGGCTTTCAATGAGTAATCGGAAAAGTCGGTGGTTAGCAGGATCCTTTTCAAAGGCTTGATTTTCGATGCCTCCTCAACGACCAGGACGGGAACCGGGGCAAAACGGATGACCTTCTCGGCCACCGAGCCCATGATCAGGCGGGAAAAGCCGGTGCGCCCATGCGTGGTCATTACAATTAAATCGTAATTTCTGGCGGCTTCGATGATTGCTTCCGCAGGATTTCCAACCTGCACAATTCCCTCGTTCAGATACTTGGAGTCCACTCTTTCCAAAGCAATCTCATTCAGCTTTCCTCTCAGTTTCTTTTCCAGTTCTTCATGCGTATCGGCAAATTTCCGGGAAGAGGAGGCGTCTATCTCCCCCAGGTCGCTCATGGAAATGTAGGAGTGAAACGGTGTGATGGCACCGTCGAACGACTCCGCAAAAACGGACGCAGCTTCAAGCGCTTTGAGGCTGAGGTCAGAGAAGTCAATGGGTACGAGAATATTGGCTGTTTTCATAATATAGATGGTTTTAACACTGCTTTTGGAATAGTGGCAGAAGTCGGTACACGTTGTTTTCAGGTGGTGATTTCCGGCTTGACGCTCAGTACGGCGGTTCTTACATGGCGGAGCACACTGGATGCTGTGCTTCCAAGCATCATGTAATCGAGCCCGGTGCGGCCGATGGTAGCCATCACAACCAGGTTGTAGGGCCTGGCCTTGGTCAGCCTGGCAATTTCTTCATGAACGGACCTGTCAGAGAAAAACACCTCGGTCTGAACCTGCGTTTCGAGATCAGAGAAATATTTCACCGCCAGTTGTTTCAGTTTTTCTTTACGCTCTTCGCTGTCGTGCTGTGCCTGGGCAAGGGTGTCGAACTGCTCGTAGCTGACGATGTGAATCAGATCGATTTGAGCTCCGGTAGCCTCGGCAAGCTCGGCCGCCGGTTCAAACGCGTAGATGGAGTTGTCGGAGAAGTCGGTGGTCAGCAGAATTCGCTGCAACGGGAACAGGCGGCTTTTTTCTTCCACGACCAGCACCGGACTCTGACTGGTGCGAAGCACTTTTTCACAGATGGATCCCAGTATCAGTCTTGAAAAACCGGTTCGCCCGTGACTGCTCATGACGATCAGGTCAAACTCTTTGCCTGCCTCACAGATGGCCCGGGCGGCATTTCCGATGGCGATGCGCGGTTCGCCGAGCAAGGGCTCCTCCACATGTTCTCTGGAAACTTCTTCCAGCCGCTGGTAGAGAGAACGTTCGAGGGTGCGCATATCGGTTTCCGGACTGGTTTCGCCCATGTAGTAGAAACCGTCCAGTTCGTTGGCCTGCATGTAAGCGTGAAACGGAACCACCGTTCCGCCGAACAGTCTGGCGATTGCGACAGCCGCCGGAAACGCAAGCAGGCTGAGCTCTGAAAAATCAGTGGGGACGAGTATTCTGGCGTTTTTCATGGAGCGCATTGGACTGGTTGGAGGGTATCTAAAATGTAGTTATTCCGCCATTGCCTGACAAGACGCATCTGAGTTTCCGCAATTAGAAATGAACCGGGAACAGGAGGTATGTCCGCTATACCCAAAGAGAGCCTGCCGCCTTCGGCCGGCTACCATACACCGCTAAAAGTTCATTCCGATGAGAAACTCGAACAGCAGCGCGTGTTCTTTACTGCCGGAGAGTACGGCTTCGATCGGACCCAGTATCGTGTTCCAGCCGAGAATGGCCGCCCATCCCCAGCGCGGTGTTCGTTCGAAAAGGTCGGTGGTCAGGTTCTCGTAGCGGTTACCGAGGTTAATGCCGCCTGTGGCGTAAAAATTGCCGTAAAACTGATACTGTGCGGCAGTCCGGTAGGTGAGCAAGTTATTGCCGGAGAGGGCGTCCTTCCGATAGCCCCAAAAGCCATTGTGTCCGCCGGCATACAGGCGATAGTGCAGTGGCGGTGTGCCTCCGAATATGTGGCCGGCGTAGAGCGACTGTAGTATTGTGAGCCTCTGATTAATCGGGAGGTAGGATTTCCAGGTTCCGGTTATCCGGCCGAAGGAGGCATCGCCGGGAAGAAAATCGGGCAGAACTTCGGCACGGATGAGAGTGTGCTGGCCGCTTGTGGGCAGGTGCGACCGGTTCAGGTTGTCGAACTCCATCTCGCCGAGGAACATGTGCAGTGTATTCCAGTTTTTTGGGGCCTCGATTTCTCCGTAGGATTCGGTCAGGTTGAAATGCTCTATCCGGTACCCGACTCCCGTCCGAAAAACCGATGCGAAAAGCGGACCGATGAGGCCGTCGGCGTGAAAAATGTCGGTTCGCAGATTTGATACCCTTCGGTTCTGATCATAGATATCGATCTCCCGCTCCCGGAAACCGGCCGATGCCAGAAATGACAACCGGGGTTCCAGCCCGATATAATTGAAATATTCGCCTTCCAGCATGGCTTCGTGACCGATTCGGATGTTAAGCCTGGCAGTACTGGCCGGGTAGATCAGATTCCGGAAAGTGGTGTTAAAAAGAAGCGACGGACCGTATTCACTATTGTGATAGAAACCGGCCTGGACCATATTCGCGGTTTGTTCTTCCAGGTAGATGGTCAGGTCGGCTGCCCCTTCTTCTTCATCCCAGTAAAGCCGGTAGGTGATTCGGTTGAAGCGTTTCATTCCGTACAGCCGGAGCAGCCCTTCATCGAGCTCTGTAAACGGGACCGTTGAGTGGGGTTCAATCTGGAGGATGGTGCGGATATGGTCCAGAGGTACTGTTTTAAGTCCGTCAAAATGGATTTGTCGCACCGGAATCTCACGGATTGGCTCAAATTCGGGGATATCGGGTTCGCTGCCGCCGCGCAGGGCGTGCAGACTATCGGCCAGTTCCCGGATTTCCGGCAGCCTGCTCCTGGCGGCTCGTTCCCCGGCCAAAATGATTTCATCAACATCTCCGAAGCTGAGCGTAGTGTATTGTGCCAGGTCGGGCTGAATGTAAAAATCGGCATGTTCCAGTTGCTGAAGTATGGTTCCCCGCATTCCAACGGATATGGTTTGCGTGAGGATATCCGGGAGCGACAGCAGTTCATCGGCGGGTTTGAGGTCGGAGCTTGAATTGACGGCAATGACGAAGTCGGCTCCGAGGCCGATCGCTTCCTGCACCGGCATGTTGTTCAGCAGGCCGCCGTCTACGAGATACTTTCCATCAACCCACACCGGATCAAAAACCGAGGGGATGGACATGCTTGCCCGGATGGCATCCGGCAGAAATCCGCTGTCCATAACCACCTGGTGACCGGTTTCGAGATCGCTGGCAACGCAGACAAACGGGCGGGGCAGGCTGCGAAAGTCCTCGACATGATGATATGTTGCCGTAAGCTCGGCCAGTTTGTTAAAAATGTAGTTTCCGGAAACGAGTCCCGTTGGCAATTTGACCTCACGCCCTTCCACCGGGAAGCTCAGGAGGAAACGCCCGTCATATTTTTTCTCTTCCAGCGGCAGGTTGTGCCGGTGGATGGGTTCTTCAAACAGCTCGCGCCAGTCGATTCTTCTGACCTCCTCTTCAATCTGCTCTGCTGAATACCCGATAGCATAGAGCGCACCGATAATGGCACCCATGCTTGTGCCGCTGACCACATCCACCGGTATCCCCGCTTCTTCAAGGACCTTGAGAACCCCGATGTGAGCTAGTCCGGCAGCCCCGCCACCGCTCAGCGCCAGGCCCACGGTAAACCGGTTTTCCCCCCGGGAGGAGGTATCGGCTGTGTCCGGCTCAACGGCAAATGATGAATCATCAGATCTTCGAAGGGTGTGTGAGTCGCCGGAACCCTGTCTATTGACAAACCGGGAGGGAGCGTCTGAATCTGCATGGTACCCGGATATGCCGTTGTTGAGCAGGTCGGGGGCTTCGGGTGGAGCCGAGCCCTGGGCAGCCGGCCTGGAAACGGCCGTTGATATCGCTGTGAGCAGGCACAGGAACAGGATCGCTTTCATGGGTAATCTCCTGCCGCTATTTGACGATCCAGGTCTCTTCTCCGCTCAGCAGATCGTCCAGATCGGCATCCTTGTCGGCCTCTCTGGCGGCCGCGATCTGATCCTGCAGCAACTGTTCGTACGTCGGCCGGTCTCTTTCGGCCAGTAGCACTCCAAAGGGCCGCGGCATGCCTTCCTCCCGGTTGTTGTCGTCAAACATGGAGGAGAGTAGCCATGCTTTATTACGGTCAGTTTCGTCGTGTATCCACAGGTCGTCCGAGGACCAGTTTCCGTCCTCCATGTCCACCACCTCGGGGCGGCAGCCGTCCAGGCGTACTCCGAAACGGTCGTTTTTACCGAACAGCAGCGGCTTGCCGTTTTCCAGGTACAGGCTCGTGTTGTCTCTGACACCTTTATCGGTGTACGGCGAGAACGCCCCGTCGTTAAACACGATACAGTTCTGATAGATTTCAAGGAAAGAGGTTCCCTTGTGCTGATGCGTGCGTTCCAACATGGCCTGCAGATGTTTCGGGTCACGGTCCATTGATCGGGCAATGAACGTGCCCTGGGCTCCGAGAGCGAGAGCCAGCGGATTGAAGGGGGCGTCGAGGGATCCCATAGGTGAGGATTTGGTAATCTGTCCGCTGTGGGATGTAGGAGAATACTGCCCCTTGGTCAGGCCATAAATCTCGTTGTTGAACAGCAGGATATTGAGGTCCAGGTTTCTGCGAAGAGTGTGGATGAGGTGATTTCCTCCGATAGACAACCCGTCACCGTCGCCGGTCACCACCCAGACACTCAGTTCGGGCCTCGAAGCTTTAAGTCCGGTGGCGATGGCGGGCGCCCGCCCATGGATCCCGTGCATACCATACGTATTCATGTAGTACGGGAATCGCGAGGAGCAACCGATTCCGGCAATGAAAACGATATTCTCGGGCGGAACATCCAGTTTCGGCATGAGCGTCTGAACCTGCTTGAGGATGGTATAGTCGCCGCATCCGGGGCACCATCGCACATCCTGGTCGGAGGCGAAATCCTTTGCCTTCAGGGTTCCGTTTTGTGGCGAGCCGTTGACTGATTTCGTGGTACTCATAACGCTTATATGGAATTGGGATGGATCTGGTTCGGTTGTCCGTCACGAGCCGGAGCTCATGGAGATGATCTTTTCCTTCAGCTCGGAAACTTTCAGGGGCGTGCCCTTGATGCGATTGAAGCCTTCGGCGGGAATGAGGAACTCTTCGCGCAGAATTTTGACCAGCTGCCCCCTGTTGATCTCGGGAACCAGCACCTTGTTGAAACGGCCCAGAAGCTCCCCGAGGTTTCCCGGGAACGGGCTGAGGTATCGCAAATGGGTGTAGGAAACGCTGTGCCCTTCCTCAATGGCATCGTTAACCGCCGATTTGATGGTTCCGTAAGTGGAGCCCCATCCCACTACCAGGAGCTCACCGCTCTCCGGGCCGTCTTCAATCCGCTGATCGGGGATCAACCGGGCTATGTGGTCGCGCTTCTTCTCGCGGATCTCGGTCATTCGCTGGTGGTTGTCCGGATCGTAGGAGATATTGCCGGTTTCATGCTCCTTTTCCAGGCCGCCGATACGGTGTTCCAGTCCTTTGGTGCCGGGGACGGCCCATGGACGAGCCAGGTTTTCGTCACGTGAGTAGGGCAGGAAGGGCTTTTCCTCCTTGCCGTTATCACGGGCTTTGGCAAAACCTGCTTTCACGGGCTTCAGCTCCTTTGCGGACGGCAGCCGCCACGGTTCCGCGCCGTTGGCAATGTACCCGTCGGAGAGGAGCATTACCGGGATCATGTGTTCCACGGCGATCCGGCACGCCTCATAGGTTACTTCGAAACACTCGGCCGGCGAAGACGCCGCCAGAATGGCCACGGGACATTCACCCGCTCTTCCGTAAAAGGCCTGCAGAAGATCCGACTGCTCGGTTTTGGTCGGCAGGCCGGTGGACAGCCCTGCCCGCTGCACATTGATTATCACCAGTGGAAGCTCCAGCATGGTGGCCAGGGCGATCGCTTCGGTCTTGAGGGCGACACCCGGTCCCGAGCTGCTTGTCACGCCAAGGCTTCCGCCAAACGATGCGCCGATCGACGAAGTGATCGCCGCGATCTCATCCTCGGCCTGGAAGGTGGTCACCCCATACTGCTTCAGGCGGGCAAGGCCGTGCAGGATTTCCGATGCCGGAGTGATCGGGTATGAGCCCAGAAAGACAGGCAGTTCCGATTTTTTTGCTACCGCGGCCAGGCCCAGTACTATCGCGTCGTTGCCGGTGATGTTGCGGTAGGTGCCCGGCTCGATCGGAGCCGCGTCCACGCTGTACCGTTCACTGAAAATTTCCGTGGCGATGGCGAAAGTAAAGCCATCGTTCAGCGCCTTGATGTTGGCTTCGGCTATTACGGGTTTCCTGGCGAATTTCTTTTTGAGGAAGTTGACCGTGGACTCCAGGGGCCGGCTGTACAGCCAGTAGAGAACCCCAAGCACGAACATGTTCTTGCTGCGGTCCATCTCCTTGGTGGAAAGCCCGGTGTCTTTCAGGCTCTCCCGTGTCATTTTTGTTACATCGATTTCAATGACGCTGTATCCCGAAAGCCGTGCGTCTTCAATCGGGGTGTCTTCGGGTCCATAGCGGGCCAGAGACAGATCCCTTTTCCCGAATCCGTCGGTATTTGCAACAATAATTCCTCCCGGTTTGAGAAATTTCAGGTTGGCTTTCAGGGCGGCGGCATTCATCACAACAAGCACATCACATACATCTCCGGGGGTGTGGATGGGTTTGCTGCCGAAGTGGATCTGGAAGCCGGATACCCCGTGCACCGTACCGGCCGGAGCCCGGATTTCCGCAGGGTAATCCGGGAAGGTGCTGAGGTCATTTCCCGACAGCGCCGTGGTGTTGCTGAACTGGGAACCGGTAAGCTGTATCCCGTCACCGGAGTCGCCGGCAAACCGGATGGTGACTTCCTTTTTTATTTTTTGCTGGATACTCATATCAGAACGAGTGCTATGGATGTTTGTCGGTTTGTCAGAATGAAACGGGCAATGTACGTCTCAGGATTCAGCGGCCGGATGGCGCATGGATACAGATACCCGTTCCCTGTTGACGGGTATCTTCAACTGTCCGCATCCCGCGTCGATGTCTTCACCGTAACACCACCGGACATCGGTATCCAGACCGGCATCATTCAGAATACCACGGAACCGCTGCATCCGGTCGATTTCGGTTCGGTTGCCCGGAGCTTCGGGAACATCATTGTACATGATCAGAGTGATGCGCACGCCAAGGCCATCCAGGTATGAAATCAGGTTATCGGCATCTTCCGGCCGGTCGTTAACTCCACCCATCAGCAGGTACTGGATGGTGGCCGGGTGACCGGTACGGCGATTGTGATAGATAAGCGCGTCGCGAATTTCCGGCAATCCAAGGCGGGCGCTCACCGGCATAATCTCCCTGCGGGTCTGCTGATCGGCCGAATGGATGGATACGGCGAGCCTCACCTGCGGATGGTCGTCGGCCAGCATCCTGATCTGGCGGTACAGGCCGACCGTGGAGACGGTTATGCGATCGGGGACGGGCCCCGGAGCGGACGGATTCCGCATAATGGAAAGCGCATCGGAGACTGCCCGGTAGTTGTGCATCGGCTCACCCATCCCCATAAAATATAAATGGGTAATTTCACTGTTAAGCTGTTCGCGTACCGCAAGTTCGGCTTCCCGCACCTGGTCGATGAGCTCGCCTGTTGAAAGATTGCGGTGAAAGCCCATTTTTCCGGTGGCGCAGAAGGAGCAGCCGAAGAAACAGCCGATCTGGGAAGAGATGCTCGCCGAACACTTGCGAAGTTTCCCATCCTCCCATTCGGGAATGATAACCGTTTCTGCCAGACCTCCGTCGTGCAGTCGGAGTGTCAGTTTCCAGGAGCCGTCACTGCTGGGTACCAGGCTCTCTCGAACGGAAGGGGGGATAATTACGGCATGCCGCAATGCGTCACGTTCCTGCCCGCTGATGGAAGTGATCTCCTCGGGCGATCCGATATTGTGATGATAGACCGCTTCAAAAACCTGCTTTCGGGAAGCGGGTGCGATCCCCAGGGCTTCGCACAATTCTTCCCAGTCTTTTAACGCAAGATGTTTCAGGTTAACAGGAAGTTTTTGGAGGAGATGATGCTTGTTATTCATGCAGATACAGGATACTAAATCTATCACTCTGAAAACAATGAAAAGTCTTTGTCACCTGCAAGGTTTTTGGTAAAAACTGTAGTGATTTTGTAAAACATTTCAGCTCTGTACAATAGAGTCGGTACGTTGACTGTTTTTATCAACTAAAGAAAGAAGAAAAGCGCTTTCTTGTACGATTACGGGCCCCCGTGCGATTTATTGCCGGAAAAAGACAGCGCCCGAAAAGTTGCTGTTGCAAACGGGATCGAAATCTATTACAATAAATTATACCACCTAAACCAAACTCAAAAAAATAGAGGGTGCTTATGAAGGAAAATGAGCTTCTTGACGCCGCCGAAAGCGGCGATTTGGCATTGATCAGCAGTGGTGTTCAGGACGGTGCCGATGTCAACACCGTGGACGAACACAACAGGTCGCTACTGCTGAAAGCTTCCAAGCATGGCCGCAAGGACATTGTCGAATTTCTAGTCGATCAGGGCGCTGATGTCAATCTGAGAGACAATCGCGGAACCACACCTGTTTACTGGGCCGCTGTCAGGAGTCACAGCGAAATCCTTTCTTTACTGCTACAGAATGGCGCGGATGCCACTTTTACCGACGACAGAGGCTGGACAGCCATGGATCATGCCAAATCAAACCAGGATAAAGATGTCATCGCCATCCTGGAAGAGGCACTCAGTACCGGAAAAACCGCCTGATACACAGCTTTTCCCAGTATGTGGGAATGAATGACGCTTCATCAGGCTTTCTTGCCAATTACTCACTACTATTTTCGAACCCGCCGCTTTTCGCGTGCGGGTTTTTTTTTGCCCGGTCCGTTTCTCCCTTGCCGTTTCCCTTTACTGGAGCCTCTGCCGTCGCGCGGTGTCTCCGAAAGCAGCAGAAAGATGGACGGGGAGTGATCCAGGTCAATTTCCGTCTTCCGCCATTCCGCCACACTTTTGGTAATGATCTGCTCTCCGTCGAGGGTCAGGTTCGATGCCGTGCAAAGCAGCGTGTCGTCCCGAAGCTCCCGGAGCAACTCCTGCAGCAGATCATTGTTGCGATACGGAGTCTCCATGAAAACCTGGGTGGCGCGGGTCCGGTCGGATTCATTCTGCAGCCTGCGGATCGCTTCCGTGCGTTCCGCGCCCGGCCGGGGCAGATATCCGTGGAAGGTGAATGCCTGGCCGTTCAACCCGGAACCCATCACCGCCAGGAGTATGGAGGACGGTCCCACAAGCGGTGTTACCGGGATACCTGACTGATGCGCGAGCCTGACCAGCTCGGCACCGGGATCGGCCACCGAGGGACACCCCGCCTCCGAGATAATCCCGGCACGGGCCCCCTGTTTCAGCAGCGAAAGCATCTCAATCAGGTCCTCGCCGGGCGTGTGTTTGTTGAGTTCGTAGAACCGGCATCGGAAATCGGGCACGGGATGCCTGATCCACCGAAGAAACGAATTGGCCTGGCGGATTCTCTCAACAAAAAACGTATCCAGGCTGTGAACCGTCTCTATCACCTGTTCCGGAAGTACCCGGTTGTCGGGCTGCCGGCCAAGCGGGGTCGGGATAAGATAGAGATGGCCCCGGGCCGGGGCTTCCGGTGCTTGCGGTTGCGATGTCGTCATCAGCTGTCAATGATTTCGATCCGCTGTTCCTGCCAGTTTCCGCCGGCCAGCTTGCGTCGGGCAAACCGATGGGCGGTCCACGCCACAAAGAGCGTTATGATGACGGATAACAGAAGTACCGCCAGATTCACCAGCACCATTTTCTTGTGGAACTCATAGATGGGCACCAGCACAATCGGCTGATAGCTGCTTTTGTGATAGCGGATGGGCATAAGCTCGGATGCCTGCAGCTGCGCGGCGTTCTGAATGGGCTGCGAGAGTTTTCGGGTGATTTCCTCTCCGTCGCCGGTGGTGAACCGCACCGTTATACTGCCGTTGGTTTGCGCGGCAATCTGCTTGATCTCAAAATGGATCACATCCGCCAGATGGCTCTCCCCGTTCTCGTATGTCGTGTTCAGCCCGTAATAGATCGCCCCCATGTGAACGGCCATGCCCGCCAGGTAGAGCGGGAGCAGCCAGACCAGAAACCACAGGTATGTCATTTTATACATGCGTACAATTTTCAATGAATGATGCGGAGGTTACAAACGGGGAAGCATCTTCTTCAACACCAGTGATTGGTAAATCAATTCCGCAATTTCACCGGCTTTGAATTTTTCATTGTCAATCACCAGGTGGTAGTGTGCCGGGTCGCGCACATCCTTGTGGGTGAACTCGTATATAAACTCCAGCCGGCGGTTGTCACGAAATGCGATTTCCTCCCGTGCCTGTTGCTCGGTAACGCCCAGAACCTGAATCACATTCTGTACCCGGAAATCGATAGGCGCCTGGAGCCGTACATGGAGGGCGTGCTTGATGTCGGATGTGAGCAGGGCGGCACCCGCACCCAGGATCACCGACCGGCCACGCAATCCGAGAACCCTGAGGGTTTCGGCCATTTTCTTGTACAACTGCGCATCGGTGGGTTTGCTTACCAGCAAATGATCGATGTACTGCTGGATTTTTCCGCGCTGCTCGTGAAGGATGTTCTCGGTAAAATCCTTGTGGAAAAGGTCGGATTCCGACAATTCGGTGATCAACTCCCTGTGGAACAGAACCCAGGGGTACTCTTCGGTGCTCAGTTTTTTGATCAGCTTGAGCGCGACCGGAACACCTTCGCACCCGAATTGCCTGGAAATGGTTATGCACGGAAACTGGTATTTTTGCGATCGCTTTTCCCCTATGCCCAATGACTTGAGTTGAGCTCCGATATCCCGGTCGATTTTTTGAATAAGATGAGAATACATTGCACTCGTTGGGTTTAATGGTTGTCACGGGATCAAAAAACCGTGGTTTGCCTCTACGGTACTTGCTGATGGCAGGAATCCCCCTCCCCGCCGTTGTGGAATCAGGGCAGGTTCCGGGCCTGCCCGCCATGGTGCAGCAACTCAAACGAGCGGCTGCGTATGGTTGGATCATACAACATTCTGTGATGAAAATCCCGGATCATGAAATTACTGTTCATGTGAAACCAGAGTCCGGCGGGCAGATCATGCAAAATGATCACCTGTGCCCGGATCTTCCCCGTTTTCTGTGCCGTTGCTACGGTCCATCCGCTCATATTTCCCATGCGCTCATCGAAATGCGCGGCATAGTCCGAGATGTGCGGCTCCAGCAGCCGGTCGTCCGCGGTTCTCCGGATCAGGCTGCGGATTTCAGCGTCGGTTTCCGGGCCGGTCAGAGTTCCGTTCCAGATATCCACCAGCATGCTCCCGAACGTGTCCGGCTCAATTCCGGGAAACAGGTTGTGCAAGCTGCGCTGATCCTGGAAGAAACGGATGGATGTCTCTTCGACGGGTTTCGGCTCCTCCCATTGCCGACGGGCCGTTTCAACCGCTTCTGTGAGAAACCACTCGCGGTCGGATTCCAGAAGCCGGTCAAGGTGCCGGGACAGGGTCGTGGTATCCGGATGGAACTGCTGAGCCATAGTCCGGATACCGTATTGCGGCACCGGCGGCTCGATGCGTCCGCCGCTGATCCGGTACGTTGTTTCCGCCACCCGGTCGGGCCCAAGCCGGAAAAACAGGTAATCCGCCACCGCGGGGTCGTTGGATTGGGCCATATAGCGTACCAGCTCCTTCAGTACCGGCGGTTCCCCGTTTTCCCCGAACCGGTTTTCAAGGTTGCGGAGGTGGCGCCGGTCAGCTTCCGGAAAATAGAAGGGAGTGATTCTGCGGATATCAACCGGCGCGTCCGGGTCCAGTTCGCCGGAGCCGACACGTTCGGCATAGGTAATCACCAGCATCAGCCTGGAAAGGCCGGCGGCGGGAAGAATGCGGCCGGATTGGTAGCGGATTTCGAACCGGCCGTCTCCGCCGTTACCAGCATCGTTGTAACGGACACCGGTATTGTCTGTGCCGGCTGCCGGCGCGATGCCGTCGTCTCCGGGCTGCGATGGGATGGAAGCAAAGGCGGCGTGTTGCGGCTGTTCGGCCATGTACTCGATCAGTCCGGCCAGGGAATAGGTCTTTTCCACCCACTCGCTGCCTTCCAGAATGGCGGCCCGGTTTTGAAATACGGTTACAAACGTATCGCGATTGAGCCAGAAGATGGATCCCACCACCAGAAGGGCCGTGCCGATAAAAATCAGGAAAAAGCGAAGTAAGCGCATGCCATTCTACCGCGTCAGCGGCAACAGAATAATTTCTTCGAAATCGAGTTCGGAGGAGTCGAGAATCGGGCCCGCCTGCTTCTCAATGGTTTCATCGGAGGCTCCTGCCAGGGACTCCAGTTCAATATAAAGGATTTCGGAGTGATCGTCATAATACCACCGGGAGTCGCCCTCGCCCAGCGCGGTTTTGAGCCTGGCAATCAGTTCGTTGATATCTTTTTCAAAATCTTCCGGAGCTTCGGGATGCAGCGATTCGTTCATTTCAGGTTTTTTTGGATGAGCCGTCTTTTCCACTTATGATAGGAGCAGGGGCGCAGTAAATCAATAAATGGTAAAAGAAAAGGTGTGATGAATCCGGTTTTGCAAAAACTGCAACAAATAGCCAGAAAGGAAGAGCGAACGGTGCTGGGACTGATGTCCGGTACCTCCATGGACGGACTCGATATTGCCTTGTGCCGGTTTACCGGTTCCGGGGCGGAAACTTCGTTTGTGCTGGACCACTTCGTTTCCATCCCCTACGATGAGGAAACCCGCCAGCCGTTGCTGGCCCTTGCAAACGCGCCGTGCCCGGACCCGGAACAACTCTGCATATGGAACACGTACCTGGCTCATGTTCATGCGGATATGGTGAATGAGGCCCTGCAGCAGTGGGGCCGGAAATCCGCTGAGGTGGATCTGCTTGCCAGCCACGGCCAAACCATCCATCACGCCCCGCGACACAAACACCGCAGGGATGGAATGCCCAACGCGACATTCCAGATCGGAGACGGCGATCACCTGGCGCACCGCACGGGTATTATTACCATCAGCGATTTTCGCCAGCGGGATACCGCCAGAGGCAACGAGGGAGCGCCACTGGCAGCCTTTGGCGATTATCTGCTGTTTCGCCCGGCCACCATGACCCGCATCCTGCTTAATATCGGGGGTATTGCAAATTTCACCTTGCTGCGACCGGAAGAACATCGCATGCCACCATTCGCCACCGATACCGGTCCGGGAAACACCCTGATCGACGCGGCAACATCACACTATTTCGAAGGGCTTGCCTACGACAAGGATGGCGGACTTGCCGCATACGGCCGCCCTGACCCGAACCTGCTCTCGTTACTGAAAGCCCACCCGTATTTTGAAAGAAACGCACCAAAAACGACCGGATTCGAAATGTTTCACATGGACTGGGTGCACGAATGCATGGAGGCCGCCGGGTTTGACCGCCCTGCCGAGGATCTGCTGGCAACACTGACCCGCTTTACTGCCGGGACCATCTCCACAGGGATTCGCAAGGTGTTGCACGAGGGCGAAAAGGCGGAAGTATTTGTCAGCGGCGGTGGAATACACAATCGCGTTCTTATGGAACAGCTGACGGACGACCTCTCTCCGCTGCCGGTGCGCACCACAAAAGAAATCGGGATGGACGAGGATGCGAAGGAAGCGGTGCTTTTCGCAGCTCTGGCCAATGAACTGATTTGCGGAGAGGATCCACGACTTCATTTCGGTAAAATTTCTCTTACGGATCATTGATATTTTATCGACGACCCGAAATTCAATAATTCTGGTCATTCATTGATATTTGCTGTACTTTTGATCCCAAATTCCAACACCCAATCAGACAGTTTAAATGGCGAAAGTGATTACCAGAGAGCATATTGAACAGGCCATGTCGTACGCCAGGTTCCGTGACCTTGTCAACAGCCTGCTTATCGAGCGGAAAACCACCGGCCCCAATCAGTCCGGGGAGCTGGTTCAGTACACCCGGCTGAACAACCAGCGCATGGACCGTATGGATAAAACGACCATCATCGATCCGGAGCTGCTGGAAGCGTTGAAGGCCATCAGGGAGAACCAAATCTGGCTTGGTATTGTCGAGGCGTGGTGCGGGGATGTACCTCATGCCATACCGGCACTGGCCAAAATGGCGGTTTCGGCGCCGAAAGTCAGTATGCGCCTGTTGCTGCGCGATGAACATCCCGAGGTGATCGACGCTTATCTCACGAACGGCGGCAGAGCCATCCCCAAAGTGATCGCCTTGAACAGGGATACCCTTGAGGAGCTCTGGACCTGGGGGCCCCGGCCCGAACCGGCCCAGAAACTGTTTCTGGATTTGAAGGAAAAAGGGGAGCCGTATCCGGCCATCGCCGAAGAGCTGCAAAAATGGAACAACAAGGACAAAACCCGTACACTGCAGAAGGAAATTCTGGAGCGGGTTCGCTCCGTCTGAGCTGGAACTCATGAGCACCGGCCGATCCACCGAAAGCGATGCGTTTTACCGCCATGTGGCCCAGACAAGCGACGGGCCGTTAGGGCTCGAAATTGCACGCGCGGAGGGCCCCTGGCTGATTACACGCAGCGGGAGGAAGGTGCTGGACTTTATCTCCGGAATTGCCGTGAGCTCGCTGGGCCACGGCCACCCGGAAGTGGTGAAAGCCGTGCAGCTTCAGGCCGAACGCCACATGCACGTGATGGTGTACGGCGAATTTATCCAGCATCCGCAATCCGCCTTTGCAGGCCGTCTGGCTTCCAGGCTGCCGCACTCCCTGGATCGCATCTATTTCGTGAATTCCGGAACAGAGGCGAACGAAGCCGCACTTAAGCTGGCAAAAAAACATACCGGAAGACACCGGTTTGTCGCATTTGAGAACGGATATCACGGCGATACCCAGGGATCGCTCAGTGTAACCGGCCGGGATGTCTATCGTACGCCTTATGAACCGCTGCTTCCGGAGGTGCAGTTCTGCCGGTTCAACGACCCCGCGGTATTGGAGCACATCACAGAAGAGGTCGCCGCCGTCATCATGGAGCCGATACAGGGCGAAGGGGGCATCATCCCTTCGGATCCCGCCTGGCTCAGATCTGTCCGCGAGCGCTGCAGCGAAACAGGCACCCTGCTTGTTTTCGATGAGATTCAATCCGGATTCGGACGTACCGGAAAGCTGTTCGCATTCGAACACTATGGCGTGGTTCCGGATATTCTGACCATGGCCAAGGCCATGGGAGGAGGGATGCCGCTTGGCGGACTGGCATCATCCACCGAAATTTTCCAGGCGTTCATGTACGATCCCCCGCTGAATCATGTCACCACCTTCGGCGGCCATCCAGTGTCCTGCGCCGCAGCCGACGCCGCTCTTCAGGTACTGCTGCGTGACGGCCTAATGGATCGCGCCGCACTGATCGAAGCCTGTGCCAAAGATATTCTGAGAGGACCCGGGATCTCCGAAGTGCGCGGCAAGGGAGCCATGCTCGGCCTCCAGCTTGAGAATGCGGATCTCACCCAAAAAACCGTTGAAACCTGCCTTGACCGGCATCATATTCTCCTGGGATGGACCCTTCATTCCAACACCCTTATCCGCCTCGCACCCCCGCTCATCATCGATGAGTCGCTCCTCACCGAAAGCCTGACCGTCATCAGGGATACGATCGCACATCTGTGCAGCTAAACTGGATGGCCGGAATTTTCGCTCCGGATTTTGTATATGTGTGATATATGTTATATTACGTGTAAAATCCTCATCACGCATAGATAGTGCCATGTCTGAATGGAATCAAACCGGTGAGTCGATCCGTGGGCGGGGCACCGCAAGCAACCCGGCCGGCCGGTTTACGCGCCTCGAGGTGGAGCCCGATCCTGAAAACAGTGACGGAATTTCACCCAAAACCCGTTTCTATCAAGATGATGCGGCGAGTGTCATCGCCACCAACGACAGCCCGGATGTTCCGTTCGAAGCCAGTTTGAACCCCTACCGGGGATGTGAGCACGGATGTGTCTATTGCTATGCGAGGCCGTTTCATGAGTACCTGGACATGTCTCCCGGCCTCGATTTCGAAACCCGCATCATGGTCAAGAAAGATGCTGCGGCAAAACTGCGAAAGCAGCTTCAGTCCCCTGCATGGAAACCGCGCACCGTATCGGTGAGCGGGGTGACCGACCCCTACCAGCCGGTGGAACGAAAGCTCGGGATAACGCGCCGCTGCCTGGAAGTGCTTTCGGAATTTCGCAATCCATTCACCATCATCACAAAAAACCATCTGGTGACCCGCGATATCGATCTGATAGGCGGGATGGCGGAGCTAGGCGCGGCCCGGGTGATGGTCAGTTTGACATCGCTGGATCCCGGCCTGGTGAGCATTATGGAGCCCCGGACCAGCAGGCCCGCCCGCAGGCTTGAGACAATCCGGGAATTGTCCCGGGCCGGAATAACGGTCGGAGCGATGTTCGGGCCGCTCATTCCCGCGCTTACCGACGAGGAGCTGCCCAGGCTGGTGGAGCAGGCGGCAGAGGCGGGCGCCTCTTTCGGAAGCTACATCATGCTTCGCCTTCCGGGCGCTGTCGGACCGCTGTTCGAGGATTGGCTGGAAAAGCACTATCCCCAACGCAAACAAAAGATCATCAGCCGGTTGAAGGCGCTTCGCGGCGGGGCGCTGAGCGACCATCGGTTTGGTTATCGGATGAAGGGGGAAGGGGCTTTTGCCGAGCAGATTCGCCAGTCCTTTCAGATTTCATGCCGCAGATACGGACTCAAGGATTCCGGTCCGCCGCTCACAAATCGCCATTTCAGACGCGTTCCCACCCAGGGTGAACTTGAGTTGTACTGAAGTGGGAGGGACGGGTCACCCGTTTCACGCTATCCGCCGACTGCCGACCGCGATCAGGCCCGCGACAAGGTCAGCGTGGCGGTGTCACGGCAAAACGGACGAACGGACTATTTGCCATTAGCCGGATACTGCAGCTTTGCTTTGCCAGTGCTAATCGGAGCGAGGGCTCAGTTCGGTGATATCGCTCCTGTATTCAAGGGTTACGGATCCCCCGGAGGTGCGCAGTTTGACGGGAATTCCGCCGCCTTTCACCTTCCCGTCCACCGAACCGCGCTGCATGGAGCCGGTCAGGTCATCCAGCCGGTTTCGTACCTGGGATCCGCTTGCCTTGATATCCAGTCCCTGGTTGTTGGGAAGGATGGCGGTGATGGAGCCTCCGGAGGTGGCCAGGTCGAGCCCCCCCTCAAGTTGCAGGATCTCGGCATGGATGCCGCCGCCGCTGGTCTGGGCGCTGATGGTTCCCGAAAGATCAGTTAAACGGATGGATCCGCCGCTGGTTCGGGCAGACACGGAACCCTCGACATCGCTCATTCGGATGCCACCGCCACTGGTTCGGGCAGTGACCCGGCCGTCGGTATGGAGTACGGTAATGGGGCCGCCTGACGTGCGGGCCAGCAGATCACCGACGATATGTTCGGCATGAACGGATCCGCCACTGGTTATCAGGGAGACATTCTGAGTGATTCCTTTTGCGCTTACAGCGCCGCCGCTGGTCTGGGCTACAAGTTCGGTCTCATGCGGCACCAGAATCCGATATGACACGGAGGTTGATGACCCCCAGGAGAGCCACCTGTCGGTGCGTCTTGTTTCGGCTTTGACGACAACGCGGTTACGCTCTTGCGTAATACTGAAATCTACCGGCGCCGACTTTCCTTCTTCCAGGTAAGCGCCTTTCCTGTAGACATATACGTCGACTATAATGTCGTCACTGCTGTGAGCTTCGACCGTAATGGATCCGCCGGAAGTTTTGGCCTCCAGGGCCATTCCCGGCTCCCATTGAACCGTTTCGGAATGCCATACCGGTTTGTCGTTTGCGTGCACTCCGGAAGTGCCGTTTGCCAGAACCATTCGCTGAAAATCAAATCCGGGAGAATAGTGGATCACCAGCGCCAGTGCGATTATCGCGATTATAAACCAGCCTCGTCCTTTCATGATTAGCTCCGATTTAGAAAGATAATAGTTATAAAACCATCCCTTATTGTAGCGATGTGATTACTCGACGGATATACGTCCGTTATCCGGAAAGGTTCCGGAAATTTCGTGAATCATGGTTAATCTGCCGGCCAAATCAGGGAAGTTTTCATCTTTGTCGCCTTTCAAATGTAGTAAATTATGTTCAGGCTACCGCCTTTCTGTCGGAAGCAGGCCGCTTCAGACCGAATGAACTGCCACCAGGCGAAGATTGTTTTTTGGTTCGGGATATCATCTTTCCGGAGTTGCACTGCAGTTACGGGTACCGATTTATTTATACTGTTACTATGAACCATTTCTATCAGAGCCTTACAATTATTGCGGCAATGTTTCGAGGTTTGAAAAGCGGCTTTGCACGATTTTCGAATCCGGCCCTGCATACGCTATCCCTGTTGAGACGCCGCCGGGTTTTTCTCCCGCATGAGGTCGGCCGCACCCACAAAGCCATAAAAGGTATGTGGATGATGCTTTTGCCGATGTTGCTTGTCCAGCCAACGGATCGGGCATTTGCCGTGCAGGATGCGAACCCTGTCCCCACCCCGCTGCTCGCCGCATTCCCGGAGCCGGGCAATGGTCATTCCCCGAGCGATACACTTTTCTTCGAACTCGAAGAGATTGAGATCCGGGCAACACGGGATACCGAAACCCAGGCAAGCGCACCGTTTTCGGTGAGCGTTACCTCCAGAACGGTCGAACAGCAGACACTGGAACCGGGACTCAGCTTCGACCGCATCGCCACAGAGATTCCCGGCCTCTGGGTCAATGACCGCCAGAATTATGCGCTGGGTGAACGGGTCTCCATTCGGGGCATGGGCTGGCGAACCGCCTTCGGGGTCCGTGGAATTTTTGTTATGATGGATGATATCCCGCTCACCGTGCCAGACGGGCAGACGGTTATGGATATCGTGGATCCCTCCATGGTACGCCAGCTCGAGGTGCTGCGCGGACCCAGTTCCTCCTTCTGGGGAAATGCCAGCGGTGGAGCATTGCTGCTCTCGACAGAGCCGGCAAGCTACGATCCGTCACTTAATGTTCGTTTTCTCACCGGAGCGCACGGTACCTACAGCACGCAGGCCGGAGCAACGTTTCGGCGCGGAGCAAGAGGGTTCCATGTCAATGCATCCTACCTGAAACGTGAAGGCTACCGCGACCACAGCAGGCATGAGGCGTTCCGGATGACCAGCCACATGGACTGGAACCTCACCCCGCAAACCCGGCTTAATGTGAGCGGTGCATTTGTAGAAGCTCCGGATTCCCGCCATCCGGGTTCGCTTTCGCAGGAACAGCTGGATGAGGACAGGCGGCAGGCTTTTGCGTTTTTTGAGAACGCCTCGGCAGGAAAATCCTGGCGCCAGGGCCAGCTGGGCGCCACCCTCCGGCATGAATCGGGATTCGGCCAATGGCGGGGTACCGTGTACGGAACCGCCAGGAGCCTCCACAACCCGTTGCCCTGGGCCGATATCGAAGTCGACCGGCTGATGACCGGAACCCGGCTTTCCCTGACCAATGACAGCCGTTTCTTTTCATGGAGCATTGGCGCCGATGCGGCCCTGCAGTCGGATGACCGCAGAAACTACGATTATCAGTCCGGTTCGTTTGACCGCGGAGAAAGAGTGATTGACCAGCAGGAGACGGTGGTTAACACCGCCCTGTTCGCCCGTGCGGCCACCGGCTGGGGACGGATTACGATTTCCACCGGTCTCCGTCTGGACGCCGTCCGGTTTGAAACCGACGACAGACGTACGGAATTCCCCGAGGACCAGTCGGGCAGCCGCTCCTTCACCGCTCTGAGTCCGAGTATCGGCGCGGCATTGCAGACCCGTCCCGGTCTCATTTATCTGAATTTCGGCACCTCCTTTGAAACCCCCACCACCACCGAGCTGGTGAACCGGCCCGACATGACCGGCGGTTTTAATCCCGACCTGGATCCCGAACGGGCGCGTGGCGCGGAAGCCGGCCTGCGCGGCGGATGGCCGTCCGCCCGTATTCGTTATGAAATCGCCCTGTTCCGGATGGATGTCCGCGATCAGCTCATCAGCTTCCGAACCGAGGAGGGGGGCGACCGCGATTTCTACCGAAACGCGGGATCAACCCGGCACATCGGAATGGAAGCGGCACTGCGCTGGCAACCGCTGTACTTGTTTGAGTTGTCGGCCAACTACAATTGGAGCGATTTCACCTTCCGTGAATCGGTGGATACCGGACAGGTTACGTTTACCAGAGGCAATCGCCTGCCCGGGATTCCGGAACACCGTCTGATGGTACGCCTCGATTCCAGTCCCGGCGACCTGCGCGTAAGCCTCTCCATGGAACTGCTCGGCCGCTACTATGTGAATAACGACAATACCGCAACCAACCCCGGTTACGAAGTATTCCATCTGCGTCTGGGTCACAGCGGTGTAGCCCTGGGCCATGGTCTTTCCGTGATGCCATTTCTCAAAGTCGAAAACCTGGCGGGCACCAGGTACAACAGCTCGGTGAGTATCAACGCCAATGCCGGCCGTTATTACGAACCGGCGCCCGGACGTGCCCTGTTTGCCGGTTTCCGTCTAAGCCTTTAGCAGTTACCCGACAGATGCCGGAAGTTCCGACCCAGGGTGCAGGCTGAAGGGTTAGATTCCCGGAACCGGAACCCGTATCTTGCATCCATGAAGCCGGAAAAACCCTACAGCGATTACCACAGCTATCTGAAACGTCATCTGGGCGCAGTCACCTACAAGGTCTCGGTAGATGGCGGTTTTACCTGTCCGAATATCGACGGAACCGTGGCGCTGGGCGGATGTGCCTATTGCAACAACCGGAGTTTTGTGCCGAAATACCTGGATCGCTCCACATCCATCCGTGACCAGATCAGCCAGGGAGTGGCATCGCAGCGGGAACGCTATGGCGCCGAGCGGTTTCTCGCCTATTTTCAGGCCTACTCCAACACCCATGATTCCGTGGATCGGCTGGAGGAACGCTACCAAGCCGCCCTTGCTCATCCCGCCATCGACGGACTTGTAATCGGCACACGCGCCGACTGTCTGCCCGGACCGGTGGTCAGCCTGCTTGAATCCCTTGCCCGCGATTATTATATGGCCGTTGAAATCGGTATCGAATCGGTCTATGACGAGACGCTGCACCGGATCAACCGGGGGCATGATTTCGCAACTATCCGGGAGGCTTTCGAACGGCTTTCGGGACGCGGAATTCACCTGGGCGCCCATCTCATCCTGGGGTTTCCGTGGGAGTCGCGCCGCCAGTGGCTGGACACGGCCGGTATCCTGGCCGGGCTGCCGATGGAGTATCTCAAAATTCATCATCTCCAGGTGGTCAAAGGGACCGCACTGGCACAGGAGTATGCGTCCAAACCCTTTACCGTCTTTTCCTTTGGGGAATGGGTGGATCTGATCTGCGATTTTCTGGAACTGCTGCCACCCCGCATCGCTATCGCCCGGCTCTGCGGGAGCGCTCCGCCGAACCTGCTCATCGCCCCTCGGTGGGGACGCCGGAAACATCCGGAAGTGATCAGCGCGGTAATGACGGAAATGACTCGCAAAAAGAAGGTACAGGGCGCCCGCCTTTTATAGTTTTTACATCAATTTTACAAAATATTAGAATTTTATGGGCGGGGAGTGTAACTTTCCTGTGTGCGCGGCTGTGACAATATTTCAGGCAAAAGCAAATGGCTCGCACGGCACCTCTAATCTTATTATGAATGGATATGAATACTTACTCAGCCTTAACCGCGTGGGGGGTTAAGAAAAGGCTTCAAGGTTTGTTCTTTATCTGTTTTCTGATGACCTCCCCGGCCATCTATGGCCAGTCTTTTGAATTGATTGCCAGTGACCCTGGCCACATTAGCGACGGTATCGCGCTCGAAACCACCGTTTCGTTTACCTTCAGCCAGCCGCTGAACACCCACCGGATGGACCCCGATAATCTTGGCGAGGTATTTGTCATCTATCCAGAGAATGAAATCACCATTCACAGTCATTCGTTTTCAGATAACAATACCACGGTGAGCATGGAAGTGACCCACTCACCCGATACCGACTATGTCTGGATATTTCATGGCCCCTATTCCGAAAGTGGCGAGGTTTTGAGCAGTTTGGGACAAGTCAATTATACTACCATGCCCTCCGTTTCGAACGTCTCCGTAGAAGGAAGTCTCTGGTTTGTCAACAATCCGTTCAACCCCTATCTGAGTGTTGATTTCGCCAAAGCGTTGCCCGGCGAGGTATCAAAACCGGGTATCCGCGATCTGGCCGCCCGGACGGGTGGCGGACAGACCGGCAGTGAGATAACATCTGCAGGTGTGGATCTGTCACACACCATAGTTCTTCTGGTGGAAGATGTCGATTGGCTCGATGAGATTTACGACGTTGGGCCCGGCGGATCGACAAAAAATGCCGGCGTAGCGGATGCCGATGGGAATTACCGGATTGAGAATGTGCGTCCGGGCTTATACTATCTGTGCGCCATCTACTTGGATATCAGCACATACGGTATGGATATTTTTGGCGTTGGATGCTATGCTGATGAAGATGACGAGCCGATCGCAATCACCGTACAGGACGCAAACCTGACGGATATGGACTTTCCGGTTCAGGGATTCCTCATGGAACTGCTTACTCCCGTGGAAGCCGGTGTTGCTTTCGAACTGGCAGTTCAGAGGATGTCGAATATGAATCCCGTAGCCCGTCCGCTCGGTCTCTGGGGTGAAGAGGACTATATGTTCGAAGGGGATTCCCCGCCGCGCTCACCCAGCGGACTGAGTCCGATCTGGACGACCGTTTTTTATGACGACGCAACCGCCGACATTTACATCATCACGACCCTGGAGGACTATATTCTGCATGTCGAAGTGGAGTCGCTATATGATTTTCCGGAAGATGAACGTCCCGATTTCGATCTGTCGCTCGTGAAATCCATCCCCGATAATTTCGTTGACGGGAGTGCTGTCGCTGAAGTGGTGATGGGTAACGGACTGGAGAATATACTCGCGGACCTGCCGTACGAAATGGTGTTCGTCACTTTGGATTATGACCTGAACAGCTTCTGGTTCGAACACCCTGAGCTTTTGGATGAAGATTCCAACCCGTTCTGGTTTGTCGATATCGATATTTTTGCCATGAATCACCATGACGGTGACAGTCACTATGCCTCGTACTGGTTTCTTGTGGATGCGGTAACCGGAGCATTTCTCGGCTCGTCTGCAGGTGATTACGGGCCTGCGGTTCCCGTTCATTTTAGTGATGTGCACGGGATGGCCCGGGATTATGTGGCCGGAATCGATCCTTCAGTCGAACTGATACTTGTCTACGGGCGGGAGGATGTTTATTTGCCGGTCCCCCCGCAGGGCTCCAGTTCGGAGTGGATGCTTGCCTTTGCGGATCTTGTCAACGAGGAAAGCGTTGTTGTTCTCAATACGTATGGTATGGAAATTGATGAAGTTCAAATTATGAGGCTTGAGGATATCCCGGAAGAGGACAGGCCACCGATGGAAATAATCCGGGCTGTGCCTGCGGATGTTATCTGTAGCGCCCAGGCGCTCGCGACAGCGATGCAGAACGGTATGAGCGATCAGATGGCCAATGTTCCCGAAGGAAACCGGTATTCCGTGGTTCAGTACCGGCTGAGCAGATTCTACTTTGAGTTTCCCGACTTGCTGGACGAATCGACCAACCCGTTCTGGAATATCAGGTTTATTGCCGATGTCTGGGATGATCATTTTACAGAACCTTTGTACAGGGCCAGGGTGGACTTTTTTGTGGATGCGGTAACAGGCGACTTCCTGGCCAGCCAGGCGCAAACACCCAGCAGCGCCGAAGAGGAAGATGCGGTGCCGGTGCGTTTGAGGCTCTTCCAGAACTATCCCAACCCATTCAATCCGGTTACCACCGTATCATGGGAAATGGACGCGCCGTCACAGGTCACTTTGCGTGTTTATGATCTGCTGGGCCGTAACGTAGCCGTTCTTGCCGATGACCGGTTTTCCGCAGGAACCCATTCCGCGCATTTTGACGCGGGCTCACTCCCCAGCGGAGTGTATATCTACCGGCTGGAATCAGGATCGCAAATCCTCACCCGAAAAATGATGCTGGTAAAATAATTATTTAACCAGCATCATGTGCCTTGTGAGTGTTTGGCCGGCCGACTCAAGACGGTACAGGTAGACTCCGCTTGACAGGCGGGATGCATCGAATGCCACGTCGTGCCTTCCTGCATCCTGTCGTTCGTTGACCAGTGTGGAAACTCTCCGTCCAAGCAGATCATATACCGCCAGACGGACGTGCCCGCGCTCCGGCAGTTCGTACCGGATGGTTGTTGCCGGGTTGAACGGGTTGGGATAGTTCTGATGCAACGCCAGATGGTGAGCAACCGGCTCGGGCTCGGAAGGCACCGTGGTGGCTTCCACATGCATCCGGACAGGAACCGGTTGGCCCGGTGCGTGCGGGTCGTTTGAATGGACCTGAATTTCAAAATCGTAGGTTCCGCCGGGAATGCGGTCGGCGATCACTTCCAGCACGACTTCCTCGGTGGAACCGGGGGCCACGGTACCGTATGGCTTCCGGAACTGAAAACGGGGAAACTCCTGGCCGGGAAGTGCCTTTATTGAAACATTGTCGATGCTGAACGTTTCGCTGGTGTGGAAATTTCTGTGAAGCAGGTAAACTTGCTCAGGGGCGCTTCCGCCGTAAAGGTTGCCGGTATATGCCAGGCTGTCATCAACCAGATACCGGATTTCATCACGAACGGGATCCATCTGAATCTCAAACCGAAAGTATTGTCCCGCCTCCCACAGCAGACCGTCAGAGAGAATCGGATTGTACAGGCTTACAAAATCCCTGTCGGTGCCGGTCCTGTTACGCACAATGATGTCGCCGTCGTCGAATATGACCCAGGCGGCGTTCCGGTTGGTTGAGCCCTCGTCAATAGCTATGTGGAATTCATTCTGAGACTCGTCGCTGCTGAACCGCAGATCCATGGAAACCGAGTACCCCTGATTGGTAAGCGGACCCGGATATGGAGCCGCAACCCCGACATACATATTTTCATTCAAACTGGTTCGGGGCGTAAGCCGCAAATGTTGTGATCCGGCTGCCGGACTCACCGTGGAGATATTGTACCGGCTTTGGGCATCTCTGGGCCATGCCACCCAGTCGTTGAGAATCAGATAGGAACCGGTGTTGTAATTTTCATCCGTTTCAAAGCCGGTTTTAAAAAGCACCGGGTCGGTAATATGCGGTGCGGCAGGCGCTCCGGTCAGCGATTGGGGACCGGATTTGGCAACCGCCCACAATCCGGCATCCGGAATCAGATAGGGAATGCCGCCACCCCATGACGGCCTTTGGGGGCCTTCAAAGCCGACGGCCTGTCCCCCCTGATCCATTCGGGATCCCGCGGTATCTCCGGACTGCGCACTATCGTCTTTCGGAGCGCCCGTGCCTTGGCTGGGGAGGGCTTCGGCTGTTGCATCCGTCGAAGATTTTGCAAGATCCGTTACACTGTAGTGGATATCGGCATTCCAGTGCAGGGTGCTGGCTCCGTCGTTGGATACAAAAAACCGGACTTCGGCAGGCTGGCCGGTTTCGGTATCGATTTCAATCAGGCTCCGATCGACGTTTAGAACCGGAGGCTCGCTCATCTGCGGACGGTACTGGCTCACCACGTGACGACTCAGCCGCATACTCCTGACATTGTCAGCGGGACCGATGGAGTCCGAATAGGTGCCGGTATATTCCCCCCGGAACGGTACCTCCGGATTGGAGAAATGGCCAATAGTCTGACTTCTGCCTTCGGCGTATGTCATCACCGTCGCAAAGGAGGAGTCGGTTGCATCACTGAAACGGAATCCCGCGGAGTAGTTGAACAACCCTCCGAACGGGCCGGCCGGCGACCCATTTTGGTCACGGCTGTGCGCGTTGCCCAGATTATGACCGATTTCGTGTACGAAGGTGTAGGTGCTGCTCATCTGTTGGATCCGGTTCACCGAGAAACCCAGCTGCGGTGCCCCGGCCATGTCCAGCATCAGCCAGGCTATCCCGCCCACATCTTCAACATCCGCCAGCATGGCAACCAGATCGGCGCCGTATTCATCCCTGAGATCATGGACATTCAGCATGTATCCGCTGTAATTTTGAGGCTCTTCAAACGGATTGAAGTCGCGGGAAGCGGTGATGCGGCGCAGGTCGCCGGCACTGTCGTTGCCGTCCTCCTCAAAGGAGGTTTCATGCGTATGAACAACCCGAAGCTCGATCCCGGTCAGACTGTTCTCAAGCGCCTCGTTGGACCTGTTCATCATTTCGCTGATCACCAACTCAATACTTCCCTCATTTTCTTCGGCCCATGTCCGGGCGCTTCCGGTGTAGACAATCAGCAGGTCTATGGGTACCCCCGCCTCATCATAATCTGAAACATCAAAAGCGGGCACCAGGTGGCTCCGGCTCAGCGGATCCGTGTGGGAGTGGTGGTCGACCGAACTGCTGTGATTCTCCATCGTCGTGCCGCACTCCAGAATATCCTCAGTCTCCGGATCCCTCATCATCAAAACGTGCCCGGTACCGCCGTCCGCAGTCGGCTTGAAGTTGCCGCTGCCTTCGGGCAGTATGCGAAGCGACGCTCCGCGCGAATAGCGATCGAGTGTTCCCAGCATCCGGCCTTCCCCATATGAAAAAGTGAGCTGATCGTGGGCATCATCCACATGATCGGCCCTCACCGAGGTATATCCCTTCACATAGCGGGAGACAGCTGTAATCCGGTAGGAAGAGATGCTGCCGTCGGTTTCCGGAACTTCCAGGATCTGGCCGATACTGAAATCGGAATGCAGCAGGTTTTGATTCAGCGAAACCGGTATTCGGCCACCTGGTGGTAGCGTGGCCTCGCTCTGCTTTGAAACCGGAATAGAAAAAAGCAGGCCGGTGTCGCCGGACGTTTGCGCCGTCCCGGAAAGGGGCATGGAAAAGAGCAAAACCAGAAGAAAAACGGCCGACGGGACTGAAAAGAGGCTGGAGCCGGTGCCGCTTCGGGAACCGTTAACGGATAAAGTCATGGGGAGCAGATATGGGATGATGGGTTACTCAAGGTCATTTAACGCCGGATGATCGGGGAACTCGCGGATGCCATCCAGGCGAAAAGAGAGATATTTGATGGATAATCCTTTTTCCAGATGCTTACGCTCATAGTAGGTCTGGATGCTCAGCTCATCAGGGAGTGAGGGCAGAGCGTACAGGTTGTCAATACAGCCCGTTACGTTTAAACCATAAATATCAATGATTTTCCTTGTAAATGCAAACAACAGGTCGCTGTCGGTTTTCAGGTGGATGATGCCGGAGGGCTTCAAAATGCCGGCATATCGCTGCAGAAAAACGGGATGCGTCAGGCGTTTGCGTATTTTTTTCTTTTTCTCATAGGGATCGGGAAAAGTGATCCAGATTTCTTCTACGTCTCCGGGAGCAAAATAGTTACAGAGATGATCGATCCGTGCCCTGACGAAGTGGATGTTGGTCAGTCCGGCCTCAATGGCGTCAGAAGCCCCTTTCCAGAGCCGGTCGCCCTTGATGTCGATTCCAATAAAATTTCTGTCTGGATATCGCCGGCCCAACGCCAGTGCATAATCCCCCTTTCCGCAGGCCAGCTCCAGGGTAACGGGATTGGCATTTCCAAACACCGAAGCCCATTTTCCCCGCACCGAAGCATGGTCACCGTCAAAATAGTGGTGCAGTTCCGTGACATTCGGAAGAGTCAGTATTTCGTCGTACCGATCCAGCTTCGTGGTGCGAGCCATGCCGTTAACTTATTCGCTTTTCTTCCACTTGATATTGCATCCTATGGACGGCTTTTGTTCCTGCGGCGGCTCTTCGCCCCGAACAAGGGCTTCGATTGCCGCGCTCAGGTCGGCTCCGGTTACCGGCTGGTCGTTGCCGGGACGGCTGTCATCAAATTGCCCGCGATAGAACACGGTAAGGTCGGCATCGTACAGAAAGAAATCCGGAGTGCATGCGGCACCAAAATCCTGCGCCACCTCCTGGGATTCGTCAAAGAGATATGGAAATTCGTAGCCAAACCGTTCGATGTCTTCGGCCATTTTCTCGGGGGCATCCTCCGGGTGCGTGGTGATGTCGTTGGAGTTGATGGCGACGATCCCCACTCCCTGTTTCATGTATTCAGACGCCAGTTCGGCGAATCTTTCCCGGATATGTTTGACAAACGGACAATGGTTGCAGTAAAACACAACCAGTAAACCGTTTTTTCCTTTGATTTGGTCTCTTGAGTGCAGGGTGCCGGCAGGATCCGGAAGCGAAAAATCAGGGGCCGGAGTTCCGATAGCGACCATGTTGGATGGTGTTCGTGCCATAAGTATTTGATTAGGTGATCAAAAACGACGATAAGATACTTTTTTTATGGAAACGTTGCTCAACGTCTTATTTTAAACCTTTCTTAAAGCGAAACATTGTCTATGACCAGTGAATCTATTCCAGGAACAAGCGGGCTCGCCGGCGCAACACCGGACTTTTCAAAAGTGGCCTTCATCTACTTCGATCTGGACGACACGCTGATCGACCACAAGATGGCGCAGAATCGCGGCCTTGAGGATCTCTGGGCCGATTACCCCGAGCTTCAGGAGATCGACCCGAAGAAATTCACTTCGGTGTTCGCGGAAGTCAACAACCAGCTCTGGAGCGATTACCGAAAAAACAGGATCGACCAGTCCACTCTTAAACGCCTTCGTTTTGAGAAAACGTTTCAGGAAATCGGGGTAAAAAAACCCAACTGGAGAGAAGTGGATGCCCGTTACATGGAATACTACAGCCGTCACTGGGAGTGGATCGCCGATGCCAGGGAAGCATTTATCTCCTTGTCCGGGCAGTTTCCGATCGGTGTGATGACCAACGGATTCACCGCCGTCCAGCAAAAGAAATTCGAGTTCTTTTCCCTGCACCGGTACACGCGCCATCTGATAATATCCGAAGAGGCCGGGTTTCTGAAACCCGATCCCCGTATATTTGAGTTTTCGGCAAAGAAAGCCGGAGTCGAACCCTCACGGCTGCTTTATGTCGGCGACTCCTACTCATCCGACATTCTTGGCGGGTCGCAAAGCGGCTGGATGACGGCCTGGTACAACCCCGACGGTGAAGTTCCCGGGAACTGCGCCGCCGATACAACATTTCGCCAGTTTTCTCAGCTAATTGATCTATTAACCCCTTCACACTGACCTACTCCTTAAGCCATGGCTGATCTGAGATACTCAGAACCCGAAGTTACGCTGGAACTTGCCCGGGAACACGGGCTCACCGATGAAGAATTCGACATGATCCGTGAGTACCTCGGACGTACCCCCACCTTTACCGAACTTGGTGTCTATTCGGTGATGTGGAGCGAGCATTGCTCCTACAAGAATTCCATCGCTGTGCTGAAAACCCTTCCGACGACCGGTACCAACCTGCTGGTCGGTGCCGGCGAGGAGAACGCCGGACTGGTGAATATTGGAGACGGGCTGGCCTGCGCCTTTAAAATTGAAAGCCACAACCATCCGTCGGCTGTGGAACCCTATCAGGGAGCGGCGACCGGTGTCGGCGGAATTCACCGCGACATTTTTACCATGGGCGCCCGGCCCATAGCCGCCCTGAACTCCCTTAGGTTCGGCTCCATGAGCGAGCCAAGAGTGCGGTATCTGCTGGATGGGGTTGTAAGGGGGATCGCCGATTACGGCAATTCTTTCGGTGTTCCGACAGTGGCGGGTGAGATCTATTTCGACAAAAGCTATGAGGGCAATCCGCTTGTGAATGCCATGAGCGTGGGCACCGTGAAAGTTGGGGAGACCGCTTCGGCGGTGGCCGACGGACCGGGAAATCCGGTGTTGATTGTCGGTGCCTCGACCGGGCGCGACGGTATTCACGGGGCGACATTTGCATCCGAAGAGATCAGTGAAGCCAGCGAAGCCAAGCGGCCAAGTGTGCAGGTAGGCGACCCGTTCACCGAGAAACTGCTGCTGGAAGCATCGCTCGAAGCGCTGAAAACCGGTGCGGTTGTGGGAATCCAGGATATGGGTGCCGCCGGCATCAGCTGTTCCAGTTCCGAGATGAGCGCCAAGTCGGAAACCGGCATGGATATCGATCTCGACAAGGTGCCGCTACGTGAAGCCGATATGAGCGCCTACGAAATTCTGCTCTCCGAGAGCCAGGAGCGAATGCTGATCGTCGCTGAAAAAGGGCGTGAGAACGAGGTAAAGGCCGTATTCGACAAATGGGACCTGAACTGTGTTGAAATCGGCACAGTAACCGATTCGGGCCGTGTGGTGTACAAGCGCGACGGCCAGGTCAAGGCCGATATTCCCGCGCACAGCCTGGTTCTGGGCGGCGGTGCCCCTGTGTACCACAGGGAAACCGAGAAACCGGCCTATCTGGAAAGCACCGGCACCACCGACCTGTCCGATTATGTGGATGTTGACGATTTGCAGGATACCATGCTGAAGCTGCTCGGATCCCCGAATATCGCATCCAAACGCTGGGTCTATGAGCAGTACGACCATATGGTGCGGACCAACACGGTTACCGGACCGGGTCCCTCGGATGCCGGAGTGGTACGTATCAAGGGAACGAAGAAGGCACTGGCGGTCGCTACCGATTGCAACGGGCGCTACGTTTATCTGAATCCCCGCAAGGGGGGACAAATCGCTGTGGCCGAGGCGGCCCGCAACATTGTTTGTGCCGGTGGCAAACCGATGGCGATTACCAACTGCCTGAACTTCGGAAACCCCTACAAACCCGAAGTCTACTGGACGTTCAAGGAAGCGGTGGGCGGCATGGGAGATGCCTGCAAGCTGTTTGACACACCGGTTACAGGCGGCAATGTGAGTTTTTATAACGAAAACCCCGTCGGGGCGATTTTCCCGACACCGGTGATCGGAATGCTGGGCCTCATAGAGGATTGCGACAATCATACGACTCCGGCCGGATTTCAGTCGGAGGGTGATGAAGTGCTCTATATCGGTGCGACCCGCAGCGGTATCGACGGCAGCGAGTACCTGTCGCATGTTCATGGAATTACAGCAGGAGACGCGCCTGACCTGGACCTTGAATTCGAACTTCAGTTGCAGCAGGCGCTGTTGGAAGCGATCCGGGCCGGACTGGTAGTCTCGGCTCATGATATTTCCGATGGCGGACTGGCAGTTGCGCTCATGGAAAAAGCGATCTTTTCAGGGAAGGGAGCAAAACTGTCATTGAGCCTTCCTGGACAAAGCGCCACCGAACAGCTTTTCAGTGAAGCGCAGTCGGGGGTCCTCATAACCGTATCGCCCGCGAATCTGGAAAGTGTGGTAAACCGGTTTCAGGAGGCCGATATTCCAGCCTATCATCTCGGAACCGTTGGCGGAGACCGCCTGGTGATCGAGGAGTTTGCGGACATTCCGGTAGCGGATATGACAGCAATTTACGAAGGAGTATTGCCGGAGGCGGTATCCGGGACACGTGCCATTCAGGCATAGTGTTATCGGGGGATGTCTCCGGATTCGGGTACCCTGCAGTATGCCCTGTCAGTTGCTTGCGCGGCGCCGGTTCTGTTTCAGGAAGTCACGAAATGGCTGCGCAGGGCAGGTGACCGTTCCCAGGTCTGGGCAAGTGACTTCCGGATGATCTCCATACCTTCGTCAATCTGTTCGGGCTGGATGGTGAGTGGTGGCCGGAAGCGGACGGTTTTTTCACCGCTGGGCAAAATAACCAGGCCGTGTTCGTAGGTAGCCTTCAGAAACGTACTTCGGGTTGCGTCATCGATGAGATCAAACGCGCACATGAGTCCTCGTCCCCGAACATTATTGGCGAATTCAAATTCTGACGCCAGCGAGCCGAGCTTCTCGAGCAGGTAGGCACCGGTTTTTGCGGAATTATCGACCAGGTTGTCCTCTTTAATGATTTCCAGGTACCGGGTGAAGCGGATCATATCGACCAGGTTGCCGCCCCAGGTGGAGTTCAACCGGGAGGAGACGTTAAAGACATTATCGCTCACCTCATCCACCCGCTTGCCCGCGAGTATACCGCATACCTGGGCTTTTTTGCCGAAGGCGAGGATGTCGGGCTGCACGTAATGCTCATGAGCCCAGAACTTGCCGGTCAGGCCCACACCGGTCTGCACCTCATCATGGATCAGCAGCGCTTCGTGCCGGTCGGCCAGGTCGCGCAGCGCTTTGTGAAACTCGGGGCGGAAGTGATTGTCACCGCCCTCGCCCTGGATCGGTTCAATGATGATGGCGGCGATGTCGTCTTTATGTTGCTCGAAGTACCGTTCCGCCTGATTCAGTGCCCGTTGCTCCTGTTCGATGACCTGCGCCGTATGGGCTTCATCCATGGGGAAGACCATTTTGGGATTGACCAGGCGCGGCCAGTTGAACTTCGGGAAATAGGCGACCTTGATAGGCTGGGAGTTGGTCAGCGACATGGTATAGCCGGTACGCCCGTGAAAGGCCTCATCGAAATGGAGGACCATATGTCCTTTCTCGTGGCGGTATCCCTTTTCGAAGTTTTTCCGCACTTTCCAGTCAAACGCGGTTTTAAGCGCATTCTCGACGGCCAATCCGCCGCCGGCCACAAAAAAGGCGTGGGGCATCTCTTTGGGGATGCCGATCCGCGAAAAGGTGTCGATGAATTCGGCATATTCACGGGTATAGATATCGGAATTGGAGGGGTTGTGAAGAGCGATCCTTCCGATTTTCTCACGAAAAGCTTCATTATCCACTATTTTGGGATGATTCATCCCGACGGGATTGGAGGCGAAAAAGGTAAAGAAATCCAGGTAGGAGCGGTTTCCGGCGGCGTCGTGCAGATAGGGTCCTTTACTTTTTTCAAGATCCAGGACCATGTCCATGCCGTCGGCGAGGATATGCCGGTTCAGTATTTCCTTAACTTTATCGGGGGTTATGCCGGGTTTGTGAGTCATGAAGCTTCTCTTTTTGTGATAAATAAACATTTCTACAGTATCGCAAATTACCAATTTGCATTTTGAAGACCAAACCATTGCCCCGCCAAAACCGGCATTGTGAGCGAGGCGTCCGTCCCGGTTGCGAAAAGCCGGAACACGCGTTCATCCGGCCATGCCGGTGGTTGGTTGGCCTTCGGTACAGGCCGATGGTTCCGGGGTTCCCGGCAATTCGGCTTGTGGAATATAGGAAGCGGTGCAGAATGCCGGTCAGCATAAGCCGAAGGATCCCGGAAAACGGTGCCCGAAAGAAAGCGTATGTTTATGCTTGACAGGGATAGTAAAAAACGGTACCTTATAATTCTAAACATTGCGGGGTGGAGCAGCTGGTAGCTCGTCGGGCTCATAACCCGAAGGTCGCAGGTTCAAATCCTGCCCCCGCCACTAAAAGGCTTGTAATCCATTGGGTTGCAAGCCTTTGCTTTTTTAGGTGCAAATATTGGTGCAAACAAAAGTGTCACTTCCCTTCCTTCTATTGCATCAAGTGCATACCAAGATGAACGCTCATGGTCTCAGTTTCTTCCTGCCGGTGAACGAATCCTGGATCAAAAACTCCCGGTTTTCTATTTCTGTAGCGTTTTTTTAAAATTGCCCTTCATTTCGGTAATTAGGAATAAAAAGATCATTCCGACCATCTCAGCGAGCCGTCCGGTTTGTCTTTTAATCGTAACTGGGAGGAATTGAAAGAGAATAACAGTTAATAAGTAGTTAGGTAGCCTTTCAGGCAGGTTCCAAGTCTGATTTCAGTTTCCCGGAAAGTAGATCGCCAATTTCCTGTTTTGATACACCAAGTCGTAAAAGCACTTTGATCATCAAATCCAGTGATGTTCCCGGATCTCCTGCTTCCAGTTTTGCTATACGGGATTGGCTTGATCCCGTGGCTCTGGCAAGTTGCTCTTGGGTCCATCCGCGTTTTTTACGTTGTGTTTTAGCCAGAGCGCTCAATTCCAGGCGAATTTCAATATAGGCTTCCTCTTCCGGGCTTAATTGCAGAAATTCAGCTGCTGAGCCAATCCGAAATCCTTTACTCGTCAGTTTTTTTCGCTTATTCTGTTCCATGTTCATTTCTCATTGCTTGTATAAGGCCAATCTCCTTTTGCACCTTTCAAGTACATCTGATGGCGTTTTCTGTGTTTTTTTTGCGAATACATCCAGAATCACTACTGAGTCGATCTCAAGGTAATAAACGATGCGCCAGGTTTTATCTTTATCAGTTATCCTTAGTTCATGGCAGTTTTGCCCGATACCTGGCACCGGTCGGGATAGCGGCAGTTCAATTAATTCTCCTCTTTGCAATTTTCTGAGTAGAAAACCGGCTTTAATTCGCGCTTGTTGCGAGAATGGCGGGGTTTTAACTTCAACTTGAAGCCATACTATAGGTTTATCATTTTCTGACATACAGCAATATGTCTATTATGACATATTTTTGCAAATAAGATTCATCTTCCGGCTACCTAACATGCGCATCAACCGGGCGTGTGAGAGGCTCCTGCCCTAACTTTTTAACTGATCAGCCACGCCGGTTATGCGTTTGCCGTTAAACAACCTGCATTCTTTTTATCGAAAAGAAATCCCGCACATCGTTTATCCCAATGCCTGCTTCACATCGGCAATAATGTCGTCGATGTGCTCGAGGCCGGCCGAAATGCGTACCAGCCCCGGCGTGATACCCACCGAAAGCCGCTCTTCTTCGGTCAGTTTGGAGTGGGTCGTAGATGCCGGATGCGTGACAATCGAGCGGGTATCTCCGAGATTCGCGGAAAGGGACAGCATCTCCAGCCGGTCGATGAACCGCTGCGCCGCCGGCAAACCTCCGGCGATATTGAAGACCAGCACCCCGCCGCCCAGTTTCATCTGTCTCCGGGCCAGGTCATACTGGGGGTGGGAGGCAAGGAAAGGGTATTTGACCCAATCAACCGCTTTGTTGCCTTCCAGGAATTCCGCCAGACGGAGGGCGTTGCTGCAATGGCGCTCCAATCGCACCGACAGGGTCTCCAGACTTTTGGAAAGGACCCATGCGTTGAACGGTGACATCGCGGGTCCGGCATGCCTCGCAAAGAATCGAAGCTCGTCGATGAGATCTCCGCGACCGGCCACCAGGCCGCCGAGCGTTCGGCCCTGCCCGTCAATGAACTTGGTCGCCGAATGGACGATCAGATCGGCCCCATACCTGCCGGGCTGCTGCAGCAGGGGTGTGGCGAAGCAGTTGTCCACGTTAAACAGCAGGCCGTGTTTGCGGCACAGATTGCCGGCAAATTCCAGATCGATAAGGTCCAGGCCGGGATTGGAGGGGGTCTCCATGAAAAACATCCGCGTTTCCGGACGAATTTCATCCTCCCACGTTTCCGGTTTGCCGATATCGACATAAGTGTGCCCGATATTCCAGCGCGGCAGAAGCTGTGTGAGGATCTGGTGGGTGGAGCCGAATATCGACCGGGCCACAAGGAGGTGATCTTCGCTTTTGAGCAGTCCCATCAGGCTGGTAAAGACCGCAGCCATGCCCGAAGCGGTGGCAATTCCGTCGTCGGTGCCCTCAAGTCGGCACATTTTTTCAATAAATTCATCGGTATTCGGATTGCTGTAGCGGCTGTACACATTGCCTTCTTCTTCGCTGGCAAACAGCGCCCGTCCCTGCTCGGCCGAGTCAAAGACAAAACTGGAGGTCAGATAGAGAGGTACGGAATGCTCGCGGTGACCGGAGCGCTCCGCCTGTAAACGGATGGCATCGGTTTCAGGTTTCTTTTTCATCGGCTGGCATTGGGAAACATTTCTACAGTAGTCCGTGCAGGCCTAAATCTCTGAAAACTATCGGCCATATGCAATGTGGAAACGAATGGAGCGTGAGTCTGCTGTGAACCATCCCGCCTGGCGGCCATCGGAAATCGACTGTTACGGGTCGGCAGATCGGTCAGGATTAATCGGTTGGAAGCAACCATGTGTGCCGCCGTCCATGTATGTGGTGACCGGCGGGTTCCATCACGCGACTATGCGATCAGTCCTCCTGATCGTCACAAGAGGCGTGTTCGTATTCGATGGTTCTGCTTTTAACTCCCACGACATAGCCCGTTCCCTGTTCCACATTGGAGATACCCCTCGGAAGTGCGATGATGCGGGGATCTATGGAATCGAAATCCACCCATCCGTCTCCGCCTTTGGATATATGGATTCTGCAATCAGTTACGAGAATGTCTTCCAGGCCACGGATGGCAAGAGGTATCAAGTCACGGCTGATCAAGGCGCTGTGCTGGTTACCGCCTGCAGGTGATACAATATCCATGAGCGAAATGGTGTAAGGCCGCACGTTTCCCGACTCCTTGTGGATGGTGTTAAAGCGGATCTGGACATCGGCCAGATGTTCCACATCGAAAATGGTGAGCTCATCGAAATCCTGCATAAAACGGGGTTGCAGCAACTCGGGATCCCTGAAGCCGGACGGAGTTTCAATGATGGCATTGCTCTGTGCCCCATCCTCCCTGATGGCGGTAAGGCGATAGGTTGATTCCGGCAGGATCTCGGCTTCCGCCCGGAAGTTGCGGGCCGTACGGCCTCCCCCGAAATGAAACAGCGAATCCTGCATCTCGAAACGCTCTCCAGATTCCAGATGCTCGAGAGTCACCGATATCTGCGGGTCGCCGCGATGCCCGGATTCCTCCTGAAGGTCAACGACCCGGATCCAGTGTACGTCATCCGCGGTATCCAGGTAGCCGTAAAAGGAAAAATAGAACAGGTCGTTTTCGGTGTACGGATCCAGGGTGTTGTCGCAGCCGGAAAGTATGGCGGCCGACGGCATCAACAGAAGCAGTGCGACTAAGGGATGGTATCTGCGGACAAATCTCATGGTCTAAAACTTGATTCTCATGGATGCATAGGGGGCAAACGGAAGCTGGTCAATCCTTCGCTGGGTGAACAGGTCATAGTAGAACAGGTTGTTCTGACCGTAAGTGTTGATGGCGCCGACCTGTATGTCCGTTGTAGCGGAACCAATAACAAAGGACCGGTTGACAGAGACATCCAGGCGATGGAATACCGGCGTACGCCCCTGAAACGGCTTGTCCAGTATCGCTCTGGGGGTTCCGTACTGTCCTATCACATTGGGCAGGCCCTGGTCGAACGGAAGCATGGAATCGAAACCCATATGCCGTGTAAACGGAAGCCCCGTGCCCATCTGCCATCCCACAGTGAAGGTGTAATCGGCGATATCGGTGGACAGGGAGGTGTTAAGCTGGTGCCGCCGGTCATGAGCCGGGTGGTACGATTGCACCGGGGTTCCGAACCACTCCATAAAATGGTCCTGCCCGGAGCGGTATTTTGTCCAGGAGTACCCGTATCCGACGAAGCCGTAGAACCATTGGTTGCCGTATTCCAGCCGCACATCGGCACCGTAGACGTTGCCGTCCGCGTATTCCAGGTCGGTGGTAAAGGTAGCCGTTGTACTCCAAACCGTTACCGGGATATTGGACATGTTTTTGTGATAGGCCTCTGCGGAAAACTGCAGACCGTTCGCAAACCGCTGCTGCCAGCCGATGAGGTAGTGAATCGAACTCATCTGTCGATCCTCCGGAACGGGCATCCAGGCGAGAAATGCGGAACCCACATCCCTGAGGTCGGTGACTCCGGTAACCAGCTGCCGGTAGTAACCCACCGAGGCGTTGAGTTCCTGACGCTCGCTGCCGAACGGCTGCCAGGCCAGCCGGAATCTCGGCTCCAGGCTAGGCGAGTAGCCGCCGGTATAGAAGTTGGCCGCAACACCGGGCCGTAAATTGAAATCGCCCAGAGGAATGGAAGCTTCGACATGTCCGCCGAGACCCAGGAAGATTTCCAGGTCGTCGTCCGGGATATGAAACATCTCGGAGATGTCGTAACGAAGCCATTTCATATGGGTGTTCAGCCCGTAGGTAAGGCGTACCGACCCGACATGCTGATTGATGTTGAGATCCGTATTGATTTTCGTGATGGACGAGGTGAGGTCCGATGCCGGAGTGCCGCCCATGCCGTTTGAAAGGTGGGAGATGCCGGTGTTGAAGTCGAGGTAGATATCGGGGTCGGTGGTGATGTGGGTGCAGCCGACTCCGGTTACCAGATTCCTCCACCAGAAACTGTCGCCGGATGCCTGATCCATCCTGCCGCGATCGTAGGTGTGCATGGCCATGCCGGAACACCGGGTGCCGGCGTCACTCAGGTGCGTGTATTTCAAAAACTGGCTTTCAAAATGGACGGGCTGTTCTTCGCTCATGAACAATTCGTCGGTGTGTTCGATATGAGACCTCCGGAAGCTGCCGATCCAGGACGACCGCCCTTCGCTGACAGGTCCTTCGGCAAATATCTCGGCAAGAAACGGGCTTATGGAACCGGAACCCGTCGCTTTCTGGAAATTCCCGTCCCTCATGCGGACATCCAGTACCGAGGAGATACGGCCGGAGTATCGGGTTTCAAACCCGCCGGCATAAAAGTCGGCGTTGGCCAACAGCTCCTGGGGGAAGGCGGAGAAGTATCCTACGATATGAAACGGCTGGTAAATGGTCATACCGTCAACCAGGACCAGGTTTTCGGAGGAGGTGCCGCCCCGCACGAAAAGCTGGCCGCCCCGGTCGCCGGCAGCGACCACTCCGGGCAGCACCTGCAGATAGCTGGCAATATCGCCGCCGGCAGCAGGTGTGACCACCCTCTGGAGATCAACGGGAGCCACCCGCTGGTGTCCGCCAGACAGCCGCGCCGCCTGATTCGGGACGGTGATTGTCAATTCATCCAGCATGGTGCGGTCTGCCTGGATTCTGGCATTGAACAGCAGGGAAGCTTCGTCGGCGGGGATCTCAATCGTCTCTTCGAATGTGTGGTAACCGATATAGCTGATTCTGATGCGATAGGTGCCTTCCGGAATCCGGGCGAGGCGATAGAGGCCGTTCCTGTCCGTTGCCGCCCCTCTGGAAAACGTGCCGTCCTCATCGGTCAGGAGGATATGAGCCCCTTCAACGGGCTGGCCGTCATCAGCATCCGTAATGATCCCGCGCAGCTGCACTTCCTGTGCAAGCGAGAATGCGGGTAACGAACAGCAGATCAGACAGGCAATAACAAGGACTTGGAAACGTGCGTAGTGAGTTGCCGGCAAAACATCCAATAATTTAAGAGATGAAAATCAAATAGTTGAATCGACCAATATAATAAAAATAGCCGGGATATATCCGAATATCACCCCTGTTCCACCGTCGCTTCCCACGTGATCCGGGCCGTTTTCTCGAGTATTTTGGTTACCGAGCAGTAGGTTTCCATCGACATCCGCACGGCCCGCTCCACTTTCTTCTCACTCAGGTCGCCCTTCACATGGAAATGGACATGCACGTCGGTGAAAAGGGCGGGGATGTTCTCCTGATCGCGCTTCGCATCGACTTCCACCCGGTACTCTTCGACGTGCTGGCGCTGTTTTTTCAGGATATCCAGCACATCCATGGAGCTGCAGCCGGCCAGGCTCATCAGCAGCACCTCCATGGGTCGGGCCGCCTTGTCGGACCCGCCGATTTTTGGAGCGCCGTCCATTTCTATGCTGTTACCAAGTTCATTGGAGGCCTTCAGATGAAAAGCGTCGTCGATACGGTGCAGTTTTATCTTCATGAGAATCGTGTTGCCGGGTGGATGGTTACCGTTGGAGGCGTGGGTGCCGGGACAGGCCGGATTGCATTGATTACGGCCTGTTTTTTCGCCTCGCAATATACAAGATACACATTATCGTACAGGATGTCAGTTTGCTATTGCCTGTAATAATGGCAATCTTTGGAGGCTGTTGCGTCACTTTGTAACCAAAAATCGTGTCCTGTAATTCCGCACGCACTCACCATACGTTTCAACGCCTGTTCTTGCCGGACTGAAATACCCTCCGACAGATGAATCCTGTTGATCTGACCGTATTTGTTCTCTATTTCCTCGTAATTCTTGGGATCGGAACCTATTTCTATTTCAGAAATAAGGGCGCCGAGGAGTACTATATTGGCGGCAGGAAAATGGGATACGGGCATGTCGGGCTCTCCGTGGTCGCCACCGATGTCGGGGGCGGATTTTCCATCGGCCTGGGCGGTCTCGGTTTTCTGATGGGAATCGCCGGTTCATGGATGCTGTTCACCGGGTTTCTCGGTGCCTGGCTTGCCGCGGTTTTCCTCATACCCAAAGTCAAGAACCTCTCCACAGAGCAGGGCTTTTTCACCATGCCCGAGGTGTTCAACCACTTCTTTAACGCCAGGGTAGCTTTTCTGGCGGGGATCATCTCGGCCATCGGGTATGTCGGCTTCAGCAGCTCACAGATGCTGGCCGGCGCACGGCTGGCCTCCGCCTCATTTGACGGTATGAGCCTGGATGCCGCGCTTTATCTCATGGCATTCATTATTATCGTCTACACCGTGATGGGCGGGATCAAGGCCGTCATCTACACCGATACCTTCCAATGGATTTTGTTGTTAGGCGGACTCATTTTTATCGGCATTCCCATCGGCTATTTCGCTGTGGGGGGCATCGAGGCGATCCGCGAGACAGTTCCCCCGGAAATGCTTTCACTGAGGAATATCAGCTGGCAGCAGCTGGTCAACTGGGGCATCACCATCCTGCCGATATGGTTTGTGGGGATGACCCTCTACCAACGCATCTATGCCACACGAACAGAGAAAGAGGCAAAAAAGGCGTGGTATCTGGCCGGACTTCTGGAATGGCCGGTGATGGCGTTCATGGGCGTGCTGCTCGGCCTGTTTGCCCGGGTGGCCGCTGACCAGGGGATGTTCGCCTACATGGGCTACGAAATGGCCTCGGAGATGCATCATGAAGAAGGCCTGCCGATGTTGCTGCGGACGGTTCTGCCGGTCGGACTCATGGGCCTGATGATGTCCGCCTATTTCTCGGCCATCATGTCCACTGCCGACAGCTGTCTGGTGGCCGCGTCTGGAAATGTCACCACCGATATTCTTGAAAAGTGGTTCAAAATTGACACCGGACGCCTTTCCGCCATCCGATTGTCCCAAATTGTGACCCTGGTACTCGGCCTCCTGGCGTTCATGCTGGCAGCAGTCTTCGATACCGTGCTGCAGATCATGCTCTATTCCTACGCGTTCATGGTCTCGGCGCTGCTGGTTCCGATCGTCGGCGGGTTGTACTGGAAGCGGAGCAGCAGTGCAGCGGCCTGGTGGTCCATGATCACGGGCGGGACGCTCACGCTGGCGCTTACTCTGCTTTCCGACGACAGCCTGCCTTTTGCCATGCCCTGGCATATAACCATGCCGTTTGGCCTGGATCCCATTATCTTTGGACTGGGAGTATCTCTGCTGGTTTTTGTGGGGCTTTCCTATGCGATACCTGATAATAAATAACGTTATACCATTATGAGTAAAAATTTTACCATCGAAACCATTACCCCGGAAAACTACAGGGAGGCCTCGGTCAGTCCCGATCAGATCGCCGACTTTCTGCATGAGCACCTCGACCGTTTTCGCGACCCGAGGGAGCAGATCATGAATTGCCTGGAATATGCCCTGGGAATCGTCGAACACCGCCGGGGTTTTATTCTCGCTGCGTTTGAGGGCACTCCCGGACAGCATGCCGGGGC
>JARULB010000003.1:300000-457620 GCA_029688905.1 Balneolales bacterium ANBcel1 | reverse complement strand
ATTTTTAACCTTGTTATAGATTGTGGGGCCGAAATAATTGGCTGTTTGCATCGATTCAATGATAAATCAAGCTATAAAACATGTTATCAAGCCATCCCATATACTTCAAGTTATTCTGACAAAAATCATCCTTTTTCTATCAGAAAAACCTGCTTTGTACCTGACCTTTTATATCTTTCAACTGCTTGCTAAGGAGACAACCGACCCTGATTCAATATTGAGCCAAATTAATACACAATTGCGGCCTATCCAAACAGAAATATAAAGTAAACCCGTCTGTCGATTAGCACCCTATACAATCATTTATCATACTAAAAGGTCAGTATTTTTATGATGTATTGATGATTGATAACACACCCACAGAAATATTACATATTTTTCAACAATCTGCTCTTTATGCGCACAAAAAAGCCGGCAAAATGTACATAATTAACCCTGAAGGCTTGCGAGTTTACCACCCATGAATTCTTGTAAAATAACGAAATCCCCGCTGAATCCGACAGATGAAAAACTGCTTCACGTCATGGCCAAATACACTCCGCTTTCCGTCAGATTATCACGCTGCAACACCGCAACTATTTACAAAATGAGGTATAAGATGCTGCGAAAGAACATGATGTTTTACCCATTCATTTTGCTGGTGCTTTTTTGCCTGGCGGCACCATCGGTTTCGGCACAACATGATACACGATTCGAAATCTCGCTTGAAGCTGGCCCGGTATGGCAAAGTCGTAACTCTGTTCAGATTCCCAACTCCGAAGATGGCACCCGGTTTTCACTTACCGAACTTGCAGGGAATGGCTATTGGCCTTCGGTGCGACTTTATCTAACCTGGAATATCAATGACCGCAACAGTTTGTATGGGCTGCTCGCGCCACTATCATACACCGAAACCGGTGCGTTTACAAGTCCGGTGAATTTCGCCGGCGAAACCTACGAGCCCGGATCTTCACTAAATGCCACCTACAAATTCAACTCCTGGCGTCTGGGCTACCGCTATCGACTATTTGCCCATGAGCGATTCAACTTCTCGGTCGGCTTTACTGCAAAACTCCGTGACGCAAAAATTGAACTGACACAGGAAAATACGACCAGCAAAGATACCGATTTGGGCTTTGTGCCCCTTTTGAGTATCCGATCCGACTTTCAATTCGCCAGTAAGTGGCATCTCCTGTTAGATGCCGAGGGTCTGGCCGGAGGACCGGGTCGCGCTTTTGATGTCGCTCTGAAGGTGAACTACGCCATCAATGACTACTGGGGCATAAGCGCCGGTTACCGCACCCTTGAAGGCGGCGCTGACGTCGAATCTGTTTATAACTTCGCCTGGCTGCATTACAGCGTGTTTTCGGCGACGTACAGATTCTGAAACAAAAAATGCCTTGCGCCACAGCAAGTTGCTGCAACACAAGGCATTGGATTCGTGTACGCCCGGGAGGACTCGAACCCCCAACCTTCTGATCCGAAGTCAGACGCTCTATCCGATTGAGCTACGGGCGCATACGCTGATATCAAACACTCGGGCATCGCAAGCCGTTCGGGCACCGTTACGGCTCCATACCGAAATCCGATTTCACACGGAGAACCGATGACCACCGGCCTGCTTGCCGCTCTTTTCTGTTTGGTACGCCCGGGAGGACTCGAACCCCCAGCCTTTAGGACCGGAACCTAACGCTCTGTCCAGTTGAGCTACGGGCGCATCCAAAAAAGAGCATCAAATATACGATTTTTTCGAAGCTTCTGCACAGACAATTAATGTAGTGCCGGCGTATCCACCGGCCAATCCGGCACAGGCAACGAAACGACGCCGCTGTGTCAAATCCCGGTCATTAAAAACGCGCCGGATATTGTATCTTTCCGGCGTGACGCCGCCCGCGACCGGACTCTCTTTCGTTCTCCATCCACCATCCACCCTGTTTGATTCATGTCCAGATATGCAGATATCGCGTTTCATGCCGCCATCAGGCAGTGTTTCACCTACCGTATTCCGGACAGGCCGGCACGCATGGAAACCGGACACCCCCCAACCCGAAACTCCGACGAACGTGCTGATCAGAACGGCGAAGACATTCAACCCGGAATGCGGGTGTGGGTACCGCTCAAGAATCAGATGGCCGTCGGCATGGTTGTAAAAGTTCACAGCAATCGTCCCGATTTCGAGACCCGCGATATTGTCCGGGTGCTCGACTCCGAGCCGGTTCTATCGCCCGATCTGCTCAAACTCACCGAGTGGGTCCATCGCTTCTATTATTCCGGATTCGGGGAAGCTATTCAGGCGGCACTGCCCGCCGGCATGAACTTTCTCACGGAACCCAAAATCCGTAAAACCGACAGCCGGCATAAAGTACCGTCGCGCGGGATTGAGCGTGATGTTTACGACGAAATCTGCAACCATCCCGACAACACCGACATCCCTTACGAAGACCTTTCGCGAAGATGGGGGAAGAAGGGGGAACGGGCGATAGAACGGCTTGTCCGCAAGGGGCTGATTGAGATATGGCAAATCCCCCGTTTGCGCATGACGCCCCGCACGGTCACTGTATGGAGCTGGACCGACGACACCCGCGACCCGCTTTCCGCCATGGCCTCCCCCGACGAAAACACATCCGAACCCGGTAAAAAGACCCCAAAATGGGTGCATGGAGTCCGGATCCTGAAAGATCTTCCCCTTCCGGCTACCCGCAAGGAGATTCTGGAGCACCCGGAGATCACGCCTTATGTCTGGAAACGTATTCAGGATTCCGGCCTTGTTGAATCCCGAGAGGTGGCGGCCGATCGTTTGCCGGCAAAACTTCCGTTCAATCCGAATGCCATCAGCCGGCTGAACCAGGAACAGCAAACCGTTTTTGAACCGGTAAAACAGGCCATAAGCGACCGGGTGTTCAAGCGTTTTCTGCTGTACGGTATCACCGGAAGCGGAAAAACCGAAATCTATATCCATGCGCTGCGGGAAACGCTCCGGCAGGGGCGGGGCGGACTCATACTCGTGCCGGAAATCGCTCTTACCCCACAGACCGTTCGCCGCTTTCACCTCGTTTTTGGCGACCAGGTGGCGGTGCTGCACAGCCGCCTCAGCGAGCGGGAGCGTTATGATGCCTGGACCTCCCTTCAAAAGGGGGAGAAGAAGGTTGCCATTGGTCCACGCTCTGCCGTTTTTGCTCCGGTCAGAGATCCCGGACTGATTATCATCGATGAGGAACACGATCCCTCCTACAAGCAGGAAGATCCCGCCCCGCGTTATCATGCCAGGGAGACCGCCGTCATGCGCGCCTGGTATAACCGGGCCGTCATCCTCACCGGTTCGGCCACTCCGAGCCTGGTAAGCCTGCAAGTAGCCGCGGGAGAGAAAGCCTCCATGATCAGGCTGGACAACCGGCACGCCCTGGCCGAATTGCCCGAAGTAGCCATATTGGACCTGAAACAGTACCGGCAGGCCATGCGCGGACCGCTTGCCGTGCCACTCTATCTTGCCGTGGAAGAGGCCCTGCAGCGCAGGGAACAGGTTATTCTGCTGCATAACCGGCGCGGCTTCTCCACCTTCATCCAGTGTGAGGATTGCGGGGAGGTGCTGGAATGCCCCCATTGCTCGGTCTCGCTTACCTATCACAAGCCAAAGCGACATTTGCGGTGCCATTACTGCGGCTACAGCAGGCTGATGCCCCGCACATGCCCCTCCTGTGACAGCGAAGCGGTCGGTGAACTCGGAACCGGCACCCAAAAAGTGGAAGCCGAGCTGGAAGAGCTTTTTCCGGATGCCCGCATGCTCCGCATGGATCAGGATACCACCTCGGGCAAAAACGCCCACGACACCATCCTGCAAAAATTCGGCAGGGGGGATGCCGATATTCTGATGGGTACACAAATCGTCGCCAAAGGTCTCGATTTTCCAAATGTGACCGTTGTAGGAGTGATTAACTCCGACACCGAACTGGCGTTCCCGTCATACCGCTCATCGGAGCGTATGTACCAGCTGATCAGCCAGGTGGCCGGGCGTTCCGGCCGCGGCTCCAAACCCGGAAAAGTATTTCTGCAAACCCTCATGCCCGACCATCCGGCACTTCAATTTGCCAAAAATCATGACTTTCCCGGTTTCGCCCGCAATGAAATGAAAAGCCGACAAGAACTGGGGTATCCGCCCTACTCCAGGCTGGTAAAAATCTTTTTCCGTTCGGATGACGCTCAAATTGTCGCCGACGTAGCGAACCTGTTCACCGAAATAACGTTGCGTTTTGTCGATGCCGAGCGGGTGATGGGACCGTCACCATCCACCATTACCCGGATGAAGAGACGATTCTCCTGGGAATCGCATATCAAACTGGCCCCGGATAAAACGGCCGGGTACATTGAGTCACTGTTTGACACCCTCTTCAGGGAGTACGATCGGGTAAAGCCCGGCAACTCGGGGAGAGTGCGAATCACGGTCAATGTGGACACCATGCACTGACAAGGTTCGGCCGGCAGCCATGTCGGCACATCGCACGAAATTAGCCCCCTCTTGCCGGTAACAAGCCCGATCATGAGAACGACAGCCGTTGCGCCCGACCCCGCGCCGAAATACTTTTCTCATCCCGATTTACACTATAAAAATGGCGGATAAATTTAGTAATATTACGATTCGCAAGATCACAAGCTGACTGAGACAGAGAAGTGCAGATGTCACATCCCAAAGACACGGAAATAAACGGCCAAAAACTCGGTGCCATCGTAGAGGCCATCCTGTTTGCTGCAGAAAAACCACTCTCGGCTGATGACATCGCCAGAGCCATCACCGAAACCGAGCTCTCTCCACCCATAGATGAAAGCGATATTTCGGTGGTCATCAACGGACTCAATTCCGAATACGAAGAGGGCGGCCGGGCTTTTTACATCGCTGTTCAGGGAGGCGGCTATACCTTTGCCACACAACCTGTTTACCACTCCTGGCTAGAACGTTTCCAGCATCAGAATGCCAAACGCAAAATATCTCCGTCGGCAATAGAAGCTCTTGCGATTATCGCATATCGCCAACCGGTGACCAAGCCGGAAGTGGATCATATTCGTGGCGTCGATTCGGGGTATATTGTCCGACAGCTCCTGGAAAAGCAATTGATCGAAGTTGCCGGCCGTTACGAGGGACCCGGAAGGGCGCTTCTGTACCGGACCACCCCCGTTTTTCTGCAGCATTTCGGGATTAACTCCATAGATGAACTGCCCAAACCGCGTGAAATTGAGGAAATTCTGAAAGATGACGATATGGCCGAGCACCGTCAACTTATGCTGGAGCTGAAATCGGATCTGCTTCCGCCACCCCCGGCAGAATACGGAGCAGAGCCGCCTCGCGAGGAGTTTGAAAACAGGGACAGCAATGGCAACCGCCCCCCCGACGAGACCGGCGAGGAGCAGCGCCCGTCGGAGTAGCCACCAATCACCATTCAAATCAATTCTGTTGACACAGCGAAAATTCGATAGTAAACGAAGAGCAAGGAAAACGGCCGATCGCGACGATGTGCCCGAACGCGGTAGGCAAAAGCGAAACCCCGCCGGCAAAAATGAGAGTCCGGGGCGCGGATACCGGAGCCGCACTCCCTACCGCGGCTCATCCCGCGCTTCTGAAGATACGACGGCTCAAAGCGCGACCAGCCTGCGCCTCAACAAATTCATCGCGCATGCCGGGGTCTGTTCCCGCCGGGAGGCGGATGAATACATCAAGGCCGGGAAGGTGCGGGTCAACGGAAAGGTATGCAAAGAGATGGGGGTACAGGTGAACCCGGCTGACCGCATCACCGTTGACGGGCAATCCATCAAGCCTGAGCCTTTTGAATATATCCTGATGAATAAACCCCGTGATACCATCACCACCACTAGTGATGAACGCGGCCGGCGAACCGTCATGGACCTCATTGAAGACGCCACCGGCCTCCGCCTGTATCCCGTTGGCAGACTCGACCGCAATACCACCGGCCTGATTCTGCTTACCAACGACGGCGATCTTGCCAACCGGCTCATGCATCCAAGCTATAAAGTGAGGAAAGTCTACGAAGTTGAAACCAACAGGGAGCTTACGGATGATGAGTTAACAAAAATTCGAACCGGTATCGCCCTGGAAGACGGCCCTGCGAAAGCGTACCGGGCAAGCCGGCACCCCCAATACCTGAACATGGTCACCCTGAGTATGCATGAGGGGCGCAACCATATTGTCAGGCGCATGGTCGATGCCCTCGGTGCCGAAGTGGTTCGGCTGGACCGCGTCGGATATGGTCCGCTTCAAAAAAAGGGCCTTCGAACCGGACGATGGAGAAAACTGCGTAAACACGAGATTAATGAGTTGCGAAAGATGGTCAAGCTGCTCCCCCTTGAACAGGATTCACGCAGCTGACATGACCCGCCTGGTCCTTCTGCTGACGGTGCTGACCGGGATGCTGATGCTGATCCTGCCTCCTGCCGGCCAGGCCCACACCACATCCCGCGACTACCATCATACCGGCACCAACCATTCGCTGCTCTTAAAAGAAGCGTTCATCCAGGACTCTCGGCAGGCCATCCGCCTCCACTACAACCGTGAATACGAAGCATCCCGGGAACAGCTTCAATCATGGCGCACACGCTACCCCGCCCACCCGCTTTGGAGGATGATGGAGTCCCTCGAACTTTGGTGGCCCGTATTGATAGACCTTGAAAACACTTCATATGATAACGCCTTTGTTGTTGCATCCAAAGAGCTTATAGACTACTGCAACACGCTTCTTGATGATGATGGCTCCCACCTGGATGCCCGTATTGTCCGCTCCATCACCTATGGACAGCTGGCGCGTTACTATTCCAACCGGGACCGCTGGTATCGTAGTTTCCGCAATGCGCGAAGAGCTTTGCGTGACTTTTTCACGATCGAAGAGGATCATCCGGACATCCCCGATCTCAATTTCGGAATCGGCATGTACCGCTATTTTGCCGCTTTTCTTCTGGATGAATATCCGCTTGCAAGGCCGATAGGGTGGATGCTTCCGAGGGGGGATCGTCAGGAAGGGTTGCAACAGCTGAAAATGGCCGCTGATCACAGTATTTTCATGGAGGCTGAGGCGACCTTTTTTCTGGGACACATCTATCTTCATTTTGAACGCGAGCCGGACAGGGCGCTGACATATTTGAGCAGTCTTTACATTGATTACCCCGAAAACACCTATTTCCGCAGGCTCTATATCCGTTCTCTTTTCCTGCTTGAGCGGTTCAACGAGACCGAAACCATAATCGAGGAAGCACTGGACCACTGGCACGATGTGCACTCACACGAAATCTCGGTGCTTCGGGAAGAGCTTTATACGGTTCTCGGACAGATTGCCTTCCTGCGCGAAGATTTTGATGACGCGGCCGGTCACTTCGTCCATGCCGTCAGGGAGGCGGAAGCTCTGCGTCCTTTTGCCGAAAGGCGCAACCTGATCACTTCTCTGTACTTTTTGGGAGAAATCAGTATCATCAGGGGCAACAGGGAGGAAGCACGGTATTTCTACAGCAGAGCCGCAACTCCCGAAATCGATCATCCCCATAGAGCCCGGGCTGCCGAAGCGCTTGAATTATACCGGTTGAAGTGAGCTATGCTGTTTCGGGCGGGATCCAAGTTATAAACACAATCCACATCCTGGTTACTCCACCGCAGTTACTCATGCACACGCAGAAGTTCACAGATCCGTCCGAGTTGCCGCCGGTCACCATTATTCGGCGCAAGCGACAGCGCACCATGAGAATTCGGGTGCGAAAAGACGGGATCATCGTTTCGGGGCCTTCTACGGTCTCAAAAAAAAGGCTGCTCGGGTTTGTGCAGGAGAAAAGCGGCTGGATTTACAAAAACTGGAGCCGGCAATTACAGCGGCGGCAGATGCTGGATGAGTTGAGAGATAGGTACAGGGGGACGCTGTTGCTGCGGGGTGATCGAAAACCGGTTCGTGTCGTTCCGGTACACAAACTCCGTAAACCCGTCCTGGTAGAAAACGGGCAGGACATCATTTACCGCCACGAATCCGGAAACGGCTCTTCACAAGACAGGTGCGGCCCCTTTCCGTCACCAGAGCTTGTAATGGCGTTTTATCGTAATACAGCCGTTGAAGAAATACCGGACAGGGTCGCCTACTGGAGCAACCGGCTTCCTTTCCAGCCGTCCAGGATCTCCATCAGAAATCAAAAAACAAAATGGGGGAGCTGCTCGGCGCGCGGTACGATTTCCCTGAACTGGAGACTGATAAAGTGTCCGGCTGCCATTAAGGACTACATTATTATCCATGAATTATGCCATTTGCGCCATTTCAATCACAGCCGTGACTTCTGGCGCTGTGTTGAAACGTTCTATCCTGATGTTCTGGCGGCAAAAAAGTGGATAAAGAAGAACTCGGACGAAATCTTTTCCGATTTCTAAACGCTGTGTGCTCCGTTGGCACCATTCTTCCCCGTTGACTCGCTGCCGATCTGTTTTTGCACTGTTCCGTTAATTCCATTTCGGGATTCCCCGATGCGGAGCGTCAGCAGCTGAGCCGGCGGCATATTCAGAAAAACCAGCTTTTTATCCTCACAATAACTTCGGACAAGGTGTTTTTCGTACCGGCTTCTGAAGTGATTGAAATTGACATACTTGTAGTAAATGATATAGGCGCCGGGTTTGCAAAAATCCAGCTTCTGCTCCCACATCATCCGTGTAACCCGGGACGGGATGCTTTCATACGGCAGACTTGAAATGACGAAATCGTAATGACGGTCGGATTCGTAGGAGAGAAAGTCTGTGTGATGAAGCCGAAATTTGGGATTATCCCGAAATCGCCTCCTAAGGATTTTGCAAAAGTAGGCGTTGAGCTCCACTGTGTCCAGGCGATCCTTCTCCGCCAGCCGCGGCAAAATCCGTTCGGTAAAAGCACCGGTACCCGGCCCCAGTTCCAGTATCGAAACAGGTTCCCGGTTCTCCTCTTTCAATCGATCAACGATACGGCGAACAGCATCCCGCGCCAGATATTTCGAGCTCGGCATCACCGCTCCCGTTTCTTTCCAGTCTCGGATAAAATGTAGAATATGTTGGTGTAGCAAGGGTAGCCGAATTATTTGACCGTGTCCAACCTGCCGTAAATAATACCTCAGCGGACAGCTAAGTTGGCATTATACTAAAAAAGCGAACCATCTGCACAATACCCCGGTTCCGAATTGCGACTTCTTTGTACGCTTTTTTTGGTTATTTTAATCGCAGAAATTTTTCACACACCTGATAACGCCATGGATAACTCCGGGGATAAGGAACGATTCGATTTTGAACATGCTTTAGAGAGGTTATCAACAGTACTGAAAGAACTCGAATCTGACGATGTGCCGCTTGAAAAGGCCATCGACCTCTACGAAGAAGGCATGAAATTATCCAAAATGTGTTCAAAGAAACTTGAAGAAGCGGAATTGCGCATCGAACAGGTTTCCAGCAAAGATACGGAATGATATGGAGCAACGCGCAGTACAACCCGGACCCCTTCTATCAACCATCAACAGTCCGGATGACCTGAAAAAGCTGTCCCCTGATGAACTACCCCAGGTTTGTCAGGAGCTCCGCAACTTTATTGTAGATATCGTGTCGGTTCACGGAGGTCATTTCGGCGCCAGCCTCGGTGTTGTGGAACTGACCACCGCTCTTCATTATGCCTATGAAACGCCTGAAGATCAACTGATCTGGGATGTCGGTCACCAGGCGTATGGCCATAAAATCCTGACCGGGCGCCGGGACATTTTCCACACCAACCGAAAACACGACGGGCTCTCCGGTTTTCCCAAGCGCTCGGAAAGCCCTTATGATGCTTTTGGAGTTGGCCATTCAAGCACCTCCATCTCTGCGGCACTGGGCATGTCGGTTGCCCGTGACCTGAAACGGGACGAGAACCAGGTTGTTGCCGTGATCGGTGACGGTGCCATGACCGCCGGACTGGCATTTGAGGGAATGAATAATGCCGGTGTGCAAAACAGCGATATCCTTGTCATCCTGAATGATAACAGGATGTCAATCGACCCCAATGTTGGGGCTCTGAATGAATATCTGGCAGACATCACCACGACCAAGACGTTCAACCGGATGCGGGATGATCTGTACGATATGCTGGGCTATTTCAAAGGCGCCGGTGAAAAAATGAGGAAAATCGCCTCCCGAATGGAAGCGGCTCTGACCTCAGCTCTTACTCCCGGGTCCCTGTTCCGATCCCTGGGCTTCAAGTATTACGGCCCTGTTGACGGGCACAATGTCAAGAACCTGGTTCGTCAGCTCAACGATCTGAAAAAAGTTGGTGGACCCAAACTGCTGCATATCGTAACCGTCAAGGGCAAGGGTTTTGCCCCCGCCGAACGCGACCAGGTGAAATGGCACGCATCGGGCAGCCCGTTCGACAAAGTCACCGGTCATTCGCTCGTCCATGCTCCGGCCGCGACACCCGCACCGAAGTACCAGGATGTGTTTGCCGATACCCTGATTGAACTGGCGGAAAAGGACGAACGCCTGGTCGGTATAACCGCCGCCATGCCCAGCGGTACCAGTATGCTCAAAATGATGGAGCGGTTTCCGGATCGCGCATTTGATGTCGGAATCGCGGAGCAGCATGCCATCACTTTTGCCGGCGGATTGGCAACCCGGGGCGTGAAGCCTTTCGTTGCCATCTATTCAACCTTTCTGCAGCGGGGATTTGACCAGGTCGTTCATGACGTGGCGATTCAAAAACTCCCGGTGGTATTTTGCATGGACCGGGCTGGTGTCGCCGGCGCCGACGGCCCAACACACCACGGCCTGTATGATATCGCCTATCTGCGATGTCTTCCCAACATGGTTGTATCCGCGCCCATGAACGAGCGGGACCTGCGTAACCTGATGTACACCGCTTCACGTTATGAAGATGGAGCTTTCGCCATTCGCTACCCCAGAGGCTCCGGCACCGGAATTTCCCTGGAGGGTGAATTTGAGCTTATCCGGCCCGGCACCGGAAACATCCTGAAAGAAGGCAGCGACATTCTTTTCATGAGTTATGGCACCATCGGCAACTATGTCCCTGAAGCCATCCGCCTTCTGGAAAAAACCGGAGTATCGGCCGGCCATTACGATATGCGCTTCGCCAAACCTCTCGACACCGATCTTCTGGACCGGGCCTCCCGGAGTTACGACATTGTGATTACCATCGAAGATGCCGCCAAATATGGCGGATTCGGTTCGGCTGTGGCGGAGTATTATATGGAACAGGAGAAGCGGCCGATTCTGAAAATCCTGGGGGTTCCGGATGATGTCATCGAACACGGCACCCAGCTGGAGCTGCATGCAGAAATGGGGCTGGATCCGAAAGGCCTCGCCCGTCAGGCGATAGAACTTCTGGAAACGCGCATTTCCACTCCTCGGGATTAGCGCTGATAGGGTTTTTCTTGAAATCGGAGACATTCTGCGCTTCGTTCGATTGCCGGCATCCGTCGGTCAGCTTCCATCTTCCAGGCTCCATTCGCCGCATGTTTCGTCCCCGCATGGCCTTCCCAAACCTGCGTCCGAACCTTCTTTTGTGCGGGTATTTTTTTTCGAATTAAAGTTCCCTACCTTCTCCAAAGGCAAATGAAAGCCCTTACATTTTCATTCTACTGCAACAGCCAACAAAATCAGATCGATGAAGAAACCCCGCCTGTCTTTTTTCCAAATCTGGAACATGAGTTTCGGTTTTCTTGGAATTCAGTTTGGATTCGCGCTTCAAAACGCCAATGTCAGCCGAATTTTTGAAACTCTTGGTGCCGATGTCGAAACCATTCCCATTTTGTGGATTGCCGCTCCGGTAACAGGTCTGATCGTACAGCCTATCGTTGGCTATCTGAGCGACAACACCTGGAACCGATTTGGAAGACGCAGGCCCTATTTTCTCATTGGTGCCATATTTGCATCGCTGGCACTTATCATCATGCCCAACTCCCCCTTTCTATGGGTGGCGGCCGGTATGCTGTGGATCATGGATGCCTCCATCAATATCTCGATGGAGCCCTTCCGGGCTTTTGTTGGTGACATGCTGCCATCAGAACAGCGCACCAAAGGCTTTGCCATGCAAAGCTTTTTCATTGGCACGGGTGCCGTAATTGCTTCCGGACTCCCCTACGCCCTGACCAACTGGGTCGGTGTCTCCAACGTGGCGCCGGAAGGGGTCATTCCCGACTCTGTCAAATGGTCATTTTATATCGGAGCAGCCGTTTTTATCCTTACCATTCTGGTAACCGTTCTGAAAACACGGGAATACAGTCCGGAAGAGCTTGAGTCATTTGATGATGCCGAACCCCCCGAAGATTCCGAAGCGGCGAAGGTACAGAGAGAACGCGATTCCCAATCCGCAATAGAGCGGGCTGAAAAGAAGAGAAAGCACGGGCCCGCGTTTTTCTTCTCCGGGATTGCATTGACACTACTGGTCTACTGGCAGGGCTGGGCGGAGGAGTTGTATATCGTCACGGGGGGCTTCCTGCTGCTCGGACTACTTTTGATGATTGCAACACGCATTCAGGAGTCGGGATCCGGGGAACACGGGCTGGTAGTTGTTATGGATGACCTTTACAGCATGCCGCGCACCATGAAACAACTTTCGGTAGTTCAGTTCTTTTCATGGTTTGCTCTGTTTACCATGTGGATTTATACGACGTCAGGGGTTACGAGCCACCACTACGACATGAAGCTCGATCAACCCGAAGTGGCCGCACTTGTTACCATGGCCGGCGAAATGGAGGCCTATACCGAAGCCGACTGGCACAGCCGGCTTCCCAGGGTGAACCGTGATCTGGAAGAGTTTCAGCAAGCGATCGATGAAGGTGCGGATGAGGTTGTCGCCAGTATGCGCGTTGTGAACTTCTTTCTGGGCCAGGGAGATGAGGCCGGTATGAGTGACGAGATGCGTGACAAATTGCTCTACATCCAGCAGGAGTACAACACCGGTGCCGACTGGGTAGGCATCGCTTTTGCCGTCTATAATGGTTTTGCAGCACTGATAGCCTTCCTGCTCCCCGTTCTGGCCCGATTTACCAACCGCAAGATCACTCACTCCCTGGCACTTGTTCTCGGTGCCATCGGACTACTATCGGTCTACTATGTGCCTAATCCGACCTGGATTCTGGCCTCCATGATTGGTGTCGGCATTGCATGGGCGAGTATTCTGGCCATGCCGTATGCCATTTTGGCCGGGGCGCTTCCGGCAAAGAAAATGGGCATCTACATGGGTATCTTCAATTTCTTCATCGTGCTCCCGCAGATGCTGGCAGCCGCTGTACTCGGATTCATCGTTGCAAACCTGTTCGACGGCCAGGCGATTTACGCACTCATGCTGGGTGCCGCAACCTGGGTTTTTGCTGCCGTCATCACGCTGTTTGTAGATGATGTGGATGACCCGGACAGCAATACCGCCGCTTCCTGACGGTATTGCAGGCGTATCATTATTTCTGCTTTCTCGACCTCGGCCGGATCGACCGGACTCCTGTGGATTCCGGACACCGGCGGCATCTCGGGATATATAGCACCACCACCGGTTGCCTGGTTAGAGTGATTGCCATTGCCCAAGGAATAATTACACATCCCCCTTGTTCCAGCCGGCCCGTGTCGGCACGCGGGTGTCACGCCTCGGTTCCTGTCTGGCGGTGGTGAATCCGGCCGGGGTGTGATTGTTGCCATAACAGCATGCAGGTGGCGCTCCATGGTCTCCTGACCGGTTTCAGGTTTTCAACCTACCCGTGTGTCAAAAACTTTAATGCGCTCAAAATAGGGCTTGTAGGTTTCAACAAACTCTACATGTCCCGGATCCACCTGGTATGCCTGCAACGCCTTTATATCCTCAAAAAACACGTGCAGACTCATGTGATACTCGTTATCAACCACGTCACGGTCTACCCCTTCCGGAGCTCCGGCCCATATGTCGTTGACCTGCTCAATGTTTGTAAGCCGGGTTTCAATATCTGCCTTCATGTTGCTCGCCGTCTCTGCCGGGCAACTGTCCTTGAGGTAAAAAAAGACCGAATGTAATATCATGAGTAAATCCTGTTGTAAATGATTCCGGTTATCGAGCCGGGTTCGTTCGCTGTGGATACCGCCTTGTCGCTCAGAATCCAAGCACCCTCGCAGCATCGAAAAGATGCTACGTTGCAATTATTCCACAAGTCCGGCTCCTGTGCACTTTGGCAACGTAAAATAGTACAATTTTCTATCTTTCGGGCGACCGTATCCCGGGTTTTACATACCGAATCAATTCTCAAATGAGCAAACAAACCTACCACCTGTCCGATTTTGATTACGACCTTCCGGAGTCCCTGATTGCCCAGGAGCCTGCTGAACCAAGAGACCATGCCCGGCTGCTGGTATACAACCGCAGCGACCAATCCATCACAGACGATGTTTTTCACCGGCTTCCGGATTATCTTCCCGGCGGGTCCGTCCTTACCCTGAATAACTCCCGGGTGGAAAAAGCGCGCCTCCTGTTTGGCAAACGAGAGATTTTCATCACCCGTGTGATAGATCCGTACACCGTAGAGGCTCTGGTCAGGCCCGGCAAAATATTCAAAACCGGCCGCTCAATCTCTCTGACAGAAACCAATGTCCAGGCGGAAGTCCTTTCTGTAACGGATGATGGCCAGCGAACGATCCGGCTGAATGTCCCCATCGACTCAACGCAGCTGGATAGCCATCGTCACACCCCGTTTCCCCCCTACATCCGCCCCGACGAAAAGCTCGCCGAGCGTTACCAGACTATTTTTGCCCGTGATGACGGAAGCAAAGCCGCTCCAACAGCCGGACTCCATTTTACAGATCGCGTGTTTGATGCTCTCTCCGGCAAGTCCATTGACATTGCCGAAATAACGCTTCATGTCGGTCTCGGCACCTTTGCCCCCGTGAAGACGAACCGGCTGGATGAGCACATCATGCATTCCGAATGGTACCGCATCTCCGGTGATGCGGCGGGCAGACTTCGCAGTGCGGAGCGCATTATTGCCGTGGGTACTACCAGTGCCAGGGTACTGGAATCCGTAGCCAGTGAATCTGCCGGCAAGGCTCCTCTTCAGGGTACCGGGTCGCACCAACGCTTCCGCAACTTCGCTGCCACGGAAGGGGAAACGGACATATTCATCACCCCGGGATACCGGTTCCAGGCCGTAGATGCACTCATCACCAACTTTCACCTGCCGAAAAGCACCCTGCTGATGATGATCTCCGCCTTTGTCGGCGTGGATGAAATGCATAGAATCTACTCCCACGCCATCCGGCAAAAATACCGGTTTTATTCTTTTGGGGATGCCATGCTGCTGCTTTGATCAGCGCATCTGATAACGGTCAAGGGATCGGTATTGCACCGCCTCGGCCACATGATGCGACCGGATGTCATCCGACGCCTCCAGGTCGGCTATGGTTCGGGAGACTTTCAGAATCCTGTCATAGGCCCGGGCGGAAAGCCCGAGCTTTGACATCGCTTTTTTCAAAAGTCCAAGGCCGGCGGCATCCGGTTCGCAGAAACGCCTGACCAGCCGCGTTGGCATCTGTGCATTGTTATGAATCCCGGGATGGTTCTTCAGGCGGTTATCCTGCCTTTTTCTTGCTTCAATGACCCGGAGACGGATTGAAGCGGAGCTCTCTGCGCTATCCCTGGATGAAAGCTCCTCGTAGTTTACCTTGTTGACCTCCACGTGAAGATCGATGCGATCCATCAAGGGCCCGCTCACCCTGCCCATATATTTTTGTACATCTTCCGGGCGGATGCTTCCCGGGTTGTCCGGGTCAAACCAGTCACCGCCCGGTGACGGATTCATGGATGCGATTAGCATGAACCGGGAGGGGTAGCTGATACTCATTCGTGCCCTGGAAAGCGTCACATACCCATCCTCCAGGGGCTGCCGCAATACCTCAAGCACATTTTTCCGGAATTCCGGCAGTTCATCCAGAAAAAGGACACCATTATGGGCAAGCGATATTTCACCGGGTTTCGGGATGCCTCCGCCCCCGACCAGGGCCACATCCGAAATGGTATGATGCGGCGAGCGAAACGGGCGACGCACCACCAGAGAGGAGCCGCGCGAAAGCAGGCCTGCAACGGAATGGATCCGGGTTGTTTCCAGCGCCTCATCTACCGATAGAGGAGGCAGTATGGACCCCAGCCTTCGGGCGATCATGGTTTTACCCGAACCCGGTGGACCAATCATGATAATGTTATGGCCGCCGGCGGCCGCCACTTCCATTCCTCTTCGAACGTTCTCCTGCCCCCGCACATCCCGGAAATCCAGCGTATTCTCCCCGTCCGCCTCCCTGAACAGCGCCTTGACATCCACCCTTACCGGAACACTTTCCCCGGACTGGCCATTGAGCCATTTTATCACATCCGAAAGATGATCAAACCCGTACACATCTACACCGGATATAACGGCTGCTTCCCTTGCATTGGCTTTCGGAATTAACACGTTTTGCAAACCGCGGTTTTTGGCCTCGATTGTCACCGGCAAGACACCCTTGACCGGCCGCAGCGTACCTTCCAGCGACAACTCCCCGAGTATCAGCGAGTCGCTGAGTTTGGCCGAACTGATCTGGCGCGACATGGCCAGCAAGCCAACGGCAATGGGAAGGTCAAATGAGCTGCCCTCCTTCGGCAGATTGGCAGGAGCAAGATTAACCGTTATGCGCCCCCGGGGCATTTCAAACCCGCAGTTTCGAATGGCAGCCTCAATCCGGTCACGTGATTCGCTAACCGCCCTGTCCGGAAGTCCAACCAGAAAATATTGCGGCAGGCCATTCACGTTATTGGTTTCCACATCAATAAGATGCGCATCAACCCCAAAGGTAGAGGCACAATAGGCATGCGCCAGCATGTATCTTTCCTCCGTTTTTACCGTAACAGAGAAACAGGCCGGCGGTCTCTTACAAACGGAATCACAAAAACGAACCCCTTCGGACGTATCGGTACCCGAAATTACAAAACCACTTCACATTCGATTATCAGCCCATCACCTAACCACACAGGAGTCGCAACATGGCACATGATCTTGTTCAGGAATTCCGCGTTTCCGGCAGGGAGCTGGTCGACCGGGTCCGTGACATCCTTCGTGAGGGCAATGTCCGCCGGCTGGTCATTAAAAACAGCCGGGATGAAATCTTGTTCGATATCCCTCTTTCAGTCGGCATGGTTGGTGTCGGCGGCGCTTTTGCCCTGGCACCGATTCTCTCTTCGATTGCCGCTTTTGCCTTTTTTGCCCGGGATGCCCGGATAGTCGTTGAACGTTCTTCCGGCAGGCGCTACCGACTCATTGAAAACGAGCTGTCGGACAACCCTGACCCGGAGCGCTTTCGGCACAGATCCGGTACCGGCAATGACCCTTTTGAAATTGAAACCGATTTCGAAATCATTGACCCGCAGGGTGATTAGACCGCAAGTGGGCTTTTTTTTCAGCCAACCCCTCCTCGTTTCAATCACCTGTAACTAAGCGCCACTGCAACCGGGCGCAACTCATCCCGGATTTCGCGCGATGAGACCCCTGCGACAGACGAACTGCCGGAAAAACGGGCGCGTTCATCCAAAGGCCGAAAAAAACCGCAATTTTTGCCGCCGGACACCCTTACGACAGGGCACAACGCAACCGGGAAGTTGCGCAAACCGGCACGCGCTGTACCGCCAAAAGGCCCCTACGAGGAGGCTCCGGCGGTCTCTTTTGCTTCTTCCTCCTGATCCGCAAGCCAGCGTTCGGCATCTATGGCGGCCATACATCCGGTTCCCGCTGCGGTAACCGCCTGTCTGTAGTCCTTGTCCTGGGCATCGCCGCAGGCAAAAATTCCCGGAACATTGGTGTAAGTGCTTTTGGGGCGGGTCTGAATGTATCCGGTTTCGTCCATATCAAGCACTCCCTTAAACAGATCCGTGTTCGGCTTGTGCCCGATGGCAAGAAAGACGCCTGTAACATCCTCCAGCACAGAAACCTCACCTGTATTTACATTCTTCACTTTGACGCCCTCCACAACCTTGTCACCCATTACTTCGTCCAGTACCGTATTCCACATCACCTCCACCTTCGGGTTGGACAGGGTGCGCTTCTGCATGATTTTGGAGGCCCGCAGCTCATCGCGGCGGTGCAGTAACGTTACTTTGGATGCGAACTTTGTTAAAAATTGCGCCTCTTCCATTGCGGTATCGCCGCCTCCGACAATCACCACATGTTGATTCCGGAAAAAGGCTCCGTCGCAGGTTGCGCACGCAGACACACCGTGGCCGCGCAATCGCTGTTCGCTATCCAGACCCAGCCACCGGGCGGATGCCCCGGTAGACACGATCAGGGCTTTTGCGAAAACGTCGGTTTTTTCATCGATTGTCACCCTGAACGGCCGTTTCTCAAAATCGATGGAGCTCACTGTACCCCAGCGGCAGTCGGCGCCAAAACGCGATGCCTGCTGCCGGAAGTCATCCATCATTTTGGGACCCATCACCCCTTCGGGATATCCGGGAAAATTCTCGACATCGGTTGTAGTGGTCAGCTGCCCGCCCGGTTCCGGTCCCTCCAGTACAAGCGGCTTCAGATCCGCCCTGGCGGCGTACAAAGCGGCTGTGAGTCCGGCCGGACCGCTACCCACGATCACCACTTCCATTGTTTTTCCTGCTATATCTTCCATATGTCTGCTCTTCAAATGTCGTGCATTATGTTGTGTTTTGGCAGCCATTCATCCGCATCCACCCGGCTCCGCGTAACCAAACCAACCGGCCGCCCGGCCCCGGATAACCGCAACCCGAAAAACCGGCCGATTCAGCAATCTGGCTCCACAGGAAAAGGTATCACTTTGATTTTTCTTTTTCGAATGAACCGCTGCCCTGTTTTATATATACAAATATATATATGTTTCCCGCCATTATCAACACCTTCCAGATACGGGAAAAACGCTTTTCCGTTTTTGGGGAACTTGTTAATAATCAACAGAATATCCGTTCCAGGCGCATCAACATGAACCTTTTCTATTAGTAAACATTTAAGTATGTTTGGTGCAACTTTTTATGAACTCTATCTGTGAGGAGTAAAGGCTGTGAAAATTGCCGTTCCAAAAGAGACGGCCGACGGGGAAACCAGGGTCGCCCTAACCCCGTCTGTTGTATCAAACATTGTATCAGACGGACTGGAAGTGGCCATCGAAAAAGGGGCCGGAATGCAGTCCTCTTTTACCGATGCCGATTATGAAAAGGCGGGTGCCAAAGTGATAGCCGGCAAAGAGGACCTCTTTAGCGGTGCGAATGTCGTACTGAAAGTCCGGAAGCCGGATGAGGAGGAGATCGCCCTGATGAAGCCGGGCACCGTTTTAATTGCGCTACTGTGGGCACTGTCCGATCAGGCGCTGGTTGAAAAACTGCAGGAAGCCGAAATAACCGCCGTGGGCATGGAAGCCCTGCCCAGAATCAGCCGTGCGCAAAAGATGGATGCGCTCAGCGCCATGAGTTCCATTGCCGGGTACAAGGCGGTTCTGCTGGGAGCCAATGCCCTGGGAAAGTATTTGCCCATGCTGGTTACGGCTGCTGGGACCATTGCCCCGGCGAAGGTCCTGGTATTGGGAGCCGGGGTAGCCGGACTCCAGGCCATTGCCACAGCCCGTCGCCTGGGAGCCGTGGTTGAAGCGTTTGACGTAAGGCCCGCCGTCAAGGAGCAGGTCGAAAGTCTCGGCGCTACATTTATCGACATCCCCCTGGAAGAGAAGGATACAGAGACCAGGGGAGGATATGCGAAGGAGATCAGCCGGGAAGCCCAGAATAAGCAGCGGGAAATGCTCCACAAGCATATCCAAAAAACCGACCTGGTCATTACCACTGCCCTTGTTCCGGGCAAGCCTGCACCAACGCTCATCACAGCCGAGATGGTAGCGGACATGCAGCCCGGTGCCGTCATCGTAGATCTTGCGGCGGAGCAGGGGGGGAACTGTGAAATCACCAGGCCCGGCGAAGACTTCTTTTCCGACAACGGGGTGATTATTCGGGGACCGCTGAACCTCCCCGCGGCCATGCCCATTCACGCCTCACAGCTCTACGCCAAAACCATCCAGGCGCTTCTCATGCATCTTGTAAAAGACGGCGAGCTCCATCTGGACTTCGATGACGAAATCACCGGTCAGGCGACCATCACCCATCAGGGCAAGGTAGTCAGCTCTCTGCTTGTATAGCGAACCCCGTCTCCCTGGGGATCTGGGGATTCACTTTCCGCCACAAACTGTGGACGTTTTCAGGTTTTTCACCGCAGCCATCGACAGCAGGCGGATTCCGGTTACAACCGCATTGGGATATATCACAAAACATCACAAACCTTCATGGAAACACTCATTGTAAACCTCTTCATCTTTATACTGGCGGCTTTCGTCGGTTTCGAGGTGATCTCCAAGGTGCCTCCGACCCTGCACACGCCGTTGATGTCCGGGGCCAATGCCATCTCCGGCATCACACTGGTCGGAGCGTTGCTGGTTGCCAGCCATGTTGTCTGCAACATCACCTGCTATATCGGCTTTCTGGCCATCATCTTTGCCACCATTAACGTTGTCGGCGGGTTCATGGTCACCGACCGCATGCTGGAAATGTTTAAAAAGAAGGGGGATGAACAATGAATCCACTGGTACCTGAAGCCCTCTCCGGCTATATCCCGAATACCATTCAGCTGGCCTACCTGCTTGCCTCGGTGCTGTTCATCCTGGGTGTGAAGCGCCTGAGCTCGCCGGCTACCGCCCGCTCCGGAAACCTGCTCGCCTCGCTGGGTATGTTCATCGGCGTGGCCGTTACCCTCTTTGACCGGGAGATCGTCTCCTTCCAATTCATTGTGGCCGGTATTGTGATCGGATCCGTGATAGGAGCCGTACTTGCCCGCAGAGTTAAAATGACCTCGATGCCCGAACTGGTATCCCTGTTCAACGGGTTTGGAGGCGCCGCCTCCGCGATGGTCGCCAGCGGCGAATATTTCCGGCTTTCCATGGTCGAAAGCCCCTTTGTCGGTTACGAACTGGTGACGATGGTCATTTCCCTGTTTATCGGGTCACTCACGTTCACCGGCAGCCTGATCGCGTTCGGTAAGCTAAAGGGGCTTATTGGCGGAAGTCCGCTGGTTTATGCCGGATACAAGGTGGTCAACTCCGTTATTTTCGCGGGCGTGCTGGTGTGCGCCGTGCTGTTTGTCCTGGACGCCGACAATACGACGTATTTCCTTGTGATCGCCGGTATCGCCCTGCTGCTGGGAATTCTCATGGTGCTTCCGATCGGAGGCGCCGATATGCCTGTGGTCATCTCGCTTCTCAACTCCCTGACCGGTCTGGCCGCGTCCGCCACCGGATTCGTCCTGAACAACAACCTGCTGATTGTGAGTGGAACACTGGTGGGCGCTGCCGGATTCATCCTCACCATGATCATGTGCAAAGCCATGAACCGGCCTCTGGTAAACGTTCTTTTCGGGGCCTTCGGATCTGATGCCAGCGGCGGGACCGGAAGCAGCAACGGGACTGGCAAATCCGTCAAGGAAGTTACCGCCGAAGACCTTTCGGTGATGACCGCTTATGCCAAACGGGTGGTCATTGTGCCCGGCTACGGACTCGCGGTCGCCCAGGCGCAGCATGTCATCCGGGAAGTCGCCGATGTGCTGGAATCAAAAGGCGTGGATATCCGCTACGGAATTCATCCGGTTGCCGGCCGCATGCCCGGTCACATGAACGTATTGCTGGCGGAAGCCAATGTGCCTTACCCCCAGCTGTTTGACATGGATGAAATCAACAAGGAGTTTCAAAAAACGGATGTGGTACTTGTGATCGGGGCCAATGATGTAGTGAATCCCGATGCCCGCAACAACTCCGGGAGTCCGATTTACGGCATGCCAATTCTGAATGTGGACGAGGCTCGATCGGTCGTCGTTTTCAAGCGAAGCCTGAACCCCGGCTTTGCAGGAATCGACAACCAGCTCTTCTATGGCGAAAACAGCTATATGTTCTTCGGTGATGCCAAGGCATCTCTCTCCCGGCTGCTGCAGGCGCTGAAAGAGCTGTAGGCTGCTTCACTCCACCCGACATCCGGCGGCATCTTTGGCTCATTCGCTGCGGACCGCCTGGCGGCAGTCGGCTTACGCTTTTGTAGATCGCTCCTCCCTCACGGAAGCCAGATAGCTGTCGATGGAACGGGAGGCCAGCTTGCCGTCGGCAACCGCCTGAATCACGGTGGCTCCGCCGCGGGAGATATCCCCCCCGGCAAAAACGCCCTTGCGGCTGGTGGCGCCATGCTCATCCACGATAATGGTACCCCATTTGGAAGTCTCCAGTCCGGGTGTGGTCTGCTGGATGATGGGATTCGGACTTTGACCGATGGCAACGATGACGGTATCCACCTCCATCATGAAATTCGAGTCCTTTACCGGCACCGGCCGTCGCCGCCCCTGCTCATCGGGCTCACCCAGCTCCATTTTCTGACACTCAATGGCACGAACACTGCCGTCCTCATTACCATGAATGCGCACGGGGTTGGTCAGATAGTGGAATTCAATGCCTTCCTCTTCGGCGTGATGCACCTCTTCGGCACGGGCCGGCATTTCCTCCCTGGACCGCCGGTACAGCAGAATCGTTTTCTCGGGATGAAACCGCTTGGACGTGCGCACCGCATCCATCGCCACATCACCGCCTCCGATAACCGCAACGCGCCTGCCCAGCTTGAGCGGCGTGTCATATTCCGGAAACTTGTACGCTTTCATCAAATTGACCCTGGTAAGCAGCTCACTGGCGGAATAGACATCGCTCAGGTTTTCACCGGGGATGTTCAGGAATCTCGGGGATCCGGCGCCGGTCCCGAGATAGACGGCTTCAAATCCCATCTCATCAAAAAGCTCATCGATGGTGAGGGTGCGGCCGATGATCACATTGGTCTCTATTTTGACGCCAAGGGCCTTGACCCGGTCAATTTCGGCGTCAACAATGTGTTTCGGCAGACGAAATTCCGGGATACCGAACTTGAGTACGCCGCCGGCTTCATGAAGTGCCTCAAAAATGGTGACGTCATAGCCCATGCGTGCCAGCTCGGCCGACACGGTGAGTCCGCCCGGACCCGATCCGACGACCGCCACGCTCTGTCCCTTCGCTTCCGCTTTCTGCGGCGGGGTAAATCCTCCGTTTTTCAGCTCGTAGTCGGCAACAAAACGCTCCAGCTTGCCGATGGCCAGCGGTTCGTTTTTCTTCCCTACCAGGCAGACACTTTCGCACAGGCTTTCCTGCGGACAAACACGCCCGCATATCGCCGGCAGGTAGTTGGACTCTCGTATTTTGTTGATGGCCCCCTGATAGTCCTTCTGGTAGACCATTCCGATAAATGACCGGATATCCACATTAACCGGACACCCCTGCATGCACACCGGATCGTTGCACTCCAGACAGCGGAGCGCCTCCTCGGCTGCCAGCTCCACATTAAATCCGTTCGATACCTCGGCGAAGTTCTCGATCCGGCACTCCGGTTTCTGCTCAAGAGGCAGATGCCGCGGGATCTGCATCCGCTCCCGGGGCTTCATGGGCATGATTTTTTTGAACTTTTCCCTGGCTTCTTTCTTTTTGCTCATAACGCTCTGACCGCCTTGCATGATTGATCTGATTCCAGTGATTTCAGGGCTTCCGACTCCTGCTTCATGTACGCCCTGTTGCGGGTAATGAGCTCATCAAAGTTGATGGCATGAGCATCAAATTCAGGTCCGTCCACACAGGCGAATTTCAGAGAATCTCCAACGGTTACCCGGCAAGCGCCGCACATTCCGGTCCCATCCATCATAATAGGGTTCAGACTCACCAGGGTCCGGGTACCGGATGCCCGGGTCTGGTCGGCGACAGCCTTCATCATGGGAAGCGGACCGGTGGCGTAGATTCCGTGGATCTGATCACCGCGCTCCATTACCCCGGCAAGCGCCTGGGTGACAAATCCCTTCATACCGCGGGATCCGTCGTCCGTTGTGATCAGCAGTTCGTCCGACACCGCCCCCATCTCTTTTTCGAGAATCACCATATCGCTTTTCTGGGCCCCAATGATACTTATGACCTCGTTCCCGGCATCCTTGAGCCCTTTTGCCATCGGATAGATCACCGCGGTTCCTACCCCTCCGCCGATACACACTACGCGCCCATAGTTCGCAACCGGAGTGGGCTCGCCAAGGGGCCCGACAACATCCTCAAACGCATCCCCTTCACCCATTTGGTGCATCATACGGGTTGTTTTGCCGATTGCCTGTACAATCAGAGTTATGGTTCCCTGACCGGCATCGGAGGTTACGATGGTAAGCGGTATCCGCTCCCCGGTTTTGGTTGGCCGAACAATGACAAAATTTCCGGGTTTTCTTTTTTTCGCAATCAGAGGTGCCTCAACAACAAACTCCGCGATTCCGGGAGCCAGCAGGCTCCTGCTCTGAATAACATACATGGAATTGTGTCCTGCATTAAAAATTTCAATAGTAGTTTCTACAGTAAACCCAACGGTAATAATAGAGTGGATTTATTCTGACGCATGATCCTGAAAGGATTAAAAAATAATAGGATCAATCGGATAAGTTACAAAATCCCGCGGCTTATTGCACGGCTCAATTTGGAGTCCCGTCAGGTATCAATAGCTGCTGCCGGCGACGGGATCCGCGAGTTACCGAATGTCATGTGTCTATCCCTGTCGAGAGGGATCAGTCATGAGCTACTTCACGGCTCAACACATCCGCAGACATGGTAATAAAGATGGCTGCCAGGAGTCCGGCTACAAGCTCACCGCCGAGACCGGCAAACAGAAAGATGAGGCCGCCGGACAGGGCGCCGGTCACGCCGAACACCATGCAGTATCCCTGAGACGGACCCGCTTCACCTACAAACCCCTTATAGATCCACCCGGTAATAACCCCGATAAACAAAAGTGTTACAAAAATGGCCATGATGTGTCTTATATTGTGTAATATATGTAAGATATATGAACAGTAACCAAGATACTCTTTTTTTTCATAATTCACATCAGGTCGGGCCGTGTTTGATACTGTCTTTTAGTGGCTTATGGACAGAGTTGTCATTTTGCCGACAGGCCGGATACGGGCGTTTCCATCTCCATATTCAATGATTCAGGAATTCCGGTATCATCATAACCGGAATGAAAAATGTCTGTTCGAAAAATTATTCATATTGACATGGATGCTTTTTTTGCATCCGTTGAACAGCGGGATCATCCGCATCTGCGCGGCAAGCCCGTGGTCGTTGGCGGTTCACCGCAGGGCCGGGGAGTGGTGGCGGCCGCCAGTTACGAGGCGCGCACGTTCGGTATTCACTCGGCCATGCCGGCGGCCCGTGCTGTGAGGCTGTGTCCCGATCTGGAGTTTCTTCGTCCACGGTTTGATGTGTACAAGGAAGAGTCATCGAAAATCCGCGCCATCTTTCACCAGTACACCGATCTGGTGGAACCGCTGTCGCTGGATGAAGCCTACCTCGATGTCACCTTCAACAAACCGGATAACCCATCCGCAACCCTGATTGCACGCGAAATCAAACAGAAAGTGCGGGAACAGACCGGGCTTACCGCCTCCGCCGGTATCTCCATCAACAAGTTTCTGGCGAAAATTGCATCGGACCTCAAAAAGCCGGACGGACTCGCATTGATCCCGCCCGACAAGGCGCTTGACTTTATCGCCGGCCTTCCAATCGGCAAGTTTCACGGAATCGGCAAGGCAACCGAGGCGAAAATGCACCGTTTGGGTATCCGGACCGGTGCCGATCTGCGGCAATGGACAGAGTGGGACCTTAACCGCCATTTTGGCAAGGTCGGTTCGTTTTATTATAACATCGCGCGGGCCGTCGACGACCGGCCGGTCAAGACCGAACACATCCCCAAGTCGATCGGCAAGGAAAAAACATTCGAAGAGGATATCGCTTCTGTTGATTGGCTGGCTGATTTTATTGGCGAATTGAGCGACCGGGTGGCAAACCGGCTGAAAAAGGAGGAGGCGGAGGCAAGAACCGTAACTCTTAAGCTGCGCTACGATAATTTTGAAAGCATAACCCGCAGCATGTCTCCTGGGCACACCATCTCTGAAGCCGACGAAATTTCCGAAATTGCCGTTATGCTGCTGCGGGAAACCGAAGCAGGAACCCGCAAAGTGCGCCTGGTGGGCGTTACCGTGTCCGGCTTTATCCGGGAGGGAAGCGGGGAGGGCGGCGACCAGCTGCCATTACCGCTTCGCTTCTGACTTGCTCTGCGTTCCCCAGGCTCCCAAGCCGTGCCGCTTTATAATATGTCCGGGCACAGACACAAAAGCACATATCCCCACTGCTGCAAGAACGGCCACGCGATTCCAGCCGGCCTACATATCTGCGTTATGCCCCGGAAGCTTTCTTTTTCCCCCTTTTGTACAGCCGTTGTATATTGTGCCTCTTTGCGAATGATAACCTCCAGTTTCTCACCATCACAAAGTCCATATATCGATTCGGGCGCATCACCCGGTACTGGCCCCGTTCTTTTCACCATTCCACTTGATCTATCATGAATCACCGCCTTCCAGCTATTTTCCTGTCAATTGCCGTTGCCCTGTCATCCACGCTGCTTCCAAATGAAACCGCTCTGGCTGGTAATAAATCCCAGGCCGAAAGCGCGGACCTGGTTGAGCAGTATCGCGAAACAGCCGCGAGAATCATTACAGAGGCGACCGGTTCCCACCGCGCATTTGAGCGGGTCGCCTATCTCTCTGACTATTTTCCCCACCGGCTGAGTGGTTCGGCCATGCTTGAGCAGGCTATCGAATGGACGGTCAGCGAACTTGAAGCGGATGACATACCTGTGGTTTGGAAGCAGGAAGTAATTGTACCCCATTGGGTTAGGGGGAATGAGTTTGCAGCCGTTGCCAAGCCCTATCACATGGATCTGCCGATGCTGGGCCTGGGGGGCAGCGTTGGCACCGGCGGAGATACACTGACCGCCAAAACCGTTGTGGTTTCCAGTTTCGATGAGCTTGAAAAGAGAAGCTCGGAGATTCCCGGCAACATCGTTGTATTCAACCAGCCTTTTGAAGATTACGGCCAGGCCGTTCAGTATCGCGTTTTCGGTGCCGACCGGGCGTCCGCCCACGGAGCTGTCGGGGTATTGCTGCGGGCGGTTTCTCCCAACTCCATGGGTCATCCCCACACCGGCAGCACCCGATACTCCGATGATGTCCCCGAGATTCCCGTTGCCTCCATTTCCGCCGAAGCCGCCGGGCTGCTGCACCGTTTTGACCAGCGCAACGATCCCGCCACCGTGTCGCTCTACATGGAAGCAAAAACCATGGATGAGCCTGCGCTATCGCACAACATCATCGCTGAAATTCCCGGGAGCGAATATCCGGAAGAGATTGTCGTCATCGGCGGACATATTGATTCCTGGGATATCGGACAGGGCGCCATGGATGACGCCGGCGGCGTAGTCGTTACCTGGGAGGCGCTGCGCCTCATTCACGAGCTGAACCTTCAGCCCAAACGGACGATCCGCCTTGTGTTATGGACCAATGAAGAGAACGGGGTGATGGGCGGACGCGCCTACCGCGACATGGTCATCGAAAACGGCGAGTTTGAACACCATCAAATTGCCTTTGAGGTGGATTTCGGGGTGTTCAAGCCGCTTGGCTTTGGTTTCCAGGGTCCGGAGGAAGCGCTGGAAATGCTTCGCCCGGTGGGTGCGTTGATGGCTCCTTTACGGGAGATGCACCTCCGGGAAGGCGCTTACGGAACGGTGGATGTTGGTCCCTTGCATCGCGAAGGCATGCCCATCATGGGACTCGATGTTGAAACCGAGAAGTATTTCTGGTATCACCACTCCGCCAAGGACACCGTCGACAAACTCGATCCCGACGAAGTTGCAGAATGCGTAGCCGCGGTTGCCGTAATGGCTTTTATACTGGCGGATATGCCCGAACGCCTGCCCTGGTAAACCGATACGTCTACGGCTTGCGGCGCCGGGTGGATTTCTTTGCCTGCCCTTTTTTCACGAAAGGCGCATAAAACGGCTCGCCTTTTTTCGCTTTTTTCTTGCTCTTTTTTGCCTTTTTCAAGCCGGCATCCCTGCGATGCTTTTTCTTTGACTTCCCGGGCGAATCCGGATAATCGGCGATCTCACCGTCGGCCTTGCCGCTTGCCGGAATGGCTTCCGATGCCTGTTCTCCGGATACCGATGCTCCCTGGCTGCCTCCTGAATTTCCGCCCCGGACATTCCCCTGTCTGAGCTTCAGCAGAGCCGCAGCCACTTCCACCGGCGCGTACCTGTCGGCGGCAATCGCCTCAATCTCTTCGATAAAGGGGCGCAAGCCGCCGGCCTCCAGGGTAGAGCGCACCTCCTCCAGAAGCGCGCCCATCTTGCTGGCTTCTACAGCCTTGATGGACGGGAGAGGAATGACCTCGATTCGGGTTTTCAGTTTGCTCTCTATATACCGGATATTCCGGCTTTTTCTGCCGGCTGAAAACGTATAGGCGACTCCGGTTTTACCGGCCCGACCGGTGCGTCCGATCCTGTGCACATAATATTCCGGATCCTGCGGGATGTCGTAATTAAAAACCACATCGACATTGTCGACATCGAGTCCGCGGGCAGCAACATCGGTTGCTATCAGCACATCGATCCGGCCCTGCCGGAATTTTTTCATGACTTTGTCGCGTACTGCCTGTGACATATCCCCGTGAAGTGCGTCGCTGGAGTATCCTCGCGCCTGCATCTCCCCGATAAGCTGGTCGCAGGTCCGTTTCGTATTGCAAAATATCAGTGCCAATTTGTACTGGTGAAGGTCCAGCAGGCGACAGATACCCTCGGTTCGCATGGAGTCACGCGCCTCAACGACAAACTGCCGGATGCCGTCAGCCGACGGTGTCTTGCCCTTCACCTGAATCATCTCGGGTTCGTGAAAGAACCGGGCCATGATTCTTTTGATCTCCGGTGACATGGTTGCCGAAAACATGATCGTTTGCTTCTGCACCTCCTGGCCGGCAAAACCCAGGATCTCTTCGATGTCATCGCGGAAGCCCATATTCAGCATCTCATCGGCCTCATCCAGCACCACCATTTCAAGGTGATCGAGTTTCAGAGTGCCGCGTTTCAAATGGTCGATGACCCGGCCGGGGGTACCTACCACAATTTGGGTTCCTTCCCTGATCATCCGTATCTGACGTTGGATGGGCTGCCCGCCGTAAACCGGGGTCACCTGCACCCCTTTGATGAATTTTGAGAGCTTGATGAACTCTCCGGTCACCTGAACCGCCAGCTCGCGGGTCGGGCACATAACGATAACCTGAACATGTTTCGAAGATGTATCAATTCGCTGAAGAGCGGGAATGGCGAATGCCGCCGTTTTCCCGGTACCGGTCTGTGCCTGGCCGGCAACGTCCCTGCCCGTGAGTATGACCGGGATGGCAACTTCCTGAATTTTCGTCGGTGCTTCAAATCCCATTTCCTGAATAGCTTTGAAAATGGGCGTACTGATTCCAAGACCAGTAAATAGTTGGGTATTCACAAGAGTAATTATTTGGTGTACAGACGCTCCTTGTCACGCAAGGATGAACGATCCCGCATTTCGGGAACGCATATTTCTCCCTCTTCTGATATTGCCGCCAGGTACACTTCTTTGATCTGCAGGAAAAGGGAACGAACTGAGCAATCTCACCAATAAGGAAGGCTTGTTATGCGCATCCGGCATAACGAGCGCAAAAGATACGGAATTAATTCAAGAATTGATAACGCGCAACGCGATATGGGCGGATCAGGAGGGGCGGGCGGGTCCGTCATCAAACCTTGCCGGATAACGCAACGCCTGGTCAAGACGCCGGTCGTATTCTTTCGCTTCAATTTCAATGCATCCGAACTGGCCGAGGTGCGGGGTGTAAAACTGGGTGTCCCAAAGACGGAACCCACGCTCCTGAAGCCGCTTGTGGCAATAAAAGAGGGCGAGCTTGCCCATTTCCGGTTCATACTGGAAAATGGATTCGGCAAAAAAGGCGGAGCGGAGCGCAACGCCATACAAACCTGCGACCAGCCGGCCTTCCCGGTACACCTCCACCGAATGAGCGTAGCCCGCTTCATGCAACTGAACGAACGAATCTATGATCCGGCCGGAGATCCAGGTCGATTTCCGGTCAGCACACCCTTCGATTACTGCCTTGAAATCATTATTGACACTCCACCGGTGAGGCGTGTTCCGGATCAGACGCCGGGTTTTACGGGAGATGTGGAAGCCGTCAATGGGAATCACGCCGCGACGTACCGCCGTATACCAGTGGTATTCCGGGTCATTTCGGGACCGTGCCATGGGAAAGATTCCTTTGGCGTATCCTTCAATCAACACCTCTACGGGGATGACTTCAGCCGGTCTCGAACTGTTGTTTCTCGCTTCCGTCATGTTGCGTTGATTTCATCCGGATGCGGTCCGAATTCCCGCGTCTGTTATCAATACCGGGTCAGGACTTGATGCCGGCCTCAAACTGTTCCAGTGCCGATTCAACCCTGTTGCGTTCGGCATAGCTATCCATCCAGTCCGGCGGCAGCAACTCCACTCCTCCCAGGGCTCCAAACAAACTGCCGAGATAGAAGCAAGACGCCTCGCTCTCGCCCCCCAGGTTTGCGGCAGCCAACAAGGCCTTCCGGTAATCATTATGGTGCCGGTGGAAGACCGCTCCTACAAAAGTGATCATATCTTCGGCAAGCTTGCTGACATTTCCGCACGATTTTGCAATAGCTTCGAGGGGCTCGTCCATCATGGGCTCGGTTACCTGCATTCGGCGCCTGATTTTGTAATCGCCGGGAAAGTGCGACTCGGCTTCGCGGATAAACTTCGTAGCCTGCAGCAGAAAATCATCCGGGTCAAAGGAGGCCGGGGTCTGGCTGAACAGATAGTTGAGCAGCCGGAGATATAACCAGATGCTCTGCTGCCATACGACCGAGGAGGGGGTGAGCGACTGCATCCACCCGATAAGCTCCTCCAGTGTGACCCGACCCTCGTTCAACAGCCTCGCGGCCGGAATAGCGAAAGAGAACGTATAGTGCCCGCCATCGGGAAAGGGAGGCCAGGCAAAAGTGGTTGATTTCGGCCACTTCTCGGGATACTTGTTCAAGGCCTGCTTGATCGTAAACGCAAACTCCTGCAGGTCGGGCAGCGGTTTGGAGGCTGCCAGAACAGAGAGCAGGGCCTCGGTCTGGCGTACGGAGTGCCTTTCGCTCACCGGACTGAAATCCTCCTGCCCGATTCGGCTTATGAAACCCGTGATTTCACCATATTCCTTAGACACTTCCCCGGGTGTCAGCCCTTCGGCCGGCATGCCGATGGCCTCTCCGATTGCGGCGCCCAGACAGGTTGCATGAAATTTGTTTTTAATCTGATCTGACATAACTACGCTCCGTTCTTCTTTTGTTGGATGATACTTGTATTCCGGGATGGACACAATGCCCGGACTGTGTTTTTTCTGAGTTTCAGGACAAGAGATTCGCTTTGGTCCGTTCCCATTCGTTTTTTCTGGCCTCCGTCCATTGTTCCGATTCCCTGACGGCTCCAAGAAGCGCCTCCGGCACTCCGGATCCCGGCGCGCCGCTGTGATGGTAAACTGTTTTTCCTACCTGCTCTGTGGCACCCAAAGTCTCCCGGAAAGTCGCCGGTTGCGAGGTATCGGACTTCCCGGGCACATCCTGCTGCCCTGTGTCACCCTCCCTGCCGGCCGAGCCCTGTTGGTTGGCTGCATCTTCCGGGTCCGCAGCGCTCTGTCTGCTCTCCGCGCCGTGCCGTTCCGCAACCTTCCGGTACGCTTCGCGGAAGGGCATGCCTCCGGCAACCAGCCTGTTGGCTTCATGCGTGGCATAGACATCCGGTGTCAGGCTGCTGCGTGCACGGTCGCGGTTGAACTCAAGGCCCGACAGCGCGTGGCGCACCGCTTCGGCCAGCATCATGGATTGCCGAACGGCAGAAACCACACTCTTTTTCACTACCTGCAGGTCGCGGTGATAACCCGAACCCAGGTTTGCCGGAATACCCGCCAGGTGTGTTCTTGCGGCCTGAAAATCATGGTACGCGCCACGAATCAGTTCCCACGCATCGGGGTTACGCTTTTGCGGCATGATACTGCTGCCCGACACCTGGTCTTCACTGAGGGTTACCAGCGACCAGGAGGGGTGCATGAACAGCACGACATCCGAAGCCATCCGGTTGAACGTCAGCGCACCATAGGCCAGTGCATCCACCACCTGCATTTCAAATCTGCCCCTGGACAACTGGGAGGCCGCAACCGGCTCCTGCACACTGGCAAAGCCCAGCTGCCCGGCAACATATTCCCGATCCACACGGATGTAGGGGACTCCGTATCCCGCGGCGCTTCCCAGCGGTGACCGATCCACCAGCGTGAATGCCGATTGCAGCGCCTTGAGGTCCGATGCCAGCAGATCCAGATACCCGGCGGCCCATGCATCCACCGAGTGGGGCATGGCGGGCTGGGTGTGGGTCATTCCGGCAAAAAAGACGCCCTTGTACGATTCGGCAATTCCCGCCAGGCGGTTTGCCACGGAAAGCCACTCCGCAGCGATATCAACAATCGATTTTTTCATGAACAGCCGCATGTCGGCCAGTACCTGGTCATTTCGGGAGCGGCCCGTGTGGATACGCGCGCCATCCCGGCCGGCTTTCTCCGTCACGTACTTTTCCACGGCGGAGTGGACATCTTCGTCATCCGGACCCAGACCGAAGGCTCCATCCTCCCATTCCTGCCAGGCGTTCCTCAATGCGGAGACCACTTTTTCATAGCCCGGCTGGTCATACACTCCGACGCGGAGAAGCATGCGCGCCTGGGCCAGGTTCACCAGGATGTCATACGGGACCAGGTTCCGGTCGAGTTCCCGGTCCTCTTCCGCCGTAAAACGGTAGAACCAGGTCCGGTCTGACTGAGAGTGCTCCCGGGCGCCGGTTTTTCCTTCCGTTTTTTGCCATAGTGTTTTCATCTGTTTAAAAATTTTGATTTCACCTCGTGATCTTCGATTCGCTTTCGCGTTACTCTGGGCACCTCGTGATCTTCGATTCTAATGTCAGATAGTATGATATGACCGGTTTTAATCATGCGTCTATGTGTCCTGATACCCGCCCGGTCATGATCATTTCACGGGACGGTTATCCGGGATGAGGGTTACGGTGATGTTGGATGGTATTGGATGCCGGTTAGTTTACGGTGATCCGGTGGCCGCACTGCGGCTTTGTCCGTCTCCATCTTCATGGTTGTGAATTCGTTCAAAAAAGCGTTTGATGATTTTCTGATAGACCGGCACGGCTTTTTCAACCTGTTCAACGGCAATGGATTCGTTGGCCGTATGAGAGTCGCTGCTGTTGCCCGGTCCGATTTTAATTGCCGGCACATCCGACAGGAATACCCAGTCGGAGCTGGTCGGCGAGCCAAACAGCGGATTGCCCGTTACTTCTTCCGCAGCCAGGGCCACCGGATGCGACGGATCGGTGCTGGTGGAGACGAAACGGTCGCTGTGAATCTCCACGGGGATCTGAAGCACTTTCCGCAGCCGTTCAATGATGACCTCGTTCGGCACCTCGGGAATGGTGCGGATATCCAGATACACCCTGCAGGAGTCCGGATACGCGTTGCGTGTCGTTCCTCCTTCGATCGTCGTCGGTGTAATCCGGGTTTTTCCCAGGAATGGATTTTCATCGGGGAAGTCGACGGCTTTGAGCAGCTCCAGCCGGGAAGCCATTTCGTAAATTGCGTTGGGACCGGTAACACGGGCCGCGTGTCCCGCTTCGCCTTCGGTCTCCAGCTTCAGCACCAGCAGGCCCTTTTGCGCGGCACACGGGTGGAGCATTGTCGGTTCACCGATCAAGGCGGCATCCGGGGGCTCAATGATTTCCCTCAAATACGCCATGCCGTTGTTGTAACCGGCGCTCTCCTCGCAAACCGTCACGGCCAGGCTCACCCGACCTTGTGGCCGGTATCCCGTGCGGGCCATTTCGAGCAGCGCGACCAGCATGCTGCTGACCGACGCCTTGGCATCGGTGCTGCCCCGCCCATAGATCCGCCCCTCTCTTTCCACGGGTTCAAAAGGGTCGCCCGCATGACGGGCAGATGGAGGAACCACATCCGAGTGAGAATTCATCAGCATCCAGGGTCTTCCCGAGCCCAAATGAAATATCAGATTATCCTTGTGCCTTTCCACCTCCAGAAGTCCGGTTGCGGCCACCTGCGACTCAAGCCAATCCACCAGCTCCTTCTCCTTCGTGCTGACGCTTGGAAAGCGAATCAGCTCTTTCAGAAGCGCGACCGCCGATATGTCTTTCAGAAAATCCATGACAAGAAATCAGTTTATTCCCTCATCGGAGGGGCGGGAAGGGGGCGGCACCTCCGGGTTATCGGAATCGGGACCGGAACCGTCGCCCGGATCGGAACCGTCGTCCGGACCGAAACCGGGGCCGTGATCCGGGTGAGTGCCGGAGGGGCCGGGCTCCCGGTCGTCTGCGACCAGGCGTGTGCCGCCACCGGCTGCAAGGGTATCCGCATTGGTCATTCTCACCAACGGAATCCCTTTTTCCAATGCTTCAAACGCGGTCAACAGTTTCGGCTTCATCCCGTCCCTGACCCAGCCCTCCCTGAGGCCGAGCTGCCAGTCGGTCCGTCGCATCGTTGCGATCGGCTTTTGAGCGGCATCCAGCACTGCCGGCGGATCCATCAGCATAATCAGTTCATCCCCCTGCATCGCCAGGGAGATTCGGATGGCGAAAGTATCGGCATTTACATTGAGCACCCCCTCGTCACGTGACCATGTCAGGCATCCGATGACAGGGATGAACCCGGAATCCAGCAGGGCTTTGGGCAGAGTGGTGTCAACGGCATCAATTTCACCGACCAGGCCGAAGTCAACGGGCTCTCCGTCGATATCAAACGGGGGCCTGCGGTGCGAGGTGGTCAGGCCTCCATCCACGCCGGAAATACCAACGGCCGACAGGCCTTGCTTCCTGAGGAAAGCAACCAGTTCGCGATTGGCTTTGCCTCCGACGGTATAGAGCAGAACCTCCCGGGTGTCGTCATTGGTGATGCGCCGTCCGGCCACTTGCTGTACGGGTATCTTCAGCCGTTTGCTCAACCCGGTGATCTGCTTGCCGCCGCCGTGGGTCAGCACAATCCGTTTGCCCGCATTTCTCTCACGGATGATGTATTCAGCGAGTTTTCCGAGCGCGCTGGAATCCGCGATCACATTGCCGCTCAGCTTAATTATGATGGTATCCGCCTGTTTCTCTTTCATTGGGTGATTTCAAGCCGTGTTATTGTTGCCGGCTCTGTCATAACAAGCCCCAGAGTTTCAACAGCACCGCCTTTTGCGCGTGCAGCCGATTTTCGGCCTGACCTATGTGAATTGCTCCGGGTCCGTCCAGCACTCCGTCGGTAACGACGACATTTCGCCGGACCGGCAGGCAGTGCATGAAGCCGGCGTCGCTGGTCAGTGCCATCTTCTCCTCGTTGATGGTCCAGTCGGCGTAGGTTTCGGTACGCTGGGCATGCTCGGCTTCGGTGTCCCGGTAAACGAGCGGCCCGGCCCACGATTTTCCATAGATGATATCGGCCTGCTGAAACGCCTCCTGCTGGTCGTGACTGACATCCAGCGACGATCCGTTTCTTTCAGCATGCCCCGAAATGCCGTCCAGGATCCGTTGATCCGGCTCCATGCCGGGCGGGCAGGCGAGGGTAACCTCCATTCCCAGCCTTGCGGCTATTTCCAGCGCGCTGTTGGGTACTGCCATCGGAAGCGCTTTGGGATGGGGTGCCCAGCTCAGAACAAACTTTTTTCCTTCGGGCCGGTTTCCGAACCGCTCCATGATGGTCAGCCCGTCAGCCAGCGCCTGACACGGATGCTCACGCGCGCTTTCCATATTGATTACGGGCACCGTAGCATATTCAGCGATATCCCGGATAAAGCGGTCCTCGAAATCGGCGTCGGGATCCTGCATTCCGGCAAAAGCCCGAACCCCGATGACATCGGCATAGCGGGAAATTACCTGAACGGCCTCCTTCAGATGCTCGGTACGGTCACCGTCCATGACGGCGCCAGTGCGGGTTTCGAAGGTCCAGGTACCCTGGCCCGGCTGGATGATGGAAGAGCCGGCCCCGAGATGCACGGCCGCCGTTTCAAACGAGATGCGGGTCCGCAGCGACGGATTGAAGAAAATCAAACCGAGCACCTTGCCCCGGGCGACCGGTTCGCGGTAATCCTGCTCCTTAAGCTGCTTAGCTTTGTCAAGCACCTCCCGCAACCCGGCATCGTTCCAGTCCGAAAGGTGAAGGAAGTGGCTTGCTGAATCTAGTCGACTGCTCATTGGTTTGTCGCTTTAGTACTTTTATTTTCAAAGTTATTGATCGGGTGCAGGTTACGCCACACCGTAACCCTCTTATATTATGTCACACGGGCACTTGAAGTGATGCCTGCTCGAAATCAAACAATTGCGGGAGGAAACATCAGGCCGGTCTCCTCGGGCAGTTCCAACATCAGGTTGAAGTTTTGAACGGCCTGTGATGCGGCTCCCTTCAGCAGGTTGTCGATGGCCACACCTACAACCACCTTGCGGCCGTCCTGAACAAATCCGATATCGGTAAAGGCACTTCCGGCAACCTCTTTCAATTCCGGCATACCCTGCCGCAACCGGACCATCGGAGCGTTGTAATACTCTTCCTCAAGCACATGCTCTGCAGGAACATCCTGGTTCAGAGTCAGGGACAGCGTCATCCATATCCCCCGTACAAAAGGACCCGAAACCGGGATAAACCGAACTTTAGGCTGCAAAGCAGTATCGGGAATCTGCCGGGACAGGCTCTGGTTTACTTCGCCCATGTGCTGATGCCGATACACTTTATAGGCCCTGACATTACCGAACCGGCTTGAAAAATGGGTTCCGGCAGAGGGGGTAGCGCCTGATCCGGACGAGCCGGTGATCCCCATCGCCTCACATTCGGAAACAAGACCGCGGCCGGCAAAGGGCAGCAGCCCCATCTGGATGGCGCTGGCAAAACAGCCGGGGTTCGCAACATGGGAAGCGAGGCGAATGTCGTTGCGAAACCACTCCGTTAGGCCATATACAAACTTGTCGATCAGCTCGGGGTGGGGGTGGGTCCATCCATACCAGGTTTCGTAATCTGCGGGGTTCTTAAGCCGGAAGTCGGAGCTCATGTCAATAATGCGCCCCTTGTAGCCCGCGTCCAAAAGGACTTTTGCTACTTCTGCAGATTTGCCGTGGGGCAGACCCAGAAATATGGCGTCGGAGTTATCGGTTGCAAGCTCCTCAAAATCCGATATGGGCAACTCAACCAGCGACTGCATCGCCTTGTATTGCTCATGAAACTGCGACCCTGCCGAACTGGCTCCGTAGAGTCTGCCGATCTCCACATTGGGGTGGCCGTGCAGGATTCGAACAGTTTCCATACCGGTATATCCGCTGGCACCTGCAATCGACACATTATAGACGGTACTCATAAAAACGGCTCCTTTTTTGTTGGCGCGGCAAAGGTAATTTCAACTACCATATCGGCCAGTTTTTTGGGATCCGCCACGGCATTTACCGCCCGGATTCCAAGGGTGTTCTGGATAAACTGAATCCCGACCAAATTGTCGGTAACCGGGCCCGTAATGATCGATATAGAACTGGTATAACGTTTTCTGAAGAAATGATCGGCCGACCAGCATCCCATGAAGTCCTGTGCGGCCACCACATGCGTGCGGGTGAACTGCATGATCTCCTTGTCCATCAAAAGGCTGTCCACACCATACGCGCCGATGATACCATCGCCGAACTCCAGTACAATCACATCGGGGTTAACGCTGTTCAGGTGCTTGATCAGGCCCTTGGCCATGGGAAGGATGTTCTTGCCGGTAGTCGAAACCAGGCCGGCCATACCAAAGTGAGCCGAAGCAATCGCTCCGTTTTCCTTCATTTCCCTTGTATCCCGCATCAGGGAGGCCCCGGTAAGTTTCGCCGCCGCCACCTTGTACCCCCTGGCGGAAAGCTGGCGGACAATCATGGTTGCGGCCATCGTTTTCCCCACATGCATACAGGTACCGGTCACGGCAATAAGCGGTGCGCTTTCGGTGAGATTATATTCCCAGTCGATGGCATAATCCTGGATACAGGCATGCTTCTGCAGGTCGCCTCCATCCTCATCGTCGGGAATCATGACGGCGCCCAGCACCTCCACCCGCATGGCCGGACCATGATCCGGGTGCGGTGACTGGCAGCTTCCGATTATTCCGCCCATATTCAAAATATGCAGAATATCTCCTTTCTTGACCGACCTCGGGATGATTCCGCTGTAACCGCGCAGCGCCTGCCGCTCACCGAGGGCACCAACCACAATCTGATCCTTGCCATACGGAATAATGACCCCCTCGCTGGTCTCGATCGTATTGTATTTATCCTTGACATCCAGCGTCCTCACTGCTACCAGATACCCCTCTTCAGCGACAATATTCGGGGCGATATTCACCCGATGACCCAATTTAACCGAAGCCGAACTGGATGCGATGATATCGGCATTGATTTCTTTCAGTTCCATATTTGTTTACACCTGTCTTTGTTTCTGATTAACCGCCAGCAATTACCGTGACCTGTTATAGATTTGTGTTCTGATACTGTACATTTTGGAATAAGCCCGGGCTTCGGTTCCGCTCCAGCCCCCGGCTTCTTCGCCATACCGCGCAACGGAATTATTCATGATGCTGTAAGAGGATGATACCTTTAGCGGGAACAATGAGCCCCGGCAGGCATAAAGCGTCACCTCTCCGGTTACACGCGCCTGTGTTGAGTTGAAAAAAGCTTCGATATCACGCATCACCGGATCATAAAAACGAGCTTCATGCAGCATGGCACCATACTGGTCTGCCAGGTTGTCCTTGATTTGCCGCTGATCCTGGCTTAGCGTCAGTTTCTCCAGCTCATGGTGTGCCAGGTAAAGGATCCTGGCTACGGGTGCTTCAAAACCGATTCTGCCCTTGATTCCCAGAATCGTATCCCCGAGATGCATCCCCATGCCAATGCCGTGATAGCGCCCAAATTCACGCAGTGCCTCCAGCAGTGCGGATGCGTCCATTTGGTGTCCGTTGACCGCAACCGGCAGGCCATGCGCAAAATCGATATTCAGCTCCTCGGGTTCATCCTCCAGTTCATGAGGCGGCTTGAGATGCGGAAAAGCTTCAAATGGAAGCGCCTGGTCGCTGCTGGTGGTCTCGGTTCCGCCCACACTGGTTCCCCAGATACCATCATTGATTGAATAGCTGGTAGTTTTCGTGGGAACTTCGAACCCACGCTCTGCCAGGTAAGCGGTCGTTTGTTCACGCGTCAGCTCCTTGTCGCGAATAGGCGTGATTATCTCGACATCAGGCATGCCGGTTCGCAGGGCCCCGTCGAAGCGCACCTGGTCATTCCCGGCCCCGGTGGAGCCGTGAGCAATCCGGTTGGTTCCCTGCTGCCTCGCATATTCCAGAATCATCTCGGCCTGGATATAGCGCTCCGATCCCACACAAAGCGGGTAGGTCCGGTCGCGCAGCACATTCCCCTTGATCAGGTATGAGAGGATGTGGTCATATAACGGCGGGAAGCCGTCAATACTGGCAAATTCAGCGGCACCAAGGGACAAGGCGCGATCCCGGATCGCTTCCTTTTCCGCCCTGGTCAGGCCCACGCAATCCACGATCACGGCATGCACATCGCTATTATATTCTTCTTTCAGGTACGGGATGCAAAAGCTGGTATCAAGTCCCCCACTATAGGCCAATACTATCGGATCATTCATAATTATACCATTTAATGAATACGGGCAATCTGGCTTCGTTCATTTCTTCCCACCATTTCATCTGTTTAAAACTTTTGATTTCACTTCGTGATCTTCGATTCGCTTACGCGTTACACTGGGCACTTCGTGATCTTCGATTCTAATGTCAGATAGAATGACATGACCGGTTTTAATCATTCAGCTGTTAATTAAAGCTCCTGCTTCGCCATGGATATTTCTTGTAACGACATAAAAAATAGGCAAAAAAAAAGGCAGAACCTGCGAAGATTCTGCCTTTCAATTATTTAATACACAAATTTCTCAGACACAATCTTTGCACAGATCTCTTTCCAGGCGACGGCGAAAACGGCGACGGCGGCTATCATTGCAAAGATTGTATGTCATGTTCAGTTTCATAAGAAAACGGAAGAACCGAATAATCTGTAACAATGTCAATCAATCCGCTGCAAGTATTAACACTTCTTAATGCATAATCGATGGATTAGATTCCGAAATCCGGGGTCAGATGCTCCGCTATCGCTCGATATGACTTGCTTATATCCCGGTTTCTGCAGAGTGGCGGATCGGGCTGTATCGAGCGACTAACCATGTGGGCTACATGCAGCTTCCAGGTCACATGAGCGATCTGTTCCTTATCTCAGAAAGTCTCTCATGACTTTTCAACGTGCCGGCTTTAGTACCGGCACCGGACATATCTTCGGTTCGGCTTCAAACGGCACCTTATGCATCTGCAAAAAATTCCTCTACAAATGTTGCGGCTGATAAAACCGTGTACAGCTGAAGGTCCATGGCCTTCTCAAGAGCCATCGGCCGGACATCAAACCGCCCCTCCGCAATGCTTCCCCCGGTTTTCCAGACTTCCCGAAATAGCTGATAATTTTTTGGAATACCGTCATTGCCGGAGTGTGGCAGCAGAAACAGGGGAAACTCCGTAACCAGACAAAACACGGAAGGGTTGAGCCCGAGATGAAATTCCATGGAGCTGTCACGAAACATGGCGGCTGTTTCAGTGTCCTCTTTCTGCAAAAAGAACTGCCTCATGGCAGATCCTTTTGGAGTTGAAGAGAAGCCCGGCCCCATGTAGTTGAAGCCCTTATCGCCGGCGCGGTCGTGATCATGCGGCATCAGCCCCTGCTGCTCCATCTCCGAGCGAAACCGGTTGCGCCAATCGCGGGTTTTCGATTCCCACGCGTCGTTGACCAGCAGCAGAAATCCTTCCGATACGGCCATGCCGTGGAGGCTTACATGGATATCCGCAGGACCACTTTTCCACCAAAACTCCGATGCCGCCCGGTTTTCCACCCGCATATCCGGGTAACCAAACTCAATATCCCTGCCGGGAAGCTCCCGCTCAACCAGTGAAAAAAACCGTTCCGGGTCCGGCCAGTGCCTTATCCAGGAAGCGTTTGCCGCATCTCCGTCCGGATTCACATGCGGAATCACCAAAAACCGGAAACGGGACAGCAATCCGTCAAACGCCTGCCGGTTTTGCAAAAGTGACAATATCAGGCGGTATAGTGTGTTGGGGCCAACAGGTTCATCCGCATGAGCGCCGGCAACCAAACTAATTGTTATCGGACCGTGGCCCAGCTCAAACCCGTATATCGGCCTACCCTGCTCGCTTTCTCCGATAACGCTTTCATGCGCTCCGGCCTCTTTCTTTAGTACCGATAAAAACTGCGTGTATTCCCACATTAAGGCAGGATCGACTGACGATAGCATTTTTTTTCGTTCCATCTGCATAATTGAACAACTTCTGAATATTTCTGCCGACACCGTTAGATTGAGAACTGTCCATGATTATAACGACATTACCAGTAACGACAAACCGAACCGGAGTCCATTGAACCATGATTTACGAATTCCTGAATGCCCGCCCGCACTTCGACGAATCCTGCTTTATTGCCCCAAGTGCCGATATAATCGGGGATGTGACACTTGGCAGCGAATCAAGTGTCTGGTTTAACGCGACCCTTCGCGGCGATGTGAATTATATAGAAATTGGTCAACGGACCAATATCCAGGATAACGCCTGTATTCATGTCACCAACCGCACTGCACCAACGCGAATCGGGGATCAGGTGACTGTCGGACACAGTGCGGTCATCCACGGTTGCACGATCGGCGACCGTGTTCTTGTCGGCATTCAATCCGTTGTACTGGACCATGCCGTGATTGAGCCCGACTGCATGCTTGCTGCCGGCAGCCTGGTGCCGCCGGGTAAAATCATGCCCTCCGGATATTTGTGCATGGGATCGCCGGCCAGGCCGGTCCGCAGGCTTACCGACGAAGAACGCTCCTCCCTGGTTACCTATTCCGACCACTATGTCACCTACATGCGCGCCTATCAGCAAAAGGATACGTATGAAAAAAATCCATTTTATGATCGCTGATTGTGTCGGTTAAGAGGCGTTCCGCCAAGCGGTATGAACCGACGGCAAGAGTTGGCGACACTGCCCGGGCACAGGCCAACCTGCTGTTTATAATATTCAGGATTATCCGCATCTTACACACATGAAGGGACTCTCTGTCAAACGACCCGCGAACCTGTCCGACTCAACCATCCCGCTTTGCCTACGTTTCTCTCCAAACACCTGAGCAAGATCATCATATACACATCGTTGATCTTTTTGCTTGCCGGCTTGTACTATGCCGACTATCTGGTCAGGCCCAAGATCTATTCGCATGCCTATCTGCTCTATTCCGTACTCTTCCTGTGGGCAGGATTTCTGCTTTACAGTGTCTGTTGGGGAAAAGTTCTGGGCTCGGAGTACCGTGACATCCGAAACCGGACCATCATGGCCAGCGCCGGTCTCTCCATTTTCGGAAAATACATTCCGGGACGCCTGTGGGTTTTGCTTGGACGCTCCGCCTATGTGGAAAAGCACAGCGACCACAGTCTGGGGCCGCTTTCCCTGCTCTCCTTCAAGGAACAGATCATCAGCATCTGGGTGGGGTTTTTCCTGGGCCTGATCGGCTACAATCTGGCCGGCAACTTTTCTGTCGGCGGCATTACCGGCGCCCTTATCTGGCTTGGTATCACCCCGTTCATATTCAGTTCGATGTTGCCCAATATTGTGAACAAGGTGATGATGCGCGTCATGAAACGGGAGGTAAACATCACTCCCCTGGACTGGCACATGATTCGGCGGGTGGTGCCCTACAGTTTGCTGAACTGGGCCATTTGGGGTGCCGGCTTCTATTTGCTGGTCCAGGCGCTGGTGCCTCATGATGTACCCCTGCTCACCGGACTCTGTTTTCCTCTGGCCGCCAACATTGGAGTCATCGCCTTTTTTGCTCCCGGCGGCATTGGTGTCCGGGAAACCATGATCGTAATCTACCTCAATCAGCTCGGACTCAGTGTCGGCGAAGGCACCACCATTGCACTGGCATCGCGACTCTGGTTCCTGTTTGGGGAGGCTTTCCTGTTTGTGGTGGGCAATGCCGCCCATGTCGCTCGTTCCTACTGGCGGCCTATTGCCGATTAGCGGCTCATCACCCTTCATCACGCATCAAATGAGCGGTATCTATATTCACATTCCCTTCTGCAGACAGGCATGCTCGTACTGCGACTTCTATTTTGTCACACGCGAGCAGCTTATCCCTGCTTTTGTTGATGCTCTTGTATTCGAGATTTCCAGTGTCGGCCGGAATCCGGATATCCCGGAATCTATCCTCGGCAAACCACTGCAGACCCTCTACTTCGGAGGCGGAACCCCCTCCCGGCTTGATGCATCGCAGTTCGACCGCATTGTGGAAACATTGCATCATCGGTTCGACCTTTCACAACTCCGGGAATTCACCGTGGAAGTCAACCCGGAGGATGTCAACGCCGGGTGGCTGTCGCATCTGAAAATGCTGGGGGTGACCCGTCTGAGCATGGGGGTCCAATCTTTTCAGCCGGAGCTACTGCACTTCATGCACCGGGCGCACAATGCCCCACAGGCGCATCGTGCTCTGGAACTGGTTGCGGCTGCCGGCTTCGAGACCTTCAGCGTGGACCTGATTTACGGCAGTCCCGGACAAAGTGTGCATCAGCTCGAAGAGGACCTGGATGTTCTCCTCGGCTACAAACCACCTCACATCTCGGCATACTCGCTGACCCTGGAACCAAAAACCCGTCTTGGCAAACAACTGGAGCTGGGGCGACTGATCCCCGCCGATGATGATGATGTCGCTATTCAGGCTCGGCTGATACGTCGTACACTCCGGTCTCGCGGAATTGAGCCCTATGAAGTCAGCAATTATGCGGTGCCTGGTCACGAAGCGGTGCACAATACCGCATATTGGCGGCATGTCGATTATCTCGGACTGGGGCCGGCCGCCCACTCATTTTTCCGGGACCCGGATGGCAAAACAGCTACACGCCGCCATAATCCACCGGATTTGCACGCCTATTCCCAAAAATGGGCCCGCTCCCAATCCGCCGCCGCCCAATCACCGGCATCCGGGGAATCAAATACCTGGCATGAACCGGAACGGCATTCCCCCGATTCCAATCAAACGAATATCCCGCCGGCCCAACCAGGCGGCCAGCCAGCGGACAGGGATCCAACCGGTCGAAAACCCGACTCCACTGTTGAAAATCTTTCTCCTGAAACCCTTGCTGAGGAGCGAGTTATGATGGGCCTCAGGATGGCGGAAGGGATTTCGGTTGATGTGCTGAAAAGCAATTACGGGTATGAGCTCACCGATAACCAGCTGGAGATCATCAAGCAATTTCGAAATGAGGGGCTGATAGCCCCCGGAAACCCCCTGCGCCTGACAGAAAACGGTACAATGCTGGCGGATTACATTACCGTCAAGGTACTGCAGGTGCGATAAACGAAGAGCAAGCGGTTGTCCTTAAAACCGTGTGGATCCTTGTCTCATAATTCCTTGTTTGGGTCACATGCCCACGATAGGCCCCCTTTGTAGCCATCTGGCACTATTTGACAAGCGTCATTTTCCTGGTTTCACGGTATGCCCCGGCCTGAATTCGGTACAAATAGACCCCGCTGCTTAGGGCGTGATAATTTCCGGCATCAAAGCGAACGGAATGGTACCCTTCGCCTCTTACTTCATCCAGCAGGGTGGTTACCAGCCGGCCGGTAATGTCAAACACTTCGAGCCTGACCGGCACCTGCTCCGGCAGTGTAAATGAGATCCTTGTTTCAGGATTAAACGGATTGGGGTAATTCTGGCTCAGTTCAAAAGCTGCAGGGGTGTGTGATGGCGGCCCGGCGTCAACCGGTGCGCTAACAACGATGGTATCCATAGCGGGGTGGTGCACCACATACTCATGCTCATCCAGTCGGAAGTCGGCTACGGAAAAATGTACGTCCCCGCTATTGCTTGGCCTCCAGTTCAGCACAAGCAGGTCATCCGGCGTGTTTTCCAGAATCCAGTCCGGTCCGGAGCCCATCGGAACCGAAGAGGCATACGCCAGCCGGAGCGTATTCTGATCAAAATAATACTCCCAGCCTTCCGACTGTCCGGGCTCATTGGCTGTTTCCAAATCATCCAGAAACCGCAGCCCGAGGTTTTCCGGCTTGCTGCCATCGTACCCGACAGGATAATCAATATCCAGCTCCAGATACAGGGAATACCACAACGAATCGGATGCTCCCGACACCGACAATACGAGCGACATATCATGATCGGCAAACACCACACTGCTCCTGGTTCGCAATTCTACGATAACCGTATCCCGCGGCCCCGAATCCGGATCCAGTTTGGCAGCCGGAAAAACGGTACTCCCGCTGGCATCGATACTACCGAACGCTTCCCATGATGGAGCCTTGCCCGTGCCACGGCTGTCTGCCGGAAATGACGGGAGGTCGCCGTCCAGATGGCGGAACAGCAGCGATGCGTCGTAGGGGGTGAGCGTCCCGTTGCCGCTCACATCGCCGATGTAACGCTGAAATGCCGATGGTGAAGCGTTGTTGACGGGGTATGACAGAATATTTTGTGCGTCATCATGTGTCGGCAAACCGTTTCGAAGAAGATCCCCGTAGGCCCAAATGCCGTCTATCGCATCCCCGGATCCGGCAAAAATCTGGTTATTCACCGGAAGCTGATGATTGCTGTTGACGGCGACCATGCCCAGCCACCTCAGCTCCTCCCATTGAAGCGGCAAGCGGTGTTTTGGGGGATTATTCGTTGAGGAAGGAATTATCAGCTCGATGAGGTCACCGCTCAGGGTTTTTGCCAGCAGGCCGATTCCGATTCCGGGGCGGTCTTCAAACAATGCCAGGGCAGCCTGACCCTTTTCGCCGATTTCATCCGCCTGAAACTCAAAGTATCTGGCCGCTCTCGGGGGAATCTCCACAGGATCATCCGGAAAACCGGGCAGATTGGTGTATTGCGCATACATGCCGGCTGCCGGATAGCGCCCCTGTTCGGAGAAGCCGTAATACACAACGGGATCTGGTTCTCCCGGCATGTCGGCGGCCGATGTGTAATCTGCGGGGGCCATGTGCCAGAGATGGTTGCGAATCAGAGCCGATTCAAAATTATCACCGCGATTCACCAGTTCGGCACTCATCGCCTCGATAAACGGGAGGTAATGATTATCGCGGATGCGATCCCACACATCCACCCAGTATGAGATGCCATAGTGTTCGGCATAAAACAGCGACCAGGTCACATGGCTGTAGGAGCGACTGACACTCGAGGATGGCACGGTGCTCTCGGGTGACCGGAACAGCGACCAGGGTTCATCAATGTAGTTATAGTAATCATTTACATCGGGGTGGACGATATTCTCCATCATGGTGGCATCCATCTCCAGCCAGGAGGTGTTGCCCGCGTCACCGCGAAAACAGTTGGTGGCGTATTGAATGGCGTGCTTGAACTCATGGGCTATGGTCGCCTTCAGCGCCCCGAGCCGGTGGTCCTGATAGTCGTTGGGTGGAAAACCGTCGAAATTGCTGTGAACGACAATTTCGAAGGGCCTTTCACGGCTGAAGGTCCCGTAAAATCCGAAGTCACTGTAACGGATGGTGATCATGGTATCCTGATGGCTTCCGTCTCCCCATTCCCTGCAGTCATTGACCCGGCGCACCGTCGGGTCGGTAAAGCCCAGTGTCTCCACCTGATAGCGATACGATGAATCGGCATAATGCGCGGTCTGTATCACATGGTCGGGCACATCGGGGTTCAGGGTGTACACCGCCGGCACGGAATCGCGCCCTTCGGTAGTGTACAGAATCCGGAATATTCCCGAATCGGAAATATAGCTTTTGAGCCCTGTCGTGTCTGTGCTGGTTTTAGATGCGGCCAGTAACGCTTTTGTATGCGGTGGAAGTTGATCGCGCGACGCTCCGGATATATCCTCATAGGGGAGCATACAGCGGATGGTGTGCTGCCCGTAAACCTCACCGGAGGGCAGGCCCGGTCGCATCAATGCGAACATCACCAGAAGCAAAACGCCTATTTTCCTCATAGTGCAATCTCAGCAGCAAGAATCGTAACAATGGTGTATTCGGGGTTGCTGATTTTGCTTCCTCCGCAAACCACCCTGTTTGAGGTCGTTGGGGCCGCCGCCATCAATGTGCAAACGAAACTCCCCATTACCGTATCAACGTCATTTTACCTGTTTGTTGTACATCTTCTGTGCGAAAACGATAGAGATAGACTCCGGATGGGAGTCCGCCGGCATCCACCGGTACCTCATGACGTCCCGCCTTCATTTCCTCATCCAGAATAACCCTGACTCTCCTTCCAAGCACATCATACATGGTTATGGATACCCTGGAATCCTCAGGCACACTGAAAACAATCCGCGTGTGCGGAGCGCCCCGTGAGGTACTAAAAGGATTGGGGTAATTGTGTTCCAGTGTGGCAATTTCCGGAACACTGCGAACACTCAGCTCAATGGAATAATCCAGCGGCTCAGAGCGATCCGCGTTGACAATTACAACGATGAAAGAGTCCAGATCGGCTGTTGTGAAAGGGGACACGCTCTGTGTTTCGTTTCCTTCCGCAGCCGGCACGATCCATTCCATGGCGCCGCCATCCCTTTGATAGCCCACAATACCGACCGCTGCCTGATGGTGGTTATGGGTAAAGTGAAGGTCGATTTCTCCGATTTGACCCGGGCCGGGCCGAAGCATGCGGTACGTACCCGAAAGGGGAGGGAGCTCGAGCCAGTCATTATATCGTTCCGGTATCGGATAAACCTGTTCCGCCATATAAGCATCGGGGTATGCATCCGCTTCGCTGAATCCATATCCCGGAATCTGTCGCGATCCCGCAGTAGCATGCCATAGATGGTTTCTTGCCAGTTTTGAGGAAAATGCCCGGTCACTGGCGGCATCGGATGGTTTCCGCAGCGTTTTTTTCATCGCATCGGCCATGGGTATAAAATGGTCATCGGCGATGGCATCCCAGGTGCCGGCCCAGTAATCCATTGTCAGGTATTCGGCATAAAACAGCGACCAGGTCACATGCCCGTAAGAATCTGCTACACTCTCGGAAGGAATTCCGTGGTGCGGAGCGCGAAATACCGAACTGTTGGAAGTGATGTAGTTATAATAGTCGTTAACCTGGGGAAAAACGATATTCTCCATCATGGTGGCGTCCATTTCGAGCCACGACTGATTGCCCGCATCCCCCTGGAAGCAGTTGGTTGCATACTGGATCACGTGCTTCAGTTCATGCGCGATGGTAGCTCTCAGCGCTCCGTGAACATGTCCGTCCGGATCGGTATTGGGAGGAAACCCCCTGAAGTTATTGTGAACCTGAATTTCAAACGGACTACTGGGGAAAAAGAGTCCATAGAACCCGAAAGAGCGAAACCGGATGGAGAGGGTGGTATCCTGCCACTCGCCAATCCTGCTACCGCACTCAACGCCCTGATGCACCGAGGGGTCCACAAAACCCAACTCTTCCACCTGTTTACGAAACGCGTAATCGGCATATTCGGCGGCCCACTCCACGTAATCCGGGACACCGGACCCGTTGCTGCCTTCTGTCGGAACAGCATGAGTTCCTTCGGTAACATACAAGAGCCGGAAGCGGCCGGACTCCGACAAAAACTCCTGCTCTCCGGGAATTAGCAGATTTTGGACCTCCTGCATTTTGGCAAGTACTTCAGGGTCTGTTGACGCAGGATCCGCCTGGTGCCGAATCACATGTGGTGTGAAACATTTGACAGGATCATCATGGCCCGGTCCTTTTTGTGCCGCATGAGCCGGCCGATCCGATTCCTTTCCCTTGGTGTCAAACGTTCGTTCCGAGGCAGGTATGGCGGCAGCTTCATACCCTTTTACCGGTTCCGGGGGGAGCATCATAAAAAGTGTCGCCGACAGAGCAAAGGATACAAGGAGTGGGGCTGAGCGCATGGGTGATTTGCAAACGAAATTCATAGAATATAAAGGTACTATTACCGTACAGGATTACCAAGTCCGGCTGAACCGGAACCGATACCATGATATTTGGACCACGTAAAGCATCAATCCTTGCTTCCGGCTCTTCACTTCGCCATATGCCCTGATTGATATTGGCCGGGATATACGAATAAAGACGCATTCCGTTACAGCACAATATCTTCGTACCGCATGCTCTCGACTGCAAAGGCGGGGTGTCGTTCCGGATGAGATCCCTCCGCAATACGGGACGAATGAAAAACTCCGCTCCGGCCGGGAGGCGTCATCCCTATTGTTGTTGTTTCTTCATATTTTACCATTCTACTTTAAACACGCCTTCATTTCAGGACGGCACCTGTTGCAATATCCATTCAGCTAAACACTACTCCATGAGCACCCCGTATTCCGTCATCCTCTTTTATCAGTTTGCCAGAATCGAATCGCCAGAGAACATGGTTGCGGAACAAAAACAGTTGTGTTCCGGGCTGGGTCTCAAGGGGCGCATTTATATCTCTGATGAAGGCATCAACGGAACCCTGTCCGGCAAAACTTTGGATATTACTGGCTATAAAGACGCTTTACGAAGCAAAGAGGGGTTTTCTGGTACCGAGTTTAAAGAAGATTTTTCGGATGAGGTGCCTTTTGCAAAACTGATTGTCAAGCATCGACCCGAGCTGGTATCCCTGAAATCGGGAGAAAACCTGGATCCGCTCGAGGAAGGGGGGCGTCATCTCTCGCCGGACGAGTGGCGGAGGGTCATGGAATCGGGTGAAGACTATATCATGATTGATGTCCGAAACAATTATGAATCCCGCATCGGTTATTTCGAAGGAGCACAAAGGCCCGATGTGGAAAATTTCTATGATTTTCCGAACTGGCTGGATGGGGCCGGCATCCCGAAGAACAAAAAAGTGCTCATGTACTGCACCGGCGGAATCCGTTGTGAAAAGTTCTCGGTACTGATGAAGAAAAAAGGGTATCGGGATGTCAACCAGTTGCACGGCGGCATTCTGAATTACGCAAACAAGCAGGCTGGGCGCCATTTTCGTGGCAAATGTTTTGTGTTTGATGATCGTCTGGTCGTTCCGGTAAATCCGGAGGAGCAAGAGCCCGTCAGTTTTTGCGAAATCACCGGTGACCCCTGCGACATGTACATCAATTGCGCCAACATGGAGTGCAACCGGTTGTTTATTTGCTCGCCAAAAGGAGCCGAGCGGATGGAGGGTTGTTGCAGCGAATCGTGCCGGCAAAACCCGCGCAGACGTCCTTTCAACCCGGATAAAGCCTATGCTCCTTTTCGAAAATGGTATCACTATTTTGATGTCTCCTTCAAACAGGGGAAACACCAGAGAACCGGTTTGAGCCGTTGAGGTCAGCGGGAAACGTTCTGAAAACAGAAGCTAACGATGACAAGTCAATCGGAATATATTGCCGGACCCGGAAAAAGCTCCAAAACCCCTCCAGCACCCGAAAACCATTCTGTTCTATCCGAACCGGGCTCTCTGTTCCCTTTTCCGGGTCAGCCTTCTGCCGCTGACACCTTCTATCCGACTCACCGTGATTCATTCTGCCGTATCCGTATTGCCCCTCCCTGTAATCGGACCATTACCTGCCGTGTTCGACCACAGGATACCGGCCAGGAGATCATCCGCTTTCTGACAGGCCGGTTCCCGTTCCGGAGTGAACAGGTGTGGAGTGAACGGCTTCGTTCCGGCTGGATCACCCAGGGTGACCGGCGGCTCAAGCCTGGTGACACTCTGGCGGATGAACCCGCTTTATCGATTTTTCAGCCGGGATTCACGGAACCGGCTGTACCCGATGAAATCCAAATCCTGGATAAACACCCCGAATTTCTGCTGGTCTACAAGCCGGCACCGCTCCCCATGCACCCCGGCGGGCGCTATTACAGAAACACACTCCTCTCGATTCTGCAGGAGGAAGCGGGTGAAAACCCGGGCTTTGCTTCTCAAAGTAATGGTTTTGCAACCGGGCAAAATCCTGCCCGGGAATCAGGGTTGCATATTCTGCACCGGCTGGATGCGGTCACCACCGGACTGGTACTGTTTGGACGGAATCCCGACTTTTCCGGCAGGGTTCGTCAGGCTTTCGAGACGGGCCGTGTGTCAAAACACTATTTTGCCATTGTGTCGGGGGTTCCGGATGAGCAAGCCGTAACTATCGACCGGCCCATCCGCCGAAAAAACGGCTATCTGTTTGAATGTGCTCCCGGCGGGAAACCGGCTCTGACAGAGTTCCGCGTATTGCGCACGAATGGCAGCTCCGCCCTGGTTGCTTGCCGCCCTGCAACCGGACGTACGCACCAGATTCGGCTTCATCTACGGGAGTGGGGACATCCGATAATTGACGACCCGGTTTATGGAAACAGAACCGTACAACCGGGCACACGGCGCCCCGCGGGTAAAACAAACGGCTTTCCCATGCAAAACTCAGCCATATCACTGGTTCATCATGCAATGGAGATTCCATCCCTGAACCTTTCATTCCACCTCTCCGGTTACCGGGAAGCTCTTCAGCCTTAATGTTTCATACGGGGACTCTGCTCAGCCGATGCGTTTGACGAATACGCAATGATATGTATTTTGCCTCTCGAACCGTTTTCAATACAGAATAACCCGTTACTCCGATCCCGGCCTTACCATGAATCCATCGAGGATCCTGCTATTTCTGTTGATTCTGCCCATGGCTGCCTCATGCAGCCTGTTTGAGACACGGGATCCCGAAGAGCCCGGCACCACTACGGGTCCGCCTTTTATTCAAACCGACCGGCCGGAGAATGTAATTGATAACCTGGTCAATGCCGTAACTCACATGAATACCGACCATTATCAGCGGCTGTTCTCAGAGGCCGACTTCACCTACCGGCCCTCTTCCGATGCCCAAAGCAATAATCCCGGTCTTTGGCAGGGCTGGGGATATCAGCAGGAAGTTGACTATTTCAGAGCAATGCGTTCCGAGACGGAGGGCCGCAGCGGACACGGTCTGCAGTTTGATGAGGCCTCCCTCGTAAATCTGGGCGAAAACGAAGAGCAGTTCGAGACCAATTACCGGCTGACGGTCAACCACAACCGGGGGCCCGAGCTACTGCCGACCGAGGCACGGGGCAGACTCATCATAACTATGAAACGGGATGAGAGCGGCGACTGGGCAATCCATTCCTGGACCGACCGAAGCAACGGCACTGATTTCACCTGGAGTGATTTCCGTTACATTTTCCTGAACTGACCGCCATTGCCCCCGAGTTTGCCGCCTGGGTCAGGCTGGGTCCAGATAAGCCCTTACAATCCTCGTAAACCGCACCGGCTGATCCAGAAAGGCGTAATGTCCGGCCTGGTCGATACCAACAAGGGTTCCGTTTCTCAATCCTTTTTCCATGCGCTCCGCCTGATACCAGGGGGTGGCATCGTCCCCCTTGCCCCAAAGTAGAAAAATTTCCTGGTGGATCTCCGGCAGACAGGATTCAAGATGCTCCGAGACGGTCCGCACAAATGTTTCCCTCATGGTCCCTTCAAGCCGGCTGTAATCCGAAGATCCCAGGGATTTCCAGAGCCGTGATCTGCGGAGACGCTCCAGTGCCCTGTTTCTAAGCTTTTCCGGCAACAGCAGAAAGGGTGCTTTCAGTACCGTTGCCGAAATCCTTCTGCGGTAATAGGAAAGAGAACGGCGCGGCTTCATTCCGGCTCCCCCGGTAACTACCACCTTGTTCAACAGCTCTTTCGCCTCCTGCAGGCAGCACCATTTCAGTACAATCCGGCCTCCAAACGAATGCGCAAGCACATCGATCGGTTCGCCAGCGATACTCGATGAGAACGATGATGCCAAATCAACATAGTTGTCAACATTCCAGGGAGTTGTCGGCGGGGGTGAGTCTCCAAAACCGGGAAGATCGGGAATATAGCATGTCCGGATATCCGAAAGGGCGTTAGCCAGGGGCAGCATAACCGACGCCCGGCTTCCCCAGCCGTGAAGTATCAGTAGCGGAGGACCCGTGCCGGTTTTGTAATATGACACAAACTGACCGCCAGGGCCATATTCATACGTGTGTTTTTGATGCGCTGCTGCTTCCATTATGGCTTTATTTCCTGACATAAAGGCCGGCAATGCCGGATATGGTGGTGCTGATCATTACGATTCCCGCCTGTTCCTGGCTTTCTGAACCATTTCACGGGCACTCGCCACGGCATGTTCACTCACTTCCGACCCGCTCATCAGGGCGGCTACTTCCGCGATATGCGCCTCCTCATCCAGGGGACGTATGTGGGTGATGGTCCGGTCACCCTCCTCCTGTTTTTCGACCCTGTAATGGTGGTCTGCCTGGCCCGCAATCTGCGCCTGATGCGTTATCGCGATGATCTGGCAATGAGCAGAGAGATCCAGCATGGTTTTGCCCACTTGCTCGGCAACGGCGCCGCCTATACCCGTATCAATTTCATCGAAAATCATGACGGGCAGATGATGGTCCCTGGCAATAACCGATTTCATGGCAAGCATGACTCTCGAAATCTCTCCGCCGGATGCAATTCTGGCCAAGGGGCGCGGTGACTCACCCTTGTTAGTGCTGATATAAAAAACGACATCGTCCGGGCCGTCCGAATGGCACCCCACCTTGCGACCCTCTATATCAATCCAGCCGGAATCATCATATCGCCACTCCACCCGGGTCTCAAAACGGTTGTTGGGAATACCCAGCTCTTTCAGGGCTTCTGATATCCTGTTCCCAAGTTCCAATCCGGCGTGGATTCGGGCGGCATGCAACGCTTCGGCCCGCTCCCGAAGCAACTCCGAAGCCGCTTTCAGCTCCTTCTCCTTCTTTTCCAGCTCCAGATCAAAGTTCTCGGCCAGATTGACCGATTCGGCCAACTCATCACGATACGAAACCAGCTCCGGCAACGCGCGGCCGTACTTCTTTTCCAGCCTCCTCACCTCCGCCTGCCGCATGCGAATCTCCTCAAGGCGGCCGGGGTTGAACTCTATGCGCGACTTATACTGCTCTGTAAAAGAAAGCAGCTCCTGAATGCTAATATGAGCGGTTTTAAGCTCTTGCCAGTACGACTCGAACTCCGGCTCCCTTTCCTTCATATCCGAGAGCGCCTCTTCGATCATGGCCAGCAGATCCAGAAGGTTGTACTCGCCGCCGGAGCCGGCTTCCACAATCATCGCGGCTTTTTGATCCAGCTCTTCCGCATAATCCAGGCGCTTCATTTCGGCTTCCATTTCCTGGAAGGCTTCTTCATCCAGTTCCGTTTCCTCCAGTTCCTGTAGCTGAAACCTGTGGAGCTCCAGCTTCTCTTCAAGTTCCCGTTCCCTGCGCTTCAGCTCCTGCAGCTCATTTCTGATTTTTCGGACATTGCCATAAGCGCTGGAGTAGGCCTCCCTGGCGGCGCGAACACCAATCAGTTCATCAACAACTTCCCGATGGTGATCCTGTTTAAGCAGAAGCTGATGGTCATGCTGCCCATGGAGATCCACAAGGCGGTCACCTATCTCACGAAGGGCGGATATGGAGACCGGAGTATCGTTGATGAACGCACGGCTGCCGGACGGACGAATTTCGCGGCGCAAAATTACCTCGGAGCCATCCCATTCGATGTCGCGGTCGCGCATAAGCTCTCCCAGCCGGGAATCGTGCGGTGAGCTTGTGCTGATAATAGCTTCAACTACCGCCTTTCGTGTTCCCTCTCTGACGGTTTCTGTATCTGCGCGCTCACCCAGAACCGCATTCAGGGCACCGATGATAATGGACTTGCCGGCGCCCGTCTGCCCCGTCAGAATATTCAGCCCTTCATGAAACCTGACATCCAGCTCATCAATCAGTGCATAATTTTTTATATAGAGGCTTTGGATCACTGCGACAGGTCTATCGGGTGAATTCGTTGTTCCGGGTTCATGGAATAATGCAAAGATAGGAGTTTTTTTCATACTTGTTGAATCCACGGCGCGTTTCCCGGATCTGATAGTGTTCCAGCTTCTGTTGCCATATGAGTGGGAAAAAAGCCAAACCTTACACTGCGTAATTGGGTGAAAAATGGCTATTTTGTGACAATGGAAAAGAAACCGTTACATCACGATCTTCCGGACTCCCTGGATGCGCCCGACCGTGTTCCTGTTGTACCCCTCCGCGATACGGTCATCTTCCCCAATACCATGTTTCCGATACTGGTCGGCCGCTCATCCACCATCGCCGCCGTCAACAGCGCCGTCGAGGGTGACAAGTACGTGCTGCTCTGTGCGCAGCTCGACCCCGATGAAGAACATCCGGCGCCCGAAGCACTGCACAAAAAGGGTACCCTTGCGCAAATCATCCAGGTGCTTCATCTGCCCAATGACCTGCTCAAGGTTCTGATCAGCGGTATCCACACGGCCGAGGCCGTGTCTTTTAATCAGACCGAGCCCTTTTTCACAGCTTCCGTTCATTTGCCGGAGGAACCGAAGATACGGATGAATCCGCGCCTCAAGGCCCTCATCCGGAAAACCAAAGAGGGATTTGAACGCCTGGTGCTTTTGAACCAGGAGCTGCCGGAAGAAGTTCTGCTTGGTTTTGAGCAGAATTACAATCCCCGCAATCTGCTCTTTTTCATGGCATCCTATCTGGACCTTGATATCCATGAGAAACAGCAGCTGCTCGAGGAAAAAGACCTGAACAAGCAGTACAAGGCCATTCTGACGCATCTGACCGGGGAGCTGGAGCTGCTCGCCGTCTCGAATGAAATCAACGAGAAGGTACAGGACGAGATTCAGGAGACCCAGCGAAAGTTCTTTATTCAGGAGCAGATCAAGGTGCTTCAGGATGAGCTGGACGAGGATGGATATGCCGATCCGGAACTTGCAAAAATCAAGCAAATGATGGATGAGCGGCCTCTTCCGGAATCGGCTCGCGCAAAAGCCGATGAAGAGCTGGAACGGCTTAAAAAGACGCCTGTCATGTCGCCGGAGTACAGTGTGTCCAGAAATTATCTGGACTGGATTCTGGCGCTGCCGTGGGGAGCTTTTTCTGAAGACCGGCTCGATATTACTGCTGTGGAACAGGCGCTGGACAAAGACCACTTTGGACTTGAAAAGCCCAAAGAGCGGATTCTCGAATATATTGCCGTTCTGAATCTGGTGCAGAAAATCAAGGGGCAGATTCTCTGCTTTGTCGGAGCTCCCGGAACGGGAAAAACCAGCCTGGCCAAGTCGATTGCCGAAGCCATGAACCGAAAAATGGTTCGGATCTCGCTGGGAGGAGTGAGCGACGAATCGGAAATCCGCGGCCACCGCCGCACCTACATCGGCTCCATGCCCGGAAGAATAATCCAGGCGATAAAAAAAGCGGGTACCATGAACCCCGTGATTATCCTGGATGAAATTGACAAACTTGGTCACGATCTTCGGGGTGACCCCTCATCCGCCGTTCTGGAAGTTCTCGATCCCGAGCAGAACGATACGTTTCACGACCATTACCTGGATCTGGAGTTCGACCTCTCTCAAGTGATGTTCATTACGACCGCCAATGTAGCCAGCAACATTCAGCCGGCCCTGCTGGACCGTATGGAGGTAATACCCCTGCACGGATATCTGGAGCATGATAAAGTCGAAATCGCCAAACAGCATCTGATTCCCCGCCTGCTCACATCGCACGGCCTCAAGCGATCCCGGGTAACGTTTCGGGATGATGCCATCCGGCTCGTGATTCAACGCTATACATCAGAGTCCGGGGTTCGGGAGCTGGAGCAAAAACTGGCCGCTTTATGTCGAAAAGTTGCAAAACGGGCGATTAACCGGAAAAAAGACGGGAAACAAACGGGTAGTATTACCATCAACACCGGTCGGGTGCGTGAGTTTCTGGGTGTGGAGAAGTATAAAGATCGTTCACTGGACAAGAAGGATCGGGTAGGCAGTGTTAACGGGCTGGCCTGGACCAGCACCGGTGGAAGCATCCTTCAACTTGATGTAGCCCGAATGCCAGGGAAAAACAAGCTGCTGCTCACCGGTCAGCTGGGTGATGTCATGAAAGAATCCGCGCAGGCGGCGCTTACCTATATCCGCTCGCACGCCTCCTTCCTCCAGTTACCCGACGACTATTTTGAAAAGAACGAGATCCATATACACATACCGGAAGGAGCAATTCCGAAGGACGGTCCCAGTGCCGGCATGGGGATGGCTCTTGCAATGATATCGCTTGTGACAGATTCTTCTGTCCGGCATGATGTTGCGGTAACCGGTGAAATTACCCTCAGGGGGGATGTTTACGCCATCGGAGGGCTCAATGAAAAACTGCTGGCCGCACAGCGCAAGGGAATTGTCACGGTGATTATCCCGGCAGAAAATATGCCGGACCTTGCCGATATTCCCGACAAGGTGAAAGAGGGGCTTACGATCACAGGTGTGAACCATATTTCCGAGACATTTGAACACGTTTTCCGGTCTCCGGATTTTCTCAAATTGATTTCATCTGTTTAAAGTTTCAGATTTATTATGTCAGATAGAATGACATGACCGGTTTTAATCATGCGACTGCGTATCCCGGTACCAGCCCGGTCATTATCATTTCATCTGTTTAAAGTTTCAGATTTATAATGTCACCTGCAGCATCCATGGATTTTATCATTCGCCTGTAGGTCCGAATTATTGGCCATGGATGTTTCATCTGAAAACAAGAGCAACGGTTACACCGGGAAGTGACAGCAACAGCCGGCTTTTCAGTACAAGCCACGTCTAACAACGCTGAAATAGTTCAACGTTGTTAGAGTGAAGGCCTGGTGAACCACAATCCGTAAGATTTGTGGCTTTCCACCTTAATCAATAGTTGCTACCTAGAGCAGCAAAAGGTCCATTCCTTACATACTTTTTTTAAAAAAGTACTCTTTAAGTCATAAAATAGGCATTAATTAACGTTAACCGGATCCGATCGTCACGACATAAGCTCCTCAAAAACAATGAACAACGAAATCATATCCGACGCCGATTTTTTTTCCGAAGAAGAGCGCGGGGATTACATCCGGTATGATCTTGTTGTGCCGGAAGGCCACCGGGAACAGATGCGCCTGGACAAGTACATCACCGGTTTCATTCAAAACGCCACGCGCAACAAGGTTCAGGAAGGAATTCGTAAGGGGTGGGTCAGGGTTAACGGCCATCTGGAGAAAGCGTCCTACCGGGTCCAGCCTCTGGATGAAATTGCGATTGTAATTCCAAAGCCGCCTCCCCCGGAGGCCGTCGGCGAGGATATCCCCATTGACGTGGTGTACGAAGACGACACCCTGCTGGTGGTCGACAAGCCACCGGGGATGGTCGTGCACCCATCATATGGAAATTGGACCGGCACCCTTGTGAATGCACTGCTGTTTCGAACTCAAAAGCTCTCTACGGCCAATAAGGATGATGCCGTACGGCCGGGTATTGTTCACCGGCTTGACAAGGGCACCAGTGGCCTCCTTGTTGTTGCCAAAAGTGATTACGCGCACCATCATCTCTCCAAACAGTTTGCGGACAAAACTGTGGATCGCGTTTACCGGGCGGTATTGTGGGGATCTCCGCAAAAAGATACCGGCAGCATTGACAAACCGCTGGGACGCGATCCTTCAGACCGGAAAAAGATGGCCGTTGTAGCGGACGGCCAGGGCAAGGAGGCGGTCACACATTTCGAGGTTCTGAAAAGGTTCGACCACCTTGTTCTTGTGGATGTGATCCTTGAAACAGGGCGCACCCATCAGATCAGGGTACATTGCTCCTGGCTGGGCCACCCTGTTCTCGGCGATCCGGTTTACGGCGGCAATAGTGTCAGATACGGACCCAATACCGGAACGCGAAAGTCCATGTTTCACAATATATTTTCTGATCTTGGAAGGCAGTGCCTTCATGCCCGGATTCTGGGGTTCGAGCACCCCGATACCGGCGAATGGCTCCATTTCGAATCCCCATTGCCCGATGATATGGAGCGAACCATCGAAAAACTCACGCGTTATTGCACCTGACCTTTTTCAGACAGCCTCATTTGTTCCTTCCGCCCGGTTACCCTATTTTTGGAACCTGAAAGCAATTGTCCCCAAAACTTTCCCTCTAACCGCCAGGGACACGAAACCCGCACCACCACTCAATCGTTGATGAAAATAAACGCGCACCATGAACCAATAAATCGGCCATGAAAAAAAAGATTCAGATTAACGTTGAACTTGACGAAAACCATGTTCCCGAGCGAATCTCATGGGATGCCGATGATCTGGAAAAAAGGGGCGAGGAGGTAAGAGCCATGCTGTTATCCCTGTGGGATCACAACAACAAGGATACGCTCAGGCTGGATCTGTGGACCAAAAACATGAGCCGGGACGAAATGAAAATCTTTTTCTATGAAACACTGAAAACCCTGGCGGATACCCTGCAACGTTCCGTAGATGATGAAAAGATTGCCGGAGATATGCGTGATTTCTGTGCCTATTTCGCTGAAAAAATGAATATTGCAGAAAAACCGGACTCCTGACCGCGCCGTTTGAACTCCAGAGAGACTACACACCATGCCAGAAAAAAATATCCTGTATGTTGAAGACGACTTTGATAACCACACACTGGTTAAGCTGTTTCTGAAAAACGAACCGTGGAATCTGATCATCGCCGAAACACCCGGTCAGGCTCATGAAGCCCTGGCCAGCCAGCCGATGGACCTGGTTATCGTCGACCTGAATCTTCAGGAGGAAGGGGATGGCGCAACACTAATTCGCGAATTAAAGAAGAATCCGGAATACGAATCCATTCCCGTTTTTGTTTTCAGCGGCTTTGATGAAAACCATTTCAGCAAATACGGCCTGGATGACAGTATTCAACGCTTTTTTCGCAAGCCTACGAGCAAGAAAATGCTTATTGAGGCCATCAGGAGTATTGGCGATACAAAATAGAACCAAACGACACACCGCTTTCCTGCTCACGTTCATCCCAGAGATCATAGCTCAACACCTCACCCTTTGTATCATAAAGTGATTGCAGCGCTGTAAATAGCGGTGGAAAGCCACAAATCCTGTACGGGTCCTGCTCTTTTGCAACCAGTTTCAGGAGTGCGTCGTGATCAGCACATCCCGCCTTCTCCATGAAATCCCGGTCGAATGCTTCAACCTTGCCGAACAGCTGGGATGCGGGTTGCCGGTCACCGAACTTCCTGCCCACGTGCGCAAGGTCGCCGGATACAAGAAAAAGCGTTTGGTCATCCCGCCCGTACTGTTCCCGGAGAAGCCGGGCCATGCACTTCACCTTTTTTCCCGTATCCCCGCTTTCCATGTAAAACAGATCATCCAGCGAACCGACCAGGATAGGCACCAGCTCAAAGTCATGTGACCAGAGGTACTGCAGAAAAATCAGATGCAGCTCAATACTGTGCTCATTGCGATGGGCGCGGTCCAGAAGCGTGAACCCCGTTTGATGCGATTCTGCCTCCAGCAGATCTAGAGCTTTTTGATCCACACCAACTCTTCCAAGGGGTGTCTCAAAGTATTTCCTGGTTGCAATGAAGGGTTTTCCGTCATATATCGGGTGGTACATGCCGGCATAATGGGACGTCGCCAAAAGCACGACCCGCGTCGGCTTTTCATCGGCAAGAGGCCGGAACGCCTTCACATACGAAGACAATCCAATTCTCGGATCAATATGGGGGGCATACAGCGCCTTAATCTTTCCGTGATTATTCGGGGGATTTTTTTGCGGGTGCTCGTTACTGTGCTGCCGATCATCGTGGATTGATGTATTGGCGGGATGCCCGGCTTTCCGTCCGGACGCCAACCCTGTCGAGCCGGAAGCCTCCGGATACCGGTTTTCATCGGCCCCGTCACCGGAAAAAGCCGACTGCATCATGGCTGTCAGCTTCTTTTTGTCGGCCGGATAGGACTGGCCCGCACATGCCGCTGGCCGGACACCCGCTCGTTCAAACTGCTCCTCCGTCCGGTTTTTGAAGTGGCGAAACCAGGGTGACAGCAGAAGGCGGGCTTCATCAAGCTGACGCACAAATGCCAGAAGCTCCTTCTCACCGACCGGACTCTCAATGCGCTTTAGCTCGTCACTGATATCCCGAATGGAGAATTGCCCGTTGAACATGGGAAACAGAGCGGCCACCTGTTTGTCCAGGACAAATGGCTTGACCATATATCCCTGGGGATCGTGAAAATAGATCATTTCCCGCCCCTCATGGGTCACCGGAAGCATCTCGACATCCGATCTTACCGGCGGCAACTTCATATTCGTGTCGCTGACCAGCAGCTCCTCAAGGGTTCTTCTATCACTCATTTACGTGTTCCGATTTGTGTCTGACGCAGAATGCTGCTCCTCTCACAAGCAACGGGTCCGTCAGCGCATTTTGCTGCACTCACACTTCCGGCCATACTTTATGCAAACAGGGTGATCCGGCGGTTTCGAAAACCTGGCCTTGCAGGCTGCCCGGCCATGTGCAATCAGCAAATGCGACAGGTTGGTCCACTCTTCGCGGGTAAAAAGCGCCATAAGGTCTTTTTCAACTTTTACGGGATCAGCGTGCCTTGAGAGACCAAAGCGATTGGCCAGACGATTCACGTGTGTATCCACCACCACACCCTCATCTATACCGAACGCATTTCCCAGCACCACGTTCGCCGTTTTCCTGGCCGCACCTCGCAATGAAAGCAGCTCTTCCATGGTTTTCGGCACCTCGCCGCCAAACTCATCCACAATTTTCTGTGCCGTTTCCTTGATTGCCTTAGCCTTGTTTCGGTAGAATCCGGTGGTCCGGACGGCCTCCTCCAGCTCCTGCAGCGGCGCTTCCGCAAACGCTTCGGGCGATGGATACACCCGAAACAGCTCCTCGGTTACGATGTTCACACGAACATCGGTGCACTGGGCGCTCAAAATGGTAGCCACCAGCAGCTCAAAAGGGTTGGTAAAGTTCAGGGCGCAATGCGGGTTCGGGTAATGCGCATACAGATCCGACAAAAGAGTTTCGGCTCTTTCCCTCTGCTCACGGGTTTTTCTGGGAAGGCTTTTTGCTTTCACGTGTTTGAAATGGGTACTTTAAAATATAGTGTTGCCACTCTTTGCTTTTCGGGATTTTTTTTATACTCTTAAAAAATGGCGTTGTGATGTTTTAATCTGATCCCGGATTGATCCTCTGATTCAGAAATAGATCACGCTTCAGCCGTCAAAATGGCCTTGGAACTTCCGAAACTTGAATACCGAAAGCTGGACAACCTGATTCACTCGCGAATCCGGTTGGCCCTGATGTCCGTGCTTACACGCGTGGATGATATCAGTTTTAATGAACTTAAAAAAGCCCTCAACGCAACCGACGGAAACCTCAGCACACATCTTGCGAAACTTGAAGATGCGGGGTATATCTCGGTTCAAAAAGTTCAGGGAGAGAACAAAACGGAATCCCGCTACCGGGTAACACAAAAAGGGCTCTCTGCCTTTGCAAATTACATTCTGGAAATAGAGCCCTTCATCGGCTGACTGGTAGCAGATCAGGGGAAGATGCCCAGCTGCTGGTAGGAAAGAGCGATTTTCTTAATGGCACTGATATACGCGGATGTCCGGAGATCGGCGCCATGCTTTTCATGTGTTGCATACATCATCTGGTAGGCCGTCACCATGGTGTCCTCCAGTCCGGAATCCACAATATCCCACTCGTCCGGACCCTTTCCCAGTCTGCTGATATCCTGTTCGCTGAATGTAGTACCGGTAATTCCCTCGATGGCCGTAAGCAGCCGGCCCATCGCGTTCTCCTCATAGCGACGGTCCATCCGCCCAAACCGGATATGCGACAGGTTCTTGATCCACTCGAAATAGGAGACGGTCACACCGCCGGCATTCAGATAGATATCCGGAATTATCAGCACCGGCTTTTTCTTGATGATTTCATCCGCTTCACCGGAAATGGGACCATTGGCCGCCTCTCCGATAATTTTGGCTTTGATTCGGTGCGCATTTTCTGTGGTGATCTGATTCTCAAGTGCCGCCGGAATCAAAATATCACACTCCATTTCAAGCACTGATTTTGAATCCTCCACAAAGGTTCCGGAGGAATAGCCGCGAATGGACCCTGTCTGTGCAATATATTCTTTCAGCCGGTCGACATCTATTCCCTTTTCGTCATATATGCCCCCATGTGCTTCAGCAACACCGACAATTACCGCATCGGCCTCTCTCAGGAAACGGGAGGAGTGATATCCTACATTTCCAAGACCCTGGACAATCACCCGCTTGCCCTGCAACCCGGTTGAGAGTCCAAGCTTCTTCATCGTTTTCTTGTTGGAACAAGCCTCCCGAAGGCCGAAAAAGACTCCCCGCCCGGTGGCCTCCGTCCTTCCGCTGATTCCACTTTGGTGAATCGGTTTTCCGGTAACACACCCGTCGCTGTCCAGTGAACCGACCATCGTGCGGAAAGTGTCAAGTATCCAGGCCATCTCCTGCTCTCCGGTACCGTAGTCTGGGGCCGGGACATCGATGCCCGGACCGATGGAATTCCTCTTGATCAGCTCAAAGGTAAAACGCCGGGTTATCCGTTCGATTTCCGCTTGCGAATACCTTATTCGGTCGATTTTCACTCCACCCTTGGCACCCCCGAACGGCACCGATACCACCGCGCACTTGTAGGTCATCAAAGCGGCCAGGGCGTTTACCTCGTCTTCGTTCACCGCCATGGCAAAGCGGATTCCCCCTTTGGTGGGCGATTTATGCGAGCTGTGTGCCGAACGCCATCCATGGATAACCTCAACCGTTCCATCATCCTTTTTGAGGGGAAACGCCACGTGATACGTGCTGTTGCACGCTTTTATCTGCTCCAGCAGTCCCTTTTCAATGGAGAGATAGCCCGCAGCGCGGTCGAAGTTTGCATTAACATTTTTGAAAAACTCATACGGTGCCATGAAAACTAATTTTTATTGGTGGGTTCACGAAAACAGATGTTAGATACTTAAGACGCTCCTGTCGTGGTTAATCAGGGCTGAAAAGGGACGCTCATGACCTCCTCCCAGGTTTCGGGCGATCCGCTGGTACGCACCAGAAACAGTGACTTTGGGGTAAAGAGATAATCAAACCTCCTTCCAACACTCGCAATGATGCGTTCTTTTTCCGCAACATCCAGCTTTTTGTAGATGAGACTCACATGCGGAAGATACGGCCGGTGTTCCAGATTCAGTGCGGAGAGGCAGTGTTCACGCAATGCAAAGAGCGATTCATTGGGTGCCACCTTGACAAACAGCGACTGATAGAGAGAATCCAGATAATCTGTTTCTGTTAAATGAAGCGTCATCCGTTCTCTGATGGCGGCAGCGCTCTGTAATACCTCTTTCACATCTTCGGGAGTTTGGTGAATGCCCCCCGCCACGGTTACATGCGGATCAAATACCGGCGCGCCATACTCTTTCGAAAGATCCGCGATAATTTTTTTTAATGCCTGGCGCACCTCGTCTTCCGGCTTCAGCCATATGGAGTATCGCTCACCGTTAGATACGCTCATGCTGTTATTTGCGGCCATTATTCCTGTTATCCGACTGAAAATCTAATGAATTCTTTGGCTTACAATCTCCTGATATACATTATGGAAAGCAACCGGCCAGACGTAAATTATTGGCGGGATGAAGAACCACCGGATATTTTTTACTTTGCCTATATTGTTTTGTTATTTCAGATCACGCCATAATCCTGCCGGATGACCTCAAAAAACTTCGAGGACGCTTCCAAACCGGAAACCACTCCCGAATCCAGAGAAAGAGTGGCCTCCGGTTCCGAGGCGAACAGAAATTTCCATTTTGATCCGCTTGCCCCGTACAAAGGGGTGGTTCGGCGTTTTTTTCAAATTCACCGGCATGTAACCGGCCTCTTCATGGGAGGCATAATCGCGTATGTGGCCTCCCTGTCCCGTGAACGGAAAAAGGGATTTCGCTCCTTTCCCTCTCGATTTATCGCCTTCCTGATTAAGCCCTTTGTAAAACGTGATCTGCGCAACCAGCCTTTTCCCATTCAGTTGAGGAAACGGCTGGAACTGCTGGGGCCTACCTATATCAAACTGGGCCAGATCCTGTCGCTTCGTGAAGACATCCTGCCGTCCATTATCACGAATGAACTCAAAAACCTCCTCTACAAACTTCCGGAGGTCCCTTTCGAACATATCCGGATCATCATTGAAAAGAATCTTCGCGGTTCCCTGGATACCTACTTCATCTCTGTTGATGAAAAAGCGCTGGGCTCCGCCTCTATTGCCCAGACGCACCGAGCCGTCACAAAAGACGGCAAAGAGGTGGTACTGAAAGTCATAAAGCCCGGGATCAAGGATACCATCGAAACCGACATCGTGCTGCTGCGCTGGCTCGGCCACTTTCTCAATGTGACCATCCCCCAGTACCAGCCCAAGAGACTTATCCAGGAATTCTGCTCCTATACCATCAAAGAGGTAGATCTTGAGAATGAAGCGGATAACGCCGAGATCTTTAAAGCCAACTTTCACGATAACCGGCATATTCGGTTTCCCGAAATCTACCGCGAGTACAGTACGGAGAATGTGCTTTGCATGGAGTTTCTGGATGGGGTGAAACCGGATTCGGAAGAGCTTCGGGAGATACCCGCAGAACGGAGAAAGCAGATAATCGACCTGGGTGCGGATGCCATCATCCGAATGCTGTACAAGGACGGGTTTTTTCACGCCGACCTGCACCCGGGAAACCTGCTGATTCTTCCAAACGACGAAATCGGCTTCATCGATCTTGGAATGGTTGGAAGGTTTGAAGAGTCAACTCGCAGACGCATGCTCTATTATTTCCATTCTCTGGTATCCGGCGATATCGACGGCGCCACCCGAAACCTGACGGCACTGGCCCGAATCGGCAAAAACGGTGATCCGTATGGATTCCGCCGCTCGGTTGCCGACCTGCTTCGCCGCTTTTATCAGCACTCCGCTTACGGTGATTTCAGCCTGGGTGAACTGATCGTCAACTCCATGTCGATTGGTGCCCGTTACCGGGTGTTTTTTCCGGTGGAGATGACTCTCATGACCAAAGCGCTGGTCACCTATGAAGGCGTGGGAAAAATGTTGTATCCGAATATCGATATCCCGTCTGTTTCCCGAAAACACGCCTTCCGTATTTTCAAGGATCAGTTCCATCCTGCCGCCATTATCAATGAACTCTGGCGGGGAACTCCCGAACTCGTCGATGCCCTGATGCGCCTGCCGCGGATTACCGCCGATACCCTCAACTACCTCGACAACACCATAAACGACCGAACGCCGACTCAGGACCCGATCCACGGGTTGCGTGGAAGCATCCTCAGCGGAGCCTGTATCCTTGGCGGCACACTTGCCGTAGTACAGGGCGGACCATGGCCGCTTTGGGCCTCATTGTTTGCTCTTGGAGGTTTGTTCTTCCTGATCAATAGATAGTTATGATTTCGCCGCCCCGCTACACCAGTTTTTCTACCGAAACCGATCCCATCGACTTTGAGTATCTGCAAAGCTTTAATAAAGAAGTCTCTGCAGACATCATCCGCCATTATTACCGGGCGGAATTTCACGGTTTTGATGATATCCCGGCCAACGGACCGGTCATCCTGGCTTCCAACCACAGCGGCAACGCTTTTCCACACGACTCTTTTGTGCTGGATCAACTGATCTGGGAACAGGCCGATTTCACGCATGATAACAAAATCAGACCGCTTTATTCTCCAAAGCTTGCGGTTAACTGGTGGATGCGTCCGTTCGGACTGGATAACTGGTGGCGCCTGTTTGGAGCAATCGATCAAACCTATCTCAATTTTGATCGCATTCTTGCAAAAGGCGGCAGGGTCATCTACTATCCCGAAGGCATCCCCGGTATTGGTAAAGGATTCAACAGACGCTACCGGCTCCAACCTTTTCAACCCAGTTTTATCAAACTTGCCGCACGTTACGACGTTCCCGTAATTCCTGTTTACGGCATTAATGCCGAGTGGATTAACCCGGCGAATGTCACTTTCCGGTGGATTGATTCCATTTGCAACCGCATTACGGGCGTTCCGTTTATTCCGCTTCCCCTCATTTTTCTGGCATTGGTATTCCCGTTTTTCTTCTATTTCGGATTTCCCTGCCAGATGAAATTTTTTGCCGGAAAGCCCATATCTGTCCGTGAACGGATCCGGAAAGCCGGGCGGGATGACCCGCAAAACCCGGGGCGCCGGGAATCTGAAATCCTTGCCGAGGAAATCCGCCAGGAGATGCAGCAGAATCTGTCGCGCCTTGTGAAAGATCACGGAAAAAAGCCCTACAACTTCCGCACTCTCTATCGGAGCATGAAAGGTATCAAAGGCCGGCGTTGGCTCACCAGCCCTTTTGGCTGGCCGATCCTGTTCACCAGGCACTACCGTGATTTCCATGACCGGAAAACGAATAAAAAAAATCCCGGCCGCTGGCTGCGCGACTGGGATCTGATTGGCTATTATCTGCCTTTCGGGTGGTTATTACTTACTCTGTTCCGAAGATGGCGCAAACCGCCCTACGGCAACCGCGGTCTGGATAAAAAACGCACCGTGCAGAAGGAAGGCCGCTATATATGGTCCATTGCCCGCGAAGAGTGACCCGCTCATCCACTCGAACCAAAGCCATCATTGGCCGGGATTCCGGTCATTCCTCGCACGGTTGCCATAGCAGGAATAATCATGAGCTCTTTTTGTCCGACGCTCCCGATTTGCCGGTTTTTCCGGCTCCCTTGCCGCCGGATCCGGATTCCTTCTTCTCCAGCTTTTCAAGTTTGGCGATCAGGGCATCAACTTTATTGGACAGTTCATCCACCTCATTGCGGGTAGGAATTCCCAAACCGGAGACCATGGATTTGATGTTTTTCTCCATTCGTTCCTCGGCTTTGTCAAACTTCTCACCAACACGGCTTTCGACATCTTTGTAGCGGCTATTCACCTGTTCCCACATTTCATCAATCTGGTCTTTACGCTTTTTTTCAAACTCGCTTCCGCGATCAACCAGGGTGCGGAACAGCTTGCTGCCTTCCTCCTCAACGGCGGAGAGAGCCCCGAGTCCGGCCAGCCAGATTTCCTTCGCCTTTTTATTCCATTCGTGCTCTTCCTTGCTTTTTTTCTCTTTGTCCGTCATGGTTATTACCTCTGTTTTAGGGTTAAATCAAAAAAATCAGCTCATCTGGTCCAGTTTCTTTTCAAGTTCATCCACCTTCTTTTTCAGATGATCAAACTCTTTTCGGTTCAAGCCCGGAAAAAGGCGGGAAGACTGTTTTTTTAACCAATCCTCCATACCTGACCGAAACTCCATCAGCTGCTCATCCAGAAAGGATCCGCCCACCCTGATCCATTCATGCAATGTGCCTACCGTTGCCTTGTCCGATTCCTTTGTCTGCTCAAGAATAATCTGCTGAAGTATTCTTGAGGTATAGTCTTCATCACCCGTCTTATTGGTGACGCGAATCGTTTCCCCGGCACGAATCATCTCGGCCAGATCCGAAAGAGACACATATCTGCTTTCAGCCACATCATACATTTTCCTGTTGGCATACCGCTTTATTATTCGCTCACTCATCGGCCTGAAATCTTGTTTTGGTGGTTGTTATGATAAATAACGCTTTGTGTTATTTATTATTACGCGACGTGTCAAAAAAAGATTCCCGGATTTTGGCTTATCAAATATTTTTTATATTTCCGGAACCGATATCTTATCCGAATACTGGAAGTGATCATTATTCTGAAACACAACAACCCGTACTATTATCAGATAATATGCGAATTATAATTTTCGGGCCACCCGGCTCAGGAAAGGGTACACAGGCGAAAAAAGTTGCCCGTCATTTTGAAATTACGCATCTCTCCACCGGAGAAATTTTTCGCAGTGCGATGGAAGACAGTACCGATCTTGGTATGCGTATTAAGGATTTCATGGACAGCGGGCAGCTGGTTCCCGATCAGACCGTAGTGGATGTCGTTGAACAGACCATTCAGAATGAAGATTTTCAGAACGGATATATTATTGACGGGTTTCCAAGGACCATGGAACAGGCCGTGGCATTTGATGATTTGCTGGAACGCAGAAATGAGTCCATTAATGCCTTTATTTCGCTTCATGTCCCTGATGATGAGCTGATTAGCCGCATGCTGAACCGGGGTGAAGGACGAAGCGACGACACCCGCGACAAAATTCGCTTTCGTCTGAAAGTTTTTCAAGAGGAGACTGCGCCGGTACTGGATCATTATCAGCATGCCGGAATTCTCCGTTCGGTCGACGGGACCGGTACGGTGGATGAAATTTTCCAGCGAATCTTGTCAGCTCTGCCCAAGCGCTGATTCATACCACGCGAGGCTCATCGGGGTCACATCCTGGATTGACCGTATTCCGTGGAAATGTTGCGAACCTTCCCCGCTAACATAAAAGGGAACTTTGTTTCTCGTATGCGTTTTTATAGAGAGATCCTCGATGTTGCCGTGGTCGCTGGTTATCAAAATGGTATGCCCGTTTTTTACTGCCAGATTAAGCAGATGTGACAGAAACTGATCCAGTTTGCTCAATATGTCCCGGGCACCTTTTTTATCCCTGCCATGTCCGGCTTTATCGGTAAGATAGTATTCCATGAGTACCAGATCGTACTTGCCGGCCGCATTCACTACACGTGACGCAGCCTGTTCCTCGGTAATCACCGGTACATTCAGCGACAGCCGGGACCTCCATACATCCTGGGTTATTTCTGCCGTAATAGCTTCTCCCCTGTGAATTTCCGCAATGGTGTTGAGCCGTAAGCCGGCCGACCTGGTCATATATGTGGTACTTGACCAGCGGTTGCGTTTTTCTGAATACTGGAAAAAGATGTCCGGAAACGCGTTCATGAAATAGGCGCTTCCCTGTTTTCCCATAAATTTCCGGAAAATACTGTGCTCTTCCAGGTATTGTTTAATTTTGGAATGCGGATAGGGTCCGAAGTGACGGCCCAGCGATCGGGCGGCATTTATTCCTGAAAACAGGGTAACCTGACCGGTTCCGCTTTGGGGCAATCCTTCCACACCAAGACAGGCGTCTATCGGCGAAAAAAAGGTTTCTCCATTTTGCACCGCTTTTGCATTCTCCGTGAACGGAACGCCACCGGCCATTTTTTCAAATGTCTCAAACCGGTACTCCGCAAACGGGTTTTCGCTCCGCTCTTTGCCCAGCCCTACACCATCCAGAAAAACAAAAACAAGGGACATCAGCGCTCTACAATGATTGTGACCGGACCATCATTTACCAATGATACATCCATTTTAGCTCCAAATACCCCTGTTTGTACTCTTCCAGGCATTGCCGTTTCCAGGTTCCGGACCATGCGTTCATAAAAATCATTCCCCTTATCCGGGCCGGCCGATGAAATAAAACTTGGGCGGGTGCCTTTTTTTACCTCGCCATACAGAGTGAACTGCGAAACAACAAGTATCTCTCCGCCAACATCCTCCACGCTGCGGTTCATTTTTCCATCTTCATCCTCAAATATACGCAGCCGTCGACATTTGTCAGCTACCCATGCCGTCTGCTCCTCACCATCCTCCCTGTGCACCGCCACCAGAATCAACAACCCCCTTCCTATTTTTCCTTTCACGGCGCCATCCACCTTAACGGATGCTTCCGATACACGCTGAACTACTGCTCTCATACATTACCATTTTGTTAACAAGTATGGGGATAACCCGTTACATAACTTGTTGATCTGTTTTATCAAGGGACTGTTTGTTAACAATAGCCCCGGGAATCAACGATGTGACTCAGGGTATAAACATGTTATCTCACCAAAACATTCTGTGGGAAACCTTATGATAACATTATGTGCGAATCATATTCAAAGTTAACAAGCCAGACACCCTCGGTCAGTCAGGCTTTCAGGCATCAATAATTACCCACACCCTGCTCCCTGAATTTGTTGATAATCATCAAATAATAAAGGAAAACTTTTTTTTCCACATATCCACAGGGTCAATATCTATAAACAAAACATTTTAAAATTTCTTTATTCATAGAAAACCCGTGTGGAAAAAAACAGAAAGGGGGATTTGGTTTTATATCAGATTGTTCCAAACTTAAAATCGTTCTGCCAACCACGTGCAGTACCGCTCAAATGAAAACCGATCAGAATATAAATCCGTTATGTCCAAACAGAAAACGTACAAATCGTCAGGGGTTGATGTCGAAGCCGGAAACGCGTTTGTAGCATCCATCGGGGATCTGGTTAAACAGACCCGCAGACCGGAGGTCGTCAGTGGTATCGGCGGATTTGGCGGCCTGTTTCAACCCGATTTTTCCGGTTATGACAATCCGGTACTGGTAAGCAGTGTGGATGGAGTCGGAACAAAACTGATTGTCGCTTTCAAAGCAGGGGTGTATGATACAGTAGGACAGGATCTGGTTAATCACTGTGTCAACGACATAGCCGTCTGCGGGGCCGAGCCGCTTTTTTTTCTGGATTATTTTTCCACGGGTAAACTGAAACAGGATATTGCCTACGATGTGGTTAAAGGTTTTTCTATCGCATGCCGGCAAAACGGCTGTGCACTGATAGGTGGTGAAACAGCCGAAATGCCCGATATCTATTCCGAAGGGGAGTTTGATCTGGCGGGTACCATTGTGGGAGTGGTTGACCGAAGCCGAATTCTTGACGGATCCGATATTGAGAAGGGGGATGTCGTCCTGGGAATTACCGGCAACGGCCTTCACACAAACGGATATTCGCTGGCCCGGAACATTCTGTTTGAAAAATACCGAGTTGATACCCAGGTACCGGAGCTGGGCATGTCACTTGCTGAGAATCTGCTAAAAATTCATCCATCCTATCTGGGTGTGATCCGTTCGTTGCGAGGCCGGGAAGGTGTAAGGGTGTTTGCCCACATTACCGGTGGTGGTATTGAAGGGAATACCCGGAGAATCATACCTGAAGGCAGAACACTTTCCATTGACTGGGACAGCTGGGAGTGGCCTGCAATTTTCAAGTTGATTCAGAGAGAGGGGAATGTGCCCGTCGAAGATATGCGCCAGGCTTTTAATCTGGGAATCGGCCTGACTGCCATCGTCTCCGGAGATAAGAAAAAAGAGCTGATAGATGGTTTTTCACACGAGCAGTTTGAAATTTTGGAGATAGGCCGGATATCGTAGGGCAGATGCTTTGCGGTCTGTTGACGATAACTGCTTCAATCAAAAATGATTTTCAAAACGGACCTGTGAATGCGGCGGTTCGGTTGCGGGTTGGTTCATAAACCGCTGCCACTCCGAAATCAACCGGAATGTTGAAGAATCGCATGCGGAGCCGCAGACCTGTACCAACCAGTGTCCTGGATTCATCAAGAAGCTGCTCGGCGTTACTATGTCTGCGCACCGGAGCGAGCGTTTCCGTAAACAGAACCAGGTAGACACGATCCAGAAAAGCCGGTACAAGGGTCCATCCGCGGTCGGCATACCATAGCGGAATCGCATAGCGGGTAGTGAATCGGGCGGCATTATTGTAGCCGGCAAGGATTCGTTCATCAAAACCGCGCGAGTAAAAACCGGTAATATTGAAATAGGGTCGGTTCTGTGTGAAACCCTCCAGGCCAAGTCTCAATGATCTGTTTCCGGGCAAACCCGAGGAGAGATACCGGTATACACCGGCTCTGGTTGCACGCAGGTGATGGTTTCTTCTGCTGCTGTAGAAATCCCACTCGGTTTCATGGTAAAGAAGCCAGCCGGTATTAGGTTGAACATCCCTGAGATTTTGCTGCAGGCGATGCTGATAGCGTATGTCCAGTGTACCGCGGAGACGTGAAAAAACCGGAGTAATGCTTTCATCTACATGGCGTTGTTGAAGATAATCCACTCCGGGTGTAACAAAAAAGCCTGATGTACGCGTGTTTTGGTCGATTTGAAACCGGAAAGGAACGTCCAGGCCGACGCCCTGAATTTGCTGCAGACTCCAGCTTGTTTCAATGGGTTCCCGGAATGTGTTGATCCGAAATCCGGGATAGAAGCCACTGAAACGATATTCCACATCATACCAGAGTCGGTCGTGGGCGAAATATAGATCGGCATAATAGCTGTTTCTTCTTAGAACATCGCCACTTGACAGGATAAGTCCGTAGCGGTTACTTCTGTCTTCTCTGGAGTCAAAATCCGCGTATGGGAAAAGCATTCTTGGGCGAAGCCAGCGTAAACCGGATTTGTGGTCGGAGAGCGTCCAGCTGTCGGGCAGGGTATCAGAATTTCCCCGGGGGGGCGGTACCGGTCCGTTTTCGGGCGGATTGTTCCAAAGGTGGCCGGCTACAGATACCGGATGCAAGTCCTGGCGGTTGACCCAAAACACATCCTGCCGGTTATCTTGCAGCATAATACCGGCGATTTTTGAACCGTCCGGGCTGTACGATCCTTCCATTACACCGTATGGATGATCGGTCAATTGCCGAACTTCCGATTTTTCGGCATCGAATTCATACAGGTTGAGTGCGCCGGAGAGGTCGGATGTAAACAGAAGTTTTCGTCCAGAGGGATGCCAGGCGGGATCATATATGGCAGCGCGTTCAAATGCGATATCGGGTGCCCGTTGATTGTACTCCGGCAGGTGGTTCTTGTCGAGCAGCCAGATTCCCTGCATGCCGTTTCGGTTACCCAGGATGAAAAGCGTGTCGCTTTGGCGGGGATTGAACTCCAGGGATACCAGATAGCCCTGTTCGGGGATGAGCAGGGTATCGGGACCTGCATCATCTTTAAAACGGACCAGCAGGTTATTTTCATGATGCGTCTGGAGTGCCCATATTGAATCCTTTGGACCATATGCCGGTGCATGAACCCGGTCGGTGCCGGTAATTTGCCTGTTTTCAACCCGGTTGATTCGGTTCAGCTCGTCACCACCGCGGGCATTGCTGTGTGGAACCGACAACTCATGGACATGCATCCGGTTGTGGTTGTGATAATACGGATGGCGGTGATATCTGGCATACAGAAAGCGGGATGTATCGGGATGCAGCGAAAAAATGAAATCACCAACGGTTCCCGTCTCAAAGAGTTTTCGCAGCTCCTTGCTTTGAATATTAAAGCTGTAAAAGCCGGGCCTTTTGTCGTAGGATGATGAGAAAAAAACAAGGGTGTTTTCAGAGAGCCAGAAAGGTCGCTGGTTTCGGGCCTGCTTCATTACCGGTAGAAAATGAAACGGGGTATCCGGCAGGTTCCGGGTATGCGATCGCGGAACAGAGTCGGACGCATTTCGCTGCGTTTCAAATTGCGATTGAAGCCGGGAGGGTCGTTTTCCGGTGTGGTACCAGAGCGCGCTGCCGTATCCCAGGAACGGCCATCTGGAGACAAAGTCGATGGTTCTCCTGGTTGTTTCCATGCCGTATTCGTATTGCAGCCAACGTATGAATTCATAACCGCCAATGTAGTGACGGCCCATTGGATAGGTTTCGAGCGGGCTGGTCAGGTTTTGTGCAAGTGACCAGCGGTGTTCACTGTCGAAATTTGCATCAAACTGCCGGGTAAAATAGGGGTGGTTACCTCTTCCACCGATTCCATAGAGGTGATGTGATTCGTGAAAAACGGCAATGCCTTCAATCATTCCGACCGGAGCGGCAAAATGCATGCCCCGGGCCATATCCGGTGAAAAATATTTCAGAAATCCGGAAACTCCGGGAGTAGGAAGCACATTCAGATGAAGTGCATGGACAAGTTCATGCGGCATCACGGTATTCAGCCAGTTTCCGTCCGTCGGATTCATGGCCTTGCCCTTGAGTCTTGGTACCTCCACTTCAATCCGGAAATTCAGAGAGGAAACATAGCCGTTGGATCGGTCGTTTTGTGAATTCAAAACTACAGGCATGTTTTTCAGGGATCCGCCAACCAGAGCCTGTACGTGTGGATACTGCTCTTCCAGAATATGTGCTGTTTTGAAGGCGGCCCGTTCTTCGCCTTTCTGGAAAATTATTCTGAAGTGGGGTGTATCAAGTTGCTGCCAGGCCGGCCGGATCGGTCTGTAGATGTTTTCATACACCTGCCCAGACACCTTGCCGGCAAACGCCGATACGATCAGAATCCACACGGTCAGAGATACAACTACCCCCCTGTGAGATCTCTTCATCCTGGATATTCGTTAATAAACGTGGAAAACGAGGTGTGTCTAAATAAAGACAACATACTGGTACATGACCCAGAAAAAACAAAAACTGGCAGCCATCACCATTATATGCCAAATTGCATGAAAATTAAAATATTTGGGAGATGGGTTGGGCCATTTCAGTCCGTATAACAGCGCTCCGACAGAATAAATAACACCTCCGGCAATGATCCAGGCCAAAGCTTGCGGCGGGAAATCTTTCCAGAGTGAAGGCAGGAAAAAAATGGCCAGCCATCCCATCCCCAGATAGATTACCAGTGAAACCCATTTCGGAGCATGAAACCAAAGCAGTTTGAAAAAAATACCGAAGACTGCGAGAGACCAGATCGTGACAAACAGCGCCCAACCGGTGAAACCATCGAGGGCGATTAGTGTAATCGGCGTATAGGTTCCGGCAATAAGGACATAGATCATGATGTGATCTATGCGGCGAAGCAGCTTGATTCCCTTTTCGGACAGGGGCAGCATATGGTAGAGCGTGCTTGCCAGATAGAGCAGTGTCATGCTGGAACCAAAAATCGTAAAGGCGACCACATGTGTCGGCTGTCCGTACAGAAGCGCTCTGTGTATCAGCAGCACCAGTGCCGGAATGGAAAGCAGTACCGCCGCCAGGTGGGTATAGGCGTTGGCGGGTTCACGCACACGCGATATCAGGAAACGCAGAATTTTCATGTCAATCTCGGAACGGGTCAAAAACATCAGGGCCGGCCATAACAACCCCGAGTGGTGTCAGGCGCTGGCGTATTGTGATGGTATTTTGATGGGCATTAAGGACGTCGGTAATACGGCGGTAAACATGGGGGGATTCGTCCAGGCCCCCGCCCCGCAAAATAACATTTTTTTTCCGAAGCCACTCTTTCATCATTTCGGGGGTTACGGCTCCGGGTTTAATCTGACGGCGCTTTTTTCCACGGCCACGAAATGCTCCGGCCGCTTTTCTACGCGACATGACCCTTCCGGCTCCATGTACGGTAGAGTACAGCGCATGTTTGCTCTCGTTGCCGTCCACCCCTTCCAGAATGAAGGAAATATCGCCCATGCTTCCACCGACAAAGCTTTTTTGACCGGGAAAAGCCGGAGTGGCGCCTTTTCGGATTACGATGAGATCACGTCCGTGATGAGTCTCTTTCCAGGCGTAGTTATGGTGGTTGTGGATTCGTTCGGTTATGGGAGCACCGGCCAGTTTTGCCACGTAATCACAAACCCATTCCCGGCCGGCTTTGGCATAGGCACCGCAGAGCCTCATGGCGCGGTAATAGCGTTCGCCAAGATCGCTGTCAAGATCGAGCAGCACCTCTTTCTCCACAGCTCGGGTATCCCATGGCCGGTCCTGTGAAAGATTCATGAAACCGCTGGCGGTTTTGTGACCGAGTCCGCGGCTGCCGAAATGAACACCGATCCAGATCCGGTCCTGTTCATCGGAGAACACATCGATATAGTGATTTCCCGATCCTACGGTTCCCAGTTGTTCGCGTGCCAGCTTTTTCAGCGAGGCTGTTCTTGACTCGGAACCGTACGCATTCCAGTCGTCGCTGTCAAACAGCGGATGATCCTTTGGTGCTTCGGGGTTGGTCTGACCGATACCGAATGAAATGCCGGATTCAATCCGGTCAAGCAGTTTCTCCAGTCGCAGATCCTCCTTTTTCAAATCCAGGCGAACGGCGAGATTTCCACATCCAATATCAAAACCAACGGCAACGGGGGAGATCCGATTATCATAGGCGGCTACACCGCCGATAGGCATTACATAGCCCAGGTGACCGTCAGCCATGAGTGCGCCGCACTCCGCTCTGCTCATTACATCCAGAAACTGCTGTAATGTTTGATCGTCGTGAAGTCCGTAAACGGGATAGCCTTGAATGTGTTGAAGCATACAACACAGGAACGGTTTTACACGCCGGCATCTTGCCTGAGGCGGTCGACATAATCAAGATTTTCCCAGGGGAACTCGTCACGACCGAAATGCCCGTAGGCAGCCGTTTGCTTGAAGATCGGCCGCTTGAGACCGAATCGTTCAATGATCCCTGCCGGGGTGCAATCAAAATGTTTGCGAACCAGCTCGGTCAGGCGGACATCGCTTATCGTACCGGTGCCGCGGGTGTCGATCGAAATGGAGACGGGATCGGCAACGCCTATGGCATAAGCCAGCTGAATCAGACACTCATCGGCAAGATCCGCTGCCACAATATTCTTGGCGATATGTCTGGCGGCATAGGCTGCACTTCGGTCGACTTTTGATGCGTCCTTGCCCGAAAAGGCACCGCCGCCGTGCGCTCCATGGCCGCCGTAAGTATCGACAATGATCTTGCGGCCGGTCAGTCCCGTGTCGCCGTGCGGACCGCCGATCACAAACTTGCCGGTTGGGTTCACATGCAGGATCGTGTCATTGTCCACCAGCTCTTCGGGGATCGCCCGGGGTAGCAGAAACTTGCGCACGTCCTCACGGATTTGCTCCTGGCTGACCTTTTCATCGTGCTGGGTCGACACTACGATGGTATGGACTCTGACCGGTTTATTCTCCTGATTGTACTCAATGGTCACCTGGCTCTTGCTGTCGGGTCGCAGGTACGGCATTTGAGAGGTGTTTTTCCGGATATCGGCCAGTTCGCGTACCAGATTGTGCGAATACTGCAGTGACATCGGCATAAACGTATCGGTTTCGCGGGAGGCGTAACCGAACATCATTCCCTGATCGCCGGCCCCTAGCCTGTCCACACCCATGGCGATATCCGGGCTCTGTTGGTGAATCGAGACCATCACTCCACAGGACTCCGAATCAAAACGGTAACCGGGCTTGGTGTAGCCGATATCATGGATTACCTGGCGTACGATTTCCTGAACATCGACATAGGCCCGGGTAGTCACTTCACCCGATACCACAGCCAGACCGGTGGTAACCAGGGTTTCGACAGCCACGCGGGAATCGGGATCCTGCTCGAGCATGGCGTCCAGAATGGCATCGGATATTTGGTCGGAAACTTTGTCGGGATGGCCTTCGGAGACCGACTCGGAGGTAAAAAGGCTATTCATTATGAGCAAATTAGTGTGTATTCAAACAATGCAGAAAGCGATATATCCTTGTGCTTCAAAAGCTGTTTGTTGTGCATGAGCCACAAGCGGGAAACAAGCGGAGCTGAATCAGGTTTCGTTACATCATGAATTTGATGATGAGAAGAAAAAACGACGTCAGATCCGGGAAATCATACGGCAACCGGATACCTGAAACAGCGGGGAAATATACAAAAAAATGTATTTGCAATCGAAGCGGCGTCACAAATCAGAAACAGAAAGGGACGTTTTACCCGGACGTAAAAAGATTTCCGGGGCCCGGCGCAGGAAATCCGAGGTATTCGCTGGCTTTTTGGGTGGTTATCCGCCCTTTCGGGGTTCGTTGAAGAAAACCCTCCTGAATCAGAAAAGGTTCATAGACTTCCTCAATAGTTCCTTTGTCTTCTCCAACAGCAACGGCCAGGGTACCAAGGCCAACCGGTCCGCCCCGATAGTTTTCAATGATGCTGCTCAGGATTCGGATATCCATTTCATCGAGCCCCCTTGGATCCACATCCAGTGCGTTGAGAGCTTTGTCGGCAATTTTCTCATCGATGATATTAATCTTGTCTACTTCGGCAAAATCCCGTGTTCTTCGCAGAAGCCGGTTCACGATTCGCGGGGTTCCTCTGCTTCGGCGGGCCAGTTCATAAGCTCCTTTATCGGTAATTTTCAGTCCGAGGATTCCGGCGGAGCGCATGGCAATATGCTGAAGCAGTTCGGCGCCATAATAATCCAGCCGAAGATCGATACCAAAACGTGCTCTCAGAGGCGATGTTAACAGGCCTTTTCGGGTAGTTGCTCCGATAAGGGTGAACGGCATTAGGTCGATTTGAACACTGCGGGCGCTTGGGCCGGAGTCAATGACGATATCGAGTTTGAAGTCTTCCATAGCCGAGTAGAGATACTCCTCAACGATGGGGTTCAGGCGGTGTATTTCATCGATAAACAGGATATCACCCCGTTCAAGATTGGTGAGCATTCCCGCCAGATCTCCCGGTTTTTCCAGCACCGGTCCCGTTGTGGGTTTCATCTGAACACCCATTTCGTGAGCGATGATGTGGGCGAGAGTGGTTTTTCCGAGCCCCGGGGGGCCGGATAAAATGACGTGATCCAGGGCCTCGCCTCGCTGCCGGGCTGCCTTGATGAATACCTCCAGGTTGGAGATAATTTTCTTCTGTCCTATAAAGTCGTGAAGCCGTGAAGGCCGAATGTGTTGTTCAAAACCGGAATCACGTTCCGTTGCACTCAGGAGCGGGTTAGCCACAATAGAGAGATTTTGGTAGTGGTTGAGTTACATTATACAAAATACACATCCGTCATGCATAATTACCAACTACCGGTTATTTATCCCGGGCAATTGCTGATTACCTGGAGCGGGAGAGTCGCCGTACTATTGTCGATGCTTCCTGCTCATGAACCCCATGATAATTCACGGTTTCACGGGCACTAACAAGGGCATTCTCATAATCATTAATGGCCAGGTAGGCATTGGTGCGAAACCAGAAACATTTTTCCTGCAGTATTGATGATGGGAAACTGGTGCAGTTGGAATTTGCAAAAGCGGTGGCTGACTGTTCAAAATCTCCGGAATTGTAATACAGAATTCCAAGGTTGTAGCTGACCGTATCCTGAAACATCGTCTGCTCTTGCAACGAGATATACTTTTCTATGGCTTCCTCCGTATTTCCGGAGGCACTTTGAATAAAGGCATTTTGAAGATACGCCTCTGCATGCTGCGGCATATCCCCGGCGGATCTCGTGACTTCAGGAGAAATCATATGAACAATTCGGATTTCTTCCAGAAGAGGCGTCGGCTGGGAAGAAGAGGAAAATTGATACCACGAAAAAAGCAGGCCAACCAGCAAAGCAGCGGCAATACCGATAATTATGGCGGGTTTTCGGGTTGTCTGTGGATTGTAGCGGCCTTTGCGGGAAGTAAGCATTTTTTTCTGAAGGGCCACTCTTGTACGAAGAATATCATAATACTCCGGATGCCTGAGCAACTCTGTCCACAAAAAATCCGTTTCTTCCGGCTTTAGTTTACCCCGAACATAGGCATCAATCAACGATGTGAGTTTTGACCGGATATCATCATCCATAAAAGTAACCGATTAATAATATATTCAACCTATAGAGACGGGAACTACCCAATCCTTACATTTATTCCTGTATTTTTTTTTGAATGCATTCGGAAAGCTTTTTAATAATCCGGTGTTTTCGAATCCAGACATTATTTACGGAGATACCGAATGCCGCAGCGACATCAGCTGCCTGCGCATCCGGGTGTTCAAGCCAGTATTCCATGAATGCCCTCGATTCATCGGGCAGTTTTTCCAGGCAGACGTCAAGTGCCCGCTGCTCCTGATCAGAAGATAAAAAATCCAATGGTTCTTCTGATGAAACGTAGTACTCCATATTATCCTGATAGTTGTTGCGTTTATTCTCTTTTAAAATTCTGAGATAACGATTTTTTGCACTTTGCAGCAAATACGAATAGAGGTTTTCCGGCTCACGGATCGCATTCTTTTGTATTCGCTCGAACGTTTTTGTGAGTGCATGCTGCGCGCACTCCTCCGCGTCAAGGTTGTTGGCCCTCATGTGTGTACGCAAATAACCGCAAAGGACTTTGAAAATCTCGTCATACAGATGACTTAACTCCCTGGTGGATCCGCTCTGAATGGTTTCTATGAATTTTTTGTAATCCATGTTGTGCATTACAGGTTGTCCTAACGGTTTTTTGCCGATTTTCCCCGAATGACTTCCATTTGATTCTGATGGTTCTAATAAAGTATATCCCGGATTATTTTCAATATACCGACACAAAAAGGTATCAAATAATACGCTTAAGTGAGATATCAGATCATTTTTTTCCGGGTGGCAGGTTAATCGGATATTTGTACCTTTAGTGAATACCGCTCACTTTTTGCTTACAGGAAGGTTTCTCCACATCCGTTTTTGAATCCGATGGTTTTGCCAATGTACAGAGTACAACTACAAAATTTCGAGGGTCCGCTTGACCTGCTACTTTTTTTTATAAAGCGCGATGAGCTGGATATTTACGACATTCCCATATCCTATATAACCGAACAGTTTTTGGAGTATATCCGGTTTCTGGATGAGCTTGACCTCTCGGTTGCCAGCGAGTTTATCTATATGGCAAGCACCCTGATGGCGATCAAGGCACGCATGATGATTCCCGAACCGGAAACCGATGAGGATGAGTTCAGTGAGGAAGACCCCAGATATGAACTGGTGCAGGCACTGCTGGAGTACAAGCGCTACAAGGAGGTATCTGAAGATATGGCGCAATTTGAAAAAACTGCGAGGCTAAGCTACACCAGAGGATATGTGCAACCGGACCAGGTTGAGCACGAGCAGAAAGGCGAGGCGCTTCGCGAGGTTACGCTGCTCGACATTATGGCAGCGTTCCGGAATGTCATGTTATCGGTCAGCGAGGTGCATTATCATGATGTCAAACGGTTTGAAACCGATGTTGAAACCCAGTCGTCGTTTGTGGTGGAGCATCTTTCAAAGCACGGGCGCAGTTCCTTCCGGGAGATTTGTTCCGTTTTAACATCACGCATCTATGTAATTGTCACCTTTCTTGCCGTACTTGAACTGATCAAGGAAAACGACCTCAAGCTTTTTGTGGATGAGAACCAGATGGATTTTTATCTCGAACTATTTACCCCTGAAGATCTGGATGCCGCTCATGCCGCTTCGTAACACCCGGTCCCCTGTGTCCGAGCCCCATTTTATGCCGGTGCAAATGGAGAATCAGTCCCGGAAAAAGTATTCTCCTGTTTGTGCTCAGCACCGCAGTGTATTGCTTTGTACACTGTTGCTTCTGTTGATGCAGGGGTGTACGCTTCCCACGGAATTGACATCGGAATCCTGGTATGCGGAACCGAATCCCGTTCCGTCTGTTCATGTCTCTGAGTCGTTTATTTTCGAACACCTTCATGTCTTGGCACATGATACCCTTGAGGGTCGGGGAACCGGACAACCTGGCGCCGCCAAAACCGCCGACTACATTCTTGATTTTTACCAGTCGCCCGGTTTTTTGGCAATGGAGGACTTTGAGGTCAAAGAGCAGGTTTTTGAACTGGAAGGGTATTTCTGGACGCAAGTCACCTACACCCTTTCCCGGTTGAATTCTGAGGATAACCGGGAGGATAGTTCATATGTCCTGGAGAAAGGCGGTACCACGGCTTTCTATCCGGTGATGAACGGAACCGACCGAATAGAGGCGCCGGTCATTTTTACCGGCCACGGACCCGTATCCCGTCCGGATCATACCGTTAGTGAGGACTATCATACTCTGGAAGATGCCTGGGTTCTGATGTTTGAGAATACGGATGCCTCCGGATCCGGTGATGAGGAGTGGAGCCGGACAGAGCAGATTCAAAGAATCAGCGGCTATTACGGCGCCGCCGGTGTCATTTACATATCTGATTTGTCGGCAGAAGAGTGGGAGCAAAAGGCTGGATACATGAGCCGGCAGTTGGACAGGCCGCTTGCGGTTCGGAAAAGCGGCGGATTTCGCTCATTGACGCATGGTTCCGCTACCGCCTTGTCGGTCCATCCGGATATGGCTTTGAAGCTGCTTGGTCTGACCCGCCACGATCAGCTGGACAGCCTGAAATACCGGTGGAAAAGTGACGATAAACGAGAAATGTGGCAGCATACCGGCTTTGAACTGATTAATAATCCGGAATTTGAAAACCGCACTTTTGAAGAGCGAAATATCGTTGCGGTTTTTGAAGGAAGCCATGAAAGCCGTGATCAGGAAGTCATTGTCATGAGTGCGCATTATGACCATATGGGCCTGGGCGAACCCGATGACAACAACGATATTGTGTATAACGGAGCGGATGATAACGGCAGCGGTACCGCGGCTTTGATGCAGGTGGCAGAGGCGTTCCGTAAAGTTGCAGAAACCGGTTACCGTCCATCAAGAACACTGGTATTTCTTCACGCCGCGGCAGAAGAGTGGGGGCTGTTTGGTGCCCGTCATTTTGTTGAAAACAGTCCGGTGCCACTGGAGAATATCATAGCCAATGTGAATGTGGATATGGTGGGATGGGTGGATGAGCGGTATTCAGACCAGCCGTCTCGTGACTATATGTATGTCATCGGCGCCGGACTCGTTTCCTCTGACCTTGAAAACCTGCTGAGTGAAACATCACGGGCACGCCCTGATCTGCACCTGGACATGAAATACAACAGTATCCATCATCCTTCAGGTCTCTACCGGCGAAGCGATCAGTGGGCTTTCGGAGAGAAGGGAGTCCCCTTTGTGTTTTTCTTCTCCGGGCTGCATGACTACTACCACACGCCATCCGATACGGCAGACAGAATTGCGTGGAAACAGCTCACCGCTCGTACAGAGTTTATTGTCGAGTATGTTTGGAGACTTGCTGAATATACTTCACGACCGGAATTTGACAGAAACCCCTGGAACCGTCAGGGAGTGATATCACGCTAACCGGGGAATATCAACCGGATGTATCCTTTTCAAAGAGCGCTTCAACGAAACGCACCCTGTCAAAAACCTGCAAGTCTTCAATTTTTTCGCCCACACCGATGTATTTAACGGGGACCGACATTTCGTGGGAAATACCGATCACGATACCGCCTTTTGCGGTGCCATCCAGTTTGGTGAGGGCAAGCCCGGTTACGGCGACCACTTCCGTAAATGCCTTTGCCTGTTGCAGTGCGTTTTGTCCTGTTGAAGCGTCCAGCACCAGCAGTACTTCATGCGGAGCTCCATCCACAACCTTGCCCATCACACGCTTGATTTTTCCCAGCTCGTCCATAAGAGATTTGCGGTTGTGAAGGCGGCCGGCCGTATCCACCAGAACAACATCCGCCCCTTTAGATTTTGCCGATGCCACGGAATCGAAAGCTACCGCAGCGGGATCTGCTCCCTGACCCTGTTGTATCAATGGAACACCAGCCCGCTCGCTCCAGATTCTAAGCTGTTCCACAGCGCCGGCACGGAAGGTGTCGCCGGCCCCCAGCATGACATTTTTTCCGGCCTGCCGGTACATGCTGGATAATTTTCCGATGGTAGTGGTTTTTCCAACGCCATTTACGCCCACCACCATAATCACATGCGGCTTGTGTGTGAGCTCGGCGTCAAACTCGGCGGGCCGTTCCGGCTCATTGTCCTTCAGAAGGCTGGTGATCTCCTCTTTAAGCAGGGTTTGAAGCTCGTTGCTGCTCACGTATTTGTCTCTGGCAACACGCTCTTCAATACGCCGAATAACTTCCAGGGTTGTATTTACACCGACATCGGACGTGATCAGCACCTCCTCGAGGTCATCCAGAACCTCATCGTCGATTTTGTCTTTTCCGACCAGAGCCTTTCCCATTTTATCGAAAAAGCTGCTCCTGGTTTTTTCGAGCCCCTGCTGCAGCTTTTCCTGCTTCTTGCCGAAACCCAGTTTGTCAAACAGGCCCATTAGAATTCCTCAAAGATTATGATCACAATGGTTCAATTCGGGATCAGTTGTATTCGGCTCCCTTCTTTTGAATGAGATAAAACCGGTGAATATAAGATCCCAGTGAATAGAGCAGCAAAATAATGCTTAACACCATAAAAAAATGGATAGTTTGTTCTCTTTCAGGAAAGAAAAAGGCGAGAATCCAGTAGATGGCAAGGGCGTTGACGGCCACTTTCCCCGAAAGCACCGACATGGCGTATTTGCCCCTTTTTTTCTTAATAAGCAGCGAACCGGCCAGAATAAATCCGTCGCGAACAATCAGTATCACCACAAAAAAGGCGGGAATAATATCAATCAGCACTCCATATAGAAACAGAATAATCGCGCAGACTTTATCGGCCAGCGGATCGGCAATTTTGCCGAATTCTGTGACCTGGTTCATTCTGCGGGCGAAATAGCCATCCAGGTAATCGGATATGAAGGCATAGGCAATGAATGCGACAATCAGCCAGGTGGCTTCTTCACCGGATTGATGATGCAGAAACAGAATGGGTACGGCAATGAGCGCCCGTGAGAGGGAAATGGCATTGGCTACCGTCAGTACATCATTTTTCACTGGAATTATTTTGCCATCAATATGCTCTTTCTCGCTCACAGGTCTCCGGAATTACATCGTTCATCAGCACGTTATGAAAAGGGATCTTCCCGGGCTCTTCGACAACATGTAACTTATATTTTCGGGCATTTCATCGTAAATTGGCACCCGTAACTTGTCACCCGGCATCCTAAAATAGAAATTTAAACGATGAACGCGAAAGAATCCCCCCGATCACTTGAGGAGAAACGGATCAGCTCCGAAAAAATATTCTCGGGAACCCTGCTGCATGTTTACCGTGATCAGGCACGTTTGCCCGATGGTGGATCATCGGTCAGGGAGTGGATAGACCATCCCGGAGCGTCGGCAGTACTTCCGGTGTTTGAAACGGGCGAAGTGCAGCTGGTACGGCAATTTCGGTATCCGCTTCAGGAACACTTTCTGGAAGTGCCTGCGGGAAAAATTGACCCGGGGGAAGACCCGATGGTAACTGCCAAAAGGGAACTGAAAGAGGAAGCGGGGGTGAGGGGAAATCGGTGGCTGTCGCTGGGGCCGTTCCATCCGTGCATCGGATATACCAATGAAGTCATACACCTCTACCTGGCATGGGAGCTTGAAACGTTTGAAAACCATGTGGATGAAGACGAGTTTCTGGAGCCCGTGCGATTACCGTTCAAAGAGGCTGTCAGCATGGCTCTGAACGGGGAACTCACTGATGGCAAAACCGTCACAAATATTCTCAGGGGTGCACACTGGTGGAAAAAGCATGCTCCCTTTCCGGTAGATCTTCCATGATGGTCGTCAATTGGCGGACGCCACGCTCTAATTATTCAGATACCCTCGCTTTTTGGCGACATCACTGATTTTCTCTTTCAGAAGGTTGCGGCCACGGTGAAGCCGAGAACGGACAGTCCCGATGGGCACATCCAACATGTTGGATATCTCTTCATAGGTGAAGTCCTCGACATCACAGAGCAGGAGGGGGGTTCGGAAATCTTCCGGAAGTTCATCGAGAGCCTTTTTGAAGTCGTCGTCATATTCGCTCCGGTAAAAACGGGTTTGCAGATCCGTCGTATCGCTTTGTTCGCTCCGGATGGTCTCGTAGTAAGTGGCAATTTCGTCATAATCCACTTTTGGGGGTTGTCGCGACGCTTTCCTGTAATTGTTGATATAGGAGTTTTTTACGATCCGATAGAGCCATGCTCGGGCATTGGTTCCCTTTTGAAAACTGCTGAAAAACCGAAATGCCTTGACGATACTGTCCTGTAGCAGGTCCTCGGCATCATTCGGATCTGTAGTCAGGCGAAGCGCGTAATTATAGGTCGCATCCAGATGCGGGATTATTTCCGCATTGAACTCCTCCTGCTTCTTGATCTCTTCTTCGGTGAGTTTGGCTGTCATTTATGCTCCGGATAATTAAAATTTGTTCTGAAAACTATGGAAGTAGAGGGATTAAGTGCTGGATCTGACCTTTTCCAGGATTCGGTTCAGTTCCTCCAGCTCCTGATGCGTTAATGAACTGACAATACCATCCATTTTGTCATTCAGCCTGTCCATTTCTTCAAGAAGTGAAAGACCTTTTTCCGTGATGTTGATGTCTACCTTGCGACGATCTTGGCAGCAATGTTTCCTGACGGCCAGCCCCTCCTTGATCAGACGGTCCACAATTCGGGTTACATCTGACCTGGAGTCAAACATTTGATTCCGAATGGCGAAATTGCATGCCGGCTCGGGATGCAATCGCGCCAGAATTCTGAGGAGATTGTACTGCTGAAGCGTCAGGTTTTTTTCACCGAGTATTCTCTGCAGTCTTGAAGTTACCGTGTTGTAGGTGTACAGGATGTTCGCGACAGCCTTGTGGCGGTTGTTTCGAAATCGAGAGGTTGATGTTTGATTTGCCTCGTACATTATTCAGCTGGTCTATGATCGGAAGGTAGCATGATAAGAAAGATAAATGCATGTTGCAACAAATATTGTTTAAACGCATTAACAGCTTATGCCTGCATAGAGTAATCATCAAAAATGAGCCAACAGCGAATTTTGTACCGGGTGCGTTTGGTAACGCTATGGTAATCTTATTATTACGGATTTATTTCAGAACCGGCAAATAGTTTCGTATGAAAAGGACATCTTTTTGGCAGGGATGTGCAATTTGCAGGCCAGGGATTTCAGTCTTGTTACCGGTCGTTCGGTGGGCGCAGGGCGGCACGTAAACTTCATTAAGAACTCTAATGAGGGTTGCTTTGAAGCTCAGCGTGCTTCTGCCAATGACTGCTCGATGAGGGTGTGGCGACGCGGGTTCGGCTTTTTTCGTATTCAGCCAGGATGTGTGCTATTACATCGTCGGTACGGTCGGGAAACGGAATTTTTTTTGGGTTGGGGTGACTCAGCCAATTGCGCAGTTTGTCGGGAAAGGATCGGTCGATGCTCCGGCAGACGGATATGCCTTCCAACTCCAGAGCGGCGGCATTGCACCATTGTTCATACTGCCCCCGCATCGGGATGGTTAATAGTGGTTTGCCAAGAAACAGCGCTTCTGATGGGGCTTCAAAACCGGTTCCGCAAATTACTCCTGCACAATGTTTCAGGCTCTCCAGGTACTCCTTCTGGCTAACCGGCCGAACATGCATATGTCCTTTTTCATAGCTGCGGGTTGATGCTTTCGAAAAAATATGCCAATCCACATCGGTGATCTGCTCGAACTGCTTAAGAAGCAGTAAATCGTCGTATGCGGGAAGGTATACGGTGATATGGGAGCGGCGGCCGATCGGGTTTGGACGACTTGCCGAGCCATTTCCAGCGATTAACACCGGTTGCTTCTCGAAGCAGGGCGGGGTTTCCAGTTTTCTGACTTCATCCCGAATTACCGGCGGATAGATGAACTGGTCATATTCGCGAAAATGAAAACCAACGGGATGGGTACATGGCGCATAGTGCCGAAAGATGGCTTCCCCCAACAAGCTTTTGCGGGGTGGACGGGGGCTATTTTGTGAAAGAAAAGAGGCCTGGTGACTCAATCCGAAGCACATTTTGCCGGCAATTCGGCACGCATATGCCGAGACCGGTTCGAAATCGGATATAACAAAGTGATAATCATTTACAGGGAGGTGATGTACGTCCTGCACCAATGTAACGGGATGAAAGTCACGAATTGAACCGGCATAATCAATCCCGCCGTCTGTTCCGAAACGGTATCCAAGGCCGGAAACCCGGTAAGTTACCGGCACCCCCGGAGATACTTCCGACGAGGAACCACTGACAAGAACATCAACATCGGCAATCTGTTTGAGCCTCGGGATGAATGTCCTTGCACGGCTGATGTGTCCGTTTCCGGTTCCCTGAATGGCATAAAGAATCTTCATCAGCGGGTATTGTCCGCAGGCACCTGATGGCCGTTGGTTACAACGTACTCGTTCTCGTTCAGCAGAATATTGTGATTAATCAAACTACCCAGATCGTCAATGGAGTCGAATTCCATCGACTCCTCAAACAGCGCAAACTCGGAAATTGGCAGTTGTTCGGATGTATTACGGTTCTTGTATTCGGCTTGCTGCAGCAGGTTGCCGTCCAATGGATATCGGTATATGGACCATTTTTTTTCATGATACTCCAATGCGGTCAGGTTTTCCACCCAGTCACCGGAGTTCAAATAGGTAACCGTTCCTTTTTTATTCGTAAACGTTTCGATGTTGGGACGGTGAATGTGTCCACAGATGACATAGTCGTACCCTTTTTCAATCGCGAGGTCGGTTGCCGTTATTTCAAAGCGGCTGATGAATTTAACGGCGGTTTTTACACTGTCCTTAATTCTTTTTGAAAATGACATCCGCCCTTTTCCGGTGCGCATGGTCACATAGTTGATCATTTTATTTAGCAAAATCAGAAGATTGTACCCTCGTCCTCCGAGCTTTGCTATGAATTTGGAGTATTGCATGGTAACATCAAACACATCCCCGTGAAAGATCCATGCTTTTTTACCGTCTATATTGAGCACTACCTTGTCGGCAAGGTGAAACCCGCCGAGTCGGAAAGGGGAATATTTTCGCAGAAGCTCATCGTGGTTGCCGGTCAGATAATACACTCTGGTGCCATCTCCGAGCATTCCCATGATACATTTCAGCACCTCCATATGGGTGTCTGGCCAGTAATACTTTTTGAACTGCCAAACATCCAGCAGATCCCCGTTCAATACAATTATGCGGGGTTTAATACTTTTAAGATAGGCGACAAGCTCTGCCGAATGGCATCCGAATGAGCCAAGATGCACATCCGACAGTACTACAATATCAACGTTTCTACGGTTTTCCATGCAACGGGTTTTTTTATTTCAAAGAAACAAAAACCCGATTACCGGAAAATTACGCAACGGTTAGGCTTACATTATCAATATTTGACAGTGCAACCGTATGGGGGATGGCTTGTCACCTCCGGACTTCCGCCATCCAGCAGGAGATCCAGGGCTTCGCTCACGAAATTGCGAGCCCCTTCAATGTCGGCGGGGTTGGCGGAGGGGTTATCATCAATGGCACCCATGTACTCCAGAACACCATCCGGATTAATGATGTACATGTGTGGCGTCACGCGTGCGTCATAGGCCCGGCCGGTGACGCCCTCGGGGTCAAGCAGTACTGCGGTGGGTCGGGCATTTTTTTCGCTGGTGACCTGAACCGCTTCGTCTGGTTCCATGTAACCCTGTTTGCCGGGTGCCGAGGAGATGATGGAAAACCATACGACGCCCTGATCCCGGTAATGTTCCTGCAGCATCTGCATGTTTCCGCTCCCATAGTGCTTGACAACAAACGGGCATTCATGGTTAAGCCACTCCAAAACAACAAACTGACCTTCGTAATCGGAGAGAGAGTGTGTTTCTCCGGCTGCATCGGTGAGGGTGAAGTCAGGGGCGCGTTCGCCAACTGTGGGACCGCCATCGCTCAGGCTGCCCGCTCCCAGCAATGCAAATACGGTTAATGAGACGATCAGGATACTGATGATGGGATGTTTCATGATGGTTCTCCGTTTTAATATGTGGGGATAATTTCTGCGGATATTTCAAGTCCGGTGTGGCTTTCGCCCTCAATCCAGCTTGTTCCGGTTACCAGTACTCCCCGGATCTCCGAAATACCGCTGTTGTAGTATCGCGACACCTGCAGGGTTAGGGTCAGTTTCTCGTCTGATACAGATACTTTCTGAGGTGCCGTGTGCTCAATAACACCCTGATGGTATGGATAGAAGTAGACATTTTCGGGATTCGGCATGATTGCCGGCGCTGATTCTGGCCTGATGTCCAGGGTAAGTTCCCGCTCTGCTACGAAAGCCTCAGCTGACCAGGCGTCGGAGGGTTGAGGCAGCAGCGACAGAGCCCCGGAAATTCTGTCTCCACCGTGATCGACCAGCCCTTGCAGTTCTCCCCGTCCGCCGATTTCAAACGGAACCCGGGCGGATTCGGGGATGCAGATGTCCTTGCACACCAGCCATTGGACATTGGCTTCCAACGCGATCGATTCTCCGGTAATCGGCATCCGTGAAAGTGAAACGGGAATCAGAAGGGTAACTTCGTCGGAATATCCGTACGTGGTTATTCCCTCTTCATCAAATCTGGAAGGAAGGGGCCAGTGGATTTCGCCGGGCTCAACGTCATCGCTATCACTCCAGGTGATACGGGTAGGCAGACCGGAGTCGCCCGGATTTCTCCAGTAAACATGCCAGCCCTCTTTAATATCCATGTGGAGTCCCACCCAGAACGGCGAATCCGTTTCCGAAATACGATCTTTTTTTGTGATAAAACGGACCGCGACACGGTTTTCATCCGGATCTGCGCCAAATGATAGTTGTTGTGCCGCAACGTTTGTTTGTGTGACTGTATGTGAACTTGCGAAAAACAGCACCAGAGCAGTCAGAATCTTCGCCGGTAATGGGATCCGGAGAAGATTTATTCGTCCTGAAAGTGTGCGATTAACAGGCATTCAGACGTTCCTTTTCAAATTTATATTGGTGACAGGCCGGTCCATTTGCAAATTCCGGAATCAGAAGGGCACTAACTGGCGTTGCCTACTTGGCGGTTTAACGGCGCAAGTTATTGATAAGTATATAATCATAATGGCATCAAGCGGCAAGCGGACAAATGTTAAAAATGTCAGATCTATAGAAAATTACCCGGGATTCCATAATATGGCATGCGGACATTCTTACAGTCGTTCGCATGTGGCAGCCATCATTTACTGTTACAGATCAACAACTACACACGATTTCTTTTGATAATTCCCAGGCACTATTTTAAATCGTCGGGTTCCGGTCTGCTGTTTCTTTCTGCTCTCGCACTTGCAGCTGGATCATTATTGCTGTTTGTTCCGCTGGCCGGATCATTGCATTTGGACTCGGCAATGCTGGCGGGTGTTGCCGGATCATTTGCTTCGGCATGGATGGCTTCCGCAGAGAGTTCGCGCGCACGGACACTGTTATTGATCCTTTTCTTTTTGTTCGTCAGCTCTCTTCCACTGGTAGTTGGTGATCTTGTTACGGGATGTTTTTCCATTGACGGAGTAGCTTTCTGGCTTTTTATTCCTCCATTTAGCGCCGCATTCGGTTTCGTAATCGGCAGGTGCGCATGGCATCTCACACCAGGATATGCGCGGATGGTTTCGATAGCCTCTGTTTTTTTGATATTGGCAGCGGGCCTTGCCGGCACGCTTTTCTTTTTTCCTCAAATCTATGCCTTCAATCATGTTTTGGGTTACTGGCCGGGTTCGATTTATGATGAACAGGTGGTCTTTGACAACCGCATGATTTTGTACAGATTGCTGACCCTGACATGGATCGGCTTTTTCTGGTTGATTCCCCGTTTGAGACGACCCGGTGTCCGCTTCAGGCTGCTTATCCTGTTGCTTGTTGTCGCTCTGGGGAGCCAGTATGTCATGGCACCGCGCAACGGCCTGGTTACAACGGCATCGTATCTCAAAACGTCACTGGGCGGAACGCATCAGACCGAACATTTTACACTTTATTATTCAAAGCGGCATTATACGGATGATGAGATCGGGTTTCTGGGGCATTTACATGAGTTCCATTTTCGTGAGCTGGTGGATACCTTGCGGGTGGATTGGCCGGAAGGCGAGCGAATTAAAAGTTATCTTTACGCGCATGAATGGCAAATGCACCGGTACACAGGTGCCAGGCGCGTAAGTTTTGTGCCGGTCTGGCAGCGGGCTCCACAAATGCATATTCGGAAGGGCGCCATTGATCGGACTCTCCGGCATGAAATGGTCCATGTAATCGCCCGTGAGTTTGGCAACCGGTTCCTCAAGGCCTCCTGGAGTATAGGGATGGTTGAGGGGCTTGCCGTGGCGCTGTCCCCGGGCTCATCAAGCCGCCTTACGCCGGATCAGCTGGTCGCTTCCAACGAAGCTTTTATTCCGAAGGAAGATCTGAAGGAGCTGTTTTCCCTTACGGGCTTTTACCGGCGGCCGGGCGCTGTCGCCTATGCGGTTTCGGGGTCATTTACCTCGTTCCTGCTCAGAGAATATGATATTGACCTTTTCAAGAAAGCCTATCGCACTTCTTCACTTGAAGCAGCGTATTCTGAGTTGTTGCCCGGTGCCGTTGTGGCCTGGCGGGAGGCGGTCATGCAAACAGACATCAATGAAGAAGAGCGGAAACTTGCCGGGTTCGTATTTGCAACCCCCGCGATTTTTGACCGGCCCTGTCCGAGAAGGAGGACCGTAGAGGAGGCAAGGTGCGATGCATTGCGCATGGCTGAGGCAGAATCAGAACCTGGAGGTTTCGATGAGTTGCCTCATTACAGTTATTTTTTGGATATCGGCAGAGGCATAACGTTCAATAACGCGGTTAGTAAAAAAGACGATAGCGCATTTTGGGCGGAATTACGTCCTGCTCAAAGAGAGCGCTGGAAGGAGGCGCAGCGATTTGCGGTGTTTGTGTCAAACAAGCTTGCCGCATCAGAAATTTAACCCGGGCAAGGTAACGTGACGGAAATAAGAGGCAACTCCGGCACGTTTCAGAGATACGGTCAACGGAGGTCTCCCTGGATATCTGTTTTTCTGATGAACCCGGACAATGGCTGCCCGAGGTGCGTCCGGCGGGACAGCACTTTCCTTGCCATTGCGTGTGACCGAACGAATGTAGTGATATTCCTTTATCATTTACCTGTCCTGCTGTTCTGAAATTATTGAATGATTAAACGGTCTGATGAATCGCTTTCTCACTTTATTACTTCTGCCCCTGCTGCTGCTTCCGGAACGAACTGGTGCACAAGACAATATGCATCCCCAGGTGATAATCAACGAGATTCTCGCTTCTAACAACGAAGGTTTACGGGATGAAGACGGAGATAACGAAGACTGGATTGAACTATGGAATACTGGCGATGAACCGGTTCCGCTTCAATGGTATGGATTGACCGACCGTGCCGGGGATCATCATCGCTGGGTTTTTCCCGACACGACCATTTATCCCGGTGAGTTTATGCTGATATGGGCATCGGGAAAAGACCGACGTTCGCCGGGAAGCCCGCTTCATGCCAACTTCAGCCTGGACCGCCAGGGTGAGCCGCTGCGGCTCAGTGATATCGATGGAAACAGGCTTGATACCGTTCCGCCGGTTGCCATACCGACCGACTACTCCTACGGACGGGTCCCTGGTGAAACGGATGAATGGGCGTTCTTTTCGAAACCGACCCCTGGAGCTCCTAATGAAACGGAAAGCGTTGGGCGGATGCTGGACCCCCCCGTTTTTTCGCATGAGGGTGGCTTCCATGCCGATGCGTTCGAATTGCGGCTATCCCTTCCAGACAATGCCGAAGGTGCTGAAATCCGGTATACCACCGATGGCAGCGAGCCTGGTCCGAATAGCGGCAAGCTCTACACGGGACCTATTCTTATTGTGGACCGGACGGAGTATCCCAACGATATCTCCATGATACCCACGAACAATTATGACGCGAACCACCCCTATAACGAAAACTGGAAGGAGCCGGAGGGGCAGGTCTTCAAAGGAACCGTGGTAAGGGCAGTAACCATAGCCCCAGATTCGGAACCTGTTGGCGTAGCCAGCCGATCGTTTTTTGTGGGCAGCAATCTGGAAGATCGTTATCGTTTCCCGGTAATTTCTCTTGCAACCGACCGAGAGCATCTTTTTTCACATGACAGAGGAATTTATGCCCATGGCAATTTCTGGAATCGAACAGAGGAGTGGGAAAGGCCGGTGCATGTTGAATTCTATGAGCCGGGCGGCAAATCCGTTCTGGCTCAGGATGCCGGAGTCCGTATTCACGGCGGCACTTCCCGGGGAAGACCCCTGAAATCGCTGCGCATCTATGCGCGAAGATCTTACGGTAAAGCCTGGTTCGAGCATCCCCTCATCCCCGATGCACCTGTAGACACCTACAAAAGGTTTCTGTTGAGAAATTCGGGAAACGACTGGGATGGAACCTTTTTCAGAGACGCCCTGATGCAGGAACTCATCGCGCATACCGGCGTGGAGACCCAGTATTACCGCCCAGCAGTGGTTTTCATCAATGGTGAGTATTGGGGCATTCAGAATATCCGCAAACGCTTCGATCACCGTTATTTTGAATCCATGTACCAGATAAATCGCGATGATCTTGTACTTTTTGAAGGCAATGCTGAAATCAAGGAGGGAACGACGGCAGATCGCCGGGCATATCTGGATCTTCGTACACTGCTGGAAGAGGGGGCCGTGAATGATGCGAATGTATGGCAGGAGGTAGAGAACCGTATGGATATCGTGAATTTTCGCGATTACCACATCGCAAATATCTACTACCGGAACACCGACTGGCCCGGCAACAATATTGATTTCTGGAGGAAGCGGACCAACGGGCCTCGTGATGATGCACCCATGGGCCACGACGGACGCTGGCGGTGGCTGCTTTATGACACCGATTTCGGGTTTAATCTGGATTTTGACTATGTGATTGGCAGGAATGAGCGAGCCAACCACAACACGCTTGCTTTTGCTGTGCAGGGAACCGGCGGCTGGCCAAACCCGCAGTGGTCTGTTGCAATGCTCCGAGGCGCATTACGCAATGACAACTTTCAGAATGAGTTCATCAACCGGTTTGCCGATCTGCTGAATACCGCTTTTGCCCCCGAGCGAGTGATCCGGGAAATCGACAGAATGCACGAAGCACTTAAACCGCATATTGAGGAGCACATACGCCGCTGGCGCGGCCCCGCCTCGCTCATTCAGTGGGAAAATGAGGTGGATGCGATGCGCTCCTTTGCTGAAAACAGGCCTGCTGCTCAAAGAGAGCATATTCTGGGATTTTTTAATCTCCGTGGCATGCTGGAGCTTGAGCTGGATGTCAATGACTCAAAAGGGGGATACCTGTCCGTGAATACCATCAGATTAAAGCGCGGCGAGGTGGGTGTTTCTGAGGATCCCTGGCCCTGGTCGGGCACCTACTTCCAGGGAATTCCGGTTACGGTGACCGCCCACCCCGCTGATGGCTACGAATTTTCCGGTTGGGAAGGGCACAGTGAACCAGGGCGGCAGCTGGATCTGCTTTCGTTTGAGGAGAACGAATCCCTCAAAGCGGTATTTCGGCGAAAGAATGCTTCAACGGGCAGTGAGGGAGAGTATGATGATGGACCGCATATCTTCAAAGCGGCGGCCCCCCGCCCGAATCCATTCAACCACTCCACCGTGCTGCAGATTGAATTGCCGGAGGAAAAGACGGTAAGGATTTCTGCCTACTCGGTGGATGGCCGGCGTATCGGAGAGTTGCATAACCGGAGATTGCAGCGGGGCGTGCATTCCCTTCGAATTGATGCGGGAGGATGGGCAAGCGGGGTGTACATTATTGTGGCTGAAGCGGGCTACCACCGAAAATCCTTCCCGGTCACCCTGATCAAATGAGCCGCAAGTCCGGACATTCAATTGAAAAACGTGGAATACGATCCTGCAAAAGGCCGGTTTTTGATTTGGGGAGCTTTTTTAAAAACAGGTGATAAATGGGGAGGTGGGCTGGTTTGCCGGCTGGGAATTCAGGCAACGAGTCAGTGTGGGACTTTTGGTCAACGGGCGCCGGCTTTTTCGGCAAGCCGCTTGGAGGCTCAATCTGAACCGATGATACTACCTTTATAAAAAAGCAAAGCCCGTCCGATCAAGGACGGGCTTTTGAGGGGAGGGTATGGTATGGGTTTATAACAGACTTACAAACAATTTATTGTATCAATTATCGTAACCTGAACCAATATAACGCAACAACCATCTGTGGAATTCCCCAAACCAGTGGATGGAGTTTTGCGGGGTAAGAATCCAGTGGTTTTCGTCGGGATAGTAAACCAGGCGGGCATCAAGTCCCAATCCTTTGTACACGCCGTAAACTTCAAGGCCATGCGTTACGGGCACACGGTAATCCAGCTCCCCATGCAGAATCAGCATGGGCGTTGAGAAATTCTCGGCATGAACGGCCGGATTCCATTGCTGCAACTGCTCCAGCCCGTCCCATGGCGCGCCACTGTAGGCCGCTTCGCGGTGGTAGGTTACATCGGCTGCAAACTGGGTCATAATATTATAAACCCCTGCATGGTTGATCAGTGCCTGGTACCGGTCGGTGTGTCCAGCAATCCAGCTCACCATGTATCCACCGTAACTTCCTCCCGCAGCAGCCGTTCGCTCCGGATCGATATACGCCTTCTGCTCCATGTAATCGGTGGCCTTCATGATGTCGCGATAGGGCAGCTCCGAGTGGGCTCCGTGTATTGACTTGGCGAAATCCTGACCGAAACTGGTGGAGCCGTGGAAGTTGGGCATGGCCACAACATAGCCCGGCGCCGCAAAGAGCTGCGCATTCCACCGAAAGTGGAAATCGTCACCGAAGATTCCGTGAGGGCCGCCATGGATCTGCACCAGCAGCGGCCATGTTTTCTCTTCATCAAAATCGGGAGGGTAAACCACAAACATCTGGACATCAACGCCTTTGGCACCCTCATAGGTCACATTTTCGACACGGCCCAAACGCGTATCCTCCATGATCTCACGGTTCATCTCTGTAACTCTGGAAAGATTGCGTCCGTTGGGCTGTATCCGGAAGAGTTCCGGAGCCTGTTTCAGTGAGCGATGAACAAAAACCAGGCGGTTACCGGCAAGGGCCGCTCCGGTGTTTGTGCCGCCCCGGTAGATTTCCCGGGTGCGGTCGCGGCGAACATCATACGAAAACAGGGAGGTATTTCCGCGATCCTGCGCCGAGAAATAGAGTTCGCGGCTGTCATCCGCCCAGACAAAACCGGACGGCGACAGATCTATGCCGGCATGTACGACCTCTTCAACAACGTTTCGGACACCGGTATTTCGGTCATAAAACACAAGGCGGACACGATCGGCGTAAAAATCGGTACTGCGTCTTTTGCCATAGAGCAGGGTGTTGCCATCCGGACTGTACGCCGGACTCAGGTCGTTTGCCGGATTGTGTTCCGTTATATTGATGAGATCTCCGCTGCCATCGGTCGGTATCAGGAAGATATCGTAATTGAGGTATTCGTACGGAGGCGGATTGCTGTTTGCGGAAACGGCAATTTCGCTGCCGTCCGGTGAGATATCATATTCGGGTGCGCCCATCATGGCAAAATAATTTCTCGATCCGGGCATCAGGTCGGTCACCTCTCCGGTCTCCACATCGAGTTTGAACAATCTGGGATAGCGCCCGTCGGTCAGCCAGCGGTCCCAGTGGCGGTAAATCCTGTGTTCGGTGACTTTGGCAGACACTTTTTGATTATTCTGCTCACGTATCATCTCCTCCAGCTTGTCAAAATCACCGCCATAGCCGGGGAGAACGCTTGCCGAAAAGGCAATATGGCGCCCGTCGGGAAACCATTTCGGAGCGGAAACCGACACCGGCATTTCGGTTATCCGTATGGCTTCGCCGCCATCGGCCGGAATAACATAGATCTGGGCCGGCGAACCGCCACGGCCGGAGACAAATGCGATCCGGGTTCCGTCGGGACTCCATGCCGGCTGTCTGTCCGATCCCTGAGAGGTGAAACGGCGGGGTTCGTCGCGTTCAAAGCTGTGGAGATAGAGATTGGTTTCCGAGCTGTTCGAATCGATATCATATTCTGTAACCGGGAAAATCACCCGACTTCCATCCGGGGACGGTTCGGGTGCACCAATTCGGTTCAGTTGCCACAGCTTTTCAGGAGTCAGCGCGTTCTGCGCGTACGGAATGTCCTTGTTATCATACTCACTGCCCGGCATTGAGCCTGGCAGGGCGGCCGAAAGGGTAACCATGCCGGCGGTCAGAATAATACCGGCGATCAACAATACATGCGTTTTGGATATCATAAGCATAAAGTGGGGGTTATTGGGGGGAGATCAGCCGAATCGGTCAGCAAGGCGATTGATCATGTAGCTGCTCTCTTCGAGCGCCTGCTCTGCAAAATCGCCGAAAAACTCGGTTATACTGTTAAATTCGCGGATAAATCCGTCGCGATCGTTGCTTTTGACCAGATCGGCCAGTTTATGGTGATGTTCGAGAAACTCAATTAGCAGGGTCCTTCTTTCGAAGTTCGAAAACACAATATCGGCGTAGAGTTCGGCGTCCTGGGCGAAGATCCGTCCGGTCATCATCAGCTCCGCCCGGTAAATGGGGCTGGAAAAATCGGCCATCTCCTCCGGCTTGAGCTCGAATTCCCGCATGAAGGAACCGTGCAGCAGAGCAACAAAGTGACGCAAGCCCTGTATCAAATGCATGGCGCGGTCATGCTGTTCGGGATCCACCGACTTGATGCGGAGTCCCCATAACTGAAACTGCTCCAGCATCCACTCGTAGGCTTGACGGTCGCGGCCGTGGCACACCATCATCAGCTGCTTGGAAACATGGGTGACATCCGGGCCGTGCATCGGGTGGAGCGCGGCGACAGGCCCCTGATGCGCGTGCATCATCGCGTCCAGAATATGCGTTTTGTTGCTGGTGAAATCCGCGAGAATGGTGTTTTTCTGGAGATGAGGACCAATACGCTCGATGGTGGTTTCCGTAACTTTGATGGGTACGGTTATGATCACCAGGTCTTTGCCGCTGGTTAACTCACCGACACGATCCCAATCGTCCCGCTCCAGTATGTCGACACTGTGGCCAGACGCCCTGGCAATTCGGGCATATAGGGAGCCCATTCCTCCTCCGCCACCAACCATGAGAATTTTTTTTGGCCCGGCACTGGTCTGGGGAAAGGTCTTGCCGGACTGATACGCGCGTGAAGAACTCATTATCATTCGAAGAAAATCACCGGCCCACTCAGGATCGAGCCCAAGGCGATTCGCTTTGTCACGAAATTCCGTTATTTTTTGTTCTTCACGATTGGCTACAAAAATCGGCAGCTTGTTCTTGATTTTTGTGTCGATCACCTGTTTTACCGTATCGTTGCGCTCTTGCAGCAGGCGCAATATCTCATCATCAATATCGTCGATACGCTTTCGGTGGATGTTGAGGCTTTGTTGTTTGTCGCTCATTGTTTCGTTTTTGTGACCCTGCTCCAATTTCCTGGTAATGAACAGGGGAACAGCGGATCATATCATAGTAACATGGGAAATAGTGGCTTCGGAGTTGCCGATTGTTTGCCCGGGAGCTGTAAAAAGTAAGAATTTCTTTAATGGAAAAGGAACCTGTGTCTGATTTCAAACTGGTATCGCCCTATCTTCCCGCCGGCGATCAGCCTGCGGCCATCGCCGAACTTGTTGGCGGCATCAGGGGAGACGAGCGATTTCAGACGCTGCTTGGCATCACCGGATCTGGTAAAACCCGCACCATTGCCTCGGTGATTGAGCAAACCGGCAAGCCAACCCTTGTGATGAGTCACAACAAAACGCTTGCTGCCCAGCTGTACCGGGAGCTGAGCGATTTCTTCCCTGAAAACTGTGTGGAGTTTTTTATATCGTATTATGACTACTACCAGCCGGAAGCGTACATCGCTGCCCAGGACAAGTATATCGAAAAGGATCTCTCGATTAACGATGAAATCCAGCGGCTGCGGCTGCGCGCCACCAGTTCACTGCTGTCCGGCAGGAGGGATGTCATCATTGTCTCCTCGGTCAGCTGCATCTATGGGATCGGCTCCCCCAGCGAATATGCCAAACTGATTATCCGGTTGAAGGTCGGTGAAGAAATTGCCAGAAACAAGCTGTTGTATGATCTGGTGGATCTGCACTACAGCCGCAATGACCAGGAGTTTGAGCGGGCGCGGTTCCGTGTAAGGGGCGATGTGGTGGATCTGTATCCAGCCTATTCCGAACATGCGCTTCGCATTGAGTTCTGGGGTGATGAAATCGAAAAGCTTACGCTCTTCGATCCTGTTACCGGGGAATTGCTGGATGAGGTCGATCAGTTTTTTATCTATCCGGCATCGCATTATGTCACGACGAAGGACCGGCTCAAAACGGCCATTGTGCAGATTCAGGATGAACTGGATCTCAGGCTGGAGGTACTTAGATCCGAGGAAAAGTTCCTGGAAGCGCAGCGTCTGGAGCAGCGTACCATGTTTGATATTGAGATGATGCAGGAGATCGGGTTTTGCCCGGGTATCGAAAACTATTCAAGGTATCTGGCGGGACGAAAGCCGGAAGAACGGCCCTATTGTCTGTTCGATTACTTTCCTGAAGACTTCCTGCTTGTGGTGGATGAGTCTCATCAAACCGTTCCGCAAATCGGCGCCATGTATGGCGGTGACAGATCGCGAAAAATCAATCTGGTTGAGCACGGATTTCGCCTTCCCTCGGCTCTTGACAATAGGCCGCTGAAATTTGAGGAGTGGGAGTCACTAATAAAGAAATGCATTTTTGTCAGCGCAACACCGTCTGATTATGAGCTTGAAAAAAGCGAAGGAGCATTTGTTGAGCAGATAATCCGGCCCACGGGACTCATGGAGCCGAAAATTGAAGTCAGGCCACTTAAGCACCAGATTGACGATATCGTCGGGGAAGTCCGGGTAGCCGTGAAAGCGGGTCAGCGCGTTCTTTGCCTGACACTTACGAAACGAATGAGCGAAGAACTGTCGCAGTATCTGAAGGACCTCGGTCTCAAGGCGGCCTACATGCACAGCGAGCTGGATGCGCTTGAGCGCGTGGAAGTCCTTTATCGTTATCGTCGGGGAGATTATGATGTGCTTGTCGGTATTAACCTGCTTCGCGAGGGTATCGATATACCCGAACTTGGGCTCGTAGCCATCCTGGACGCGGATAAGGAGGGGTTCCTCAGATCGGAAACCTCCCTCTTTCAGATTTCCGGCCGGGCCGCCAGAAATGTGGCCGGTCGTGTCATCATGTACGCCGACAAGGTCACCGACAGCATGCGAAAGGTAATCGATGAAACGGACAGGCGCAGGGCGATTCAAATGGCGTACAACAAAAAGCACAAAATTAATCCGACGACGGTTGCCAAAGAACTTAAGCCACTGGTTGATCCGGAACTGATCGGAGCCCGCTCTTTTGAAATTGAGACGGAATCAGGGGCCGGCACCGATGCGCTGGAAAGGATAAAAGTTGCCGAGGATGGTATCCGCTACCAGGCTTCTCCCGCTATGAAAGAGATCGTATTTGAGAAGAAGAAGGATTTTGTGGATTACCTCAAGGAAGCCATGCGCACGGCTGCGAAGAATATGGAATTTGAAGAAGCGGCTAGAATCAGGGATCAGATCGAACAGGTCGAAAAGCAGATATAAAACTGCTATATGGCCGCATCTTTCAATTTAACGTGACGATTCGTATGATAGGAGTCGTGATACATTTGGCTTTCGATGATCGGCTTTTGTTGCGGATTTTGCCCGGTCTGTTATCTGAAGAAGTTCCGGCAGGCAGGTTGATGCTGTCCAGTTTCTTCCCAATGAGAATACAAATTCATTTTTTCCATGGGTACTATCAGCTACCTGAAAAACTTTTTGAAAGACCCCGGCGTTGCCTCTGTTACGCCAACATCCCGGTTTACCATTGAGAAGGTTTGCCGGAATATTGATTTTTCCAAAGATCTGCGGATTATGGAGTATGGACCGGCGGACGGTGTCTTTACCAGGGTTTTGCTTCAGAAGATGACCGCAGGTTCCGGTATCGCGGCGATTGAAACAAACGACGATTTTGTCCTTTCCCTTGTCAGCATCGACGACAGAAGGCTTTCCGTATTTCATGCCAGCGCAGAGGAGGCCGGCCGGATAGCGAAATCGCTGGATTGGCAGAACATCGATGTCATAATATCCGGGATACCGTTCTCTTTTCTGGATCAAGAGGTGAAGAACAACATTCTCCAAAAATCATGGGAGCTGTTGTCGGAGGACGGCATGTTTTTGGGATATCAAACCTCAAAACATCTCGAATCCCATTTGAAAAAGTTTTTTCCCAGTGTCAAAACGGAGATGGAATACCGCAACATTCCTCCGATGTGTATCTACAACGCGAGCAAAATAAACGGGAAATAGCAAAGGAGATGGGGCCGGACGGGTTTTGCGCTCGGGCAGTTAGTTGCCGGAGGGCGGAACACAGAGTTATTTCGTGACAAGTTTGCCGTATTTACGCTTTCCTACTTTCAAAATGAGCTCTTTGTCCTCTTCCAAAACCAGTTCATATTGCGGATCGGTGATCTTTTCTCCGTCAAGTGTAACACCTCCCTGAGTCACCATTCTACGGCCTTCGCTGTTACTGGCTACAAAGCCGACGTGCTTCATAAGATCCAGAAGTCGCAACTGCCGGCCGGCATCCAAAGCAAACTCAGGGATCTCATCCGGAATGTCCTTTTTGACCACCGTTTTTTCAAAAAACGCCCGGGCCTGATCGGCCAAATCTGATCCATGGTACATTTTAGTGATGGTCCAGGCCAGGTCGTGCTTCGCGTTTCTTGGATCCTCTTCAGCCTTTTCACGGATTTCAGGTAAATCGTGAAGAGAAACGTCGGTCAGCAGCTCGAAGTAGGGGTAAATAAGGTCATCGGGAATAGAAAGGGTCTTGCCGTACATGTCCTCTGGTTTTTCATCGATACCTATGTAGTTTTCGTACGACTTCGACATTTTCATGGTGCCGTCGGTACCCACAAGCAGAGGCATCATCAGGCAAACTTGCTGAGGCTGGCTAAACTCCTTCTGCAGGTGGCGGCCCACAAGAAGATTAAATTTCTGGTCGATACCGCCCAGTTCGACATCGGATCGGAGATGTACCGAATCCTGGCCCTGGGCAAGGGGGTAGAGAAACTCATGGAGGGAGATGGTGTCATTGTTCTGATACCTTTTGGTGAAATCATCCCGTTCGATCATACGTGCAACGGTGTAGTGGGAAGCCAGGCGGATGACATCCCCGAAGCTCATGGGTGACAACCACTCCGAGTTGTAGACGATTTCGGTTTTATCAGGATCCAGAATTTTCGAAGCTTGATCGAAATAGGATTTTCCGTTATGAAGTACCTCTTCTTTGGTCAGGGCCGGCCGCGTTTTGTTTGCACCTGACGGATCGCCGATCATTGCCGTAAAATCCCCGATAATCAGTATGGTATGATGACCCAGATCCTGAAACTGTCTCATTTTCCGCAAGATTACCGAATGTCCAAGATGAAGATCGGGACGTGTTGGATCGCATCCGAGTTTGATTCGAAGAGGCTTGCCGCTTTCCCGCGACTTTTCCAGTTTTTGTTTCAATTCTTCACGGGGTACGATTTCGACAGTCCCTCGTTCAATGATTTCAAGCTGTTCTTCTACGGGCAAAAAAGCGGACATGAATTTTAATCGGTTAATCAGGGATGGATAGATACTCTTCTACAGACTCCTTGTAGGGCTTGACGCCGGGGAGCACTCTGGCAACAATGTCGTAGGAAGCCGGCGCAACTTTTACAAGCGATTTATATAAAACGGATTGGTTTCGGGTTTCACTGCCGGGTATGCCAAAACCGGACAGCACAATCAGGGCAATGCTTACCAGGAGGCTGCTTTTTAATACACCAAAAAGGGAACCCAAAAGTCGGTTTGGAATACTCAGTAACAGGAGCTGGATAAGGGCGTCCAGAAATGCAATGCCCAGCTGAACGGCAACCATGGCCAAAACAAACAGAGCCGTAAAGGAAATATAAGGGATGAACTGCGGGTCAATATCCAGTACAGGCCTGATTAATGAACCCGCCAAATCGGCATATTGAAAGGCGACAAATCCCGCAAGAACGAGGCCAACGATTCTGAATACCTCCTTGATCAGCCCGTTTCGATATCCCCTCCAGGCAAAGTAGAGAATGAACAAAAGTGCGAGGCCGTCCAGTAGATTCATAACTTAAGTAAGTAACTCGCGCACAACACGGTTAACCAGTGCCCCGTCGGCCTTTCCTTTTACTTTTGGCATCAAAGCTCCCATCACCTTTCCCATTTCGGCAGTAGAATCAGCACCGAACTCCTTGATCGTTTCCATGGCGATCGACCTGATTTCATTTTCCGAGAGCATTTCGGGAAGGTAGGATTCAATTATTTCCAGCTCCTTTTCCTCCGTTTCGGCAAGGTCATTGCGGGAGGCGTCCCGATATTGAGCAATCGAGTCCTTGCGCTGCTTGGCTGCTTTCATCAGCACCTCCCTGACCTGCTCTTCGGAAAGTTTTACTTCATCGCCCTTTCTCTCACTGATCTCCTTCTCAAGAAGTTTGGACTTGAGAGAACGCAGTACCTGAAGCCGTTCGGAATCTTTCGACTTCATGGCTGTTTTTAGATCCGACAAAATGGTTTCGTACGTTTTGCTCATAGCGAAAGGGGAATATACATGTTTGTAACAGGATACCATGCCCGAAAATGATGGCCCGGCATATATGGCAAAGTAGTCAGTTTCATTAAACAAAAAAAGGTTACACAAACAGATGCGTAACCTTTTTAAATCGAATAAACAGATGCTGTCAGGATTTGTTGCGAGAGATAAAATCTTTCACGTTGTCCTGGTCAATGGTTGTCTCACTGAAAGAGACTTTTCCTTTGGCCGATTTTTTTGAGAGAATCACTTTGGCCATTTTCCTCTGGGCTGCCTTTGCAGCAAGTACCTCTTCACCGAAAACCTGTTTCTTGGCCATAATACCTTTCCTTATTTAATCTCTTTGTGTAGAGTGTGTTTTCTGAGTTTCGCGTTGAATTTCTTCAACTCAAGACGATTAGTGGTCGTTCTGCGATTTTTCGTGGTGACATACCGGGATGTTCCGGGCGCTTCCGTGCATTCCAAAATGACTTGTACGCGATTACCTTTAGCCTTGGCCATAACGGGATTCAGATGTTTTTGTTAAGGGTGCCTTTTTTTCTGGCTTCCTGCAAAACCGCTGTTACACCTTTTCGGTTGATCGTCCGAACGGTTTTGGCAGTAACACGCAATGTGATCCAGCGATCTTCTTCAGGAATGTAAAATCTCCTTTTCTGAAGATTCAATTTAAAACGATGCTTCGTTTTATTATTGGACTTGGAAGACCGATAGCCGTTTTGGGCCTTGCTTCCGAATATATCGTCTCGTAATGACATGGTGGTTCAGATCATTCAAGTTAATTATTGCAAACAGAAAGCAAAAATAGAGGAATTATCAACAAGTAACAAACATTTTTTCTCTTTCAAAACAAGTAACAAGTTCAGGGGCAGGGTCATAATGGCGCGCAGTGGCATTTTGTGTCTGAAGCCGAATTCGATGGTTACTTGTTTTGAAAAGATGCGATTAAGGGCTATTTTCACTTATTAAAATGGAAGAAAAATGGTGGGGTCCTTCCGGCCTCTCTGTGATTAATTCAATCAACCTGGCTATAGTACCATGAGTGAAGCAAAACAACCGGAATACAGAGCATCCAATATCCAGGTTCTCGAAGGCCTGGAAGCGGTAAGAAAACGGCCTTCCATGTATATTGGAGATACCTCGCAGAGAGGACTTCATCACCTGATTAACGAGGTGGTTGACAACTCCATAGATGAAGCGCTTGCCGGTTATTGTGATTACATATCACTGACTATTAATGAAGACAACTCCATTACGATAGTTGATAACGGCAGGGGTATTCCGGTAGATATGCATAAAAAGTTCGGAATGCCGGCCGTGGAACTCGTTCTCACCAAACTGCACGCTGGTGGAAAATTTGACAAGGATTCGTACAAGGTTTCTGGGGGACTTCACGGTGTGGGCGTAAGTTGTGTGAACGCGCTTTCCAGTCAGTTCGATGTCGAAATTCACAGAGATGGCGAAATTCACCGTATGGGTTTTGCCTATGGAAAAACCGTAACGCCCCTTAAAAAGACGGGAACGACGGATGAAACCGGGACCAGCATCCATTTTCTTCCGGATCCCACCATTTTTACACAAGGTCACGAGTTCCGTTTTGATATCGTTGCTGAACGAATGCGGGAACTGGCATTTCTCAATCCGGAAATTACCATCGAATTGACGGATACGAGAGAGGCGGAACCACTTCGCGAAGTGTTTCACTATGAAGGTGGAATCAGAGACTTTGTGAAATACCTGGATGAGGGAAGGGACTCCATTGTGCCGGAACCGCTCTATTTTTCTGGAGAAATCGACAATGTTCCGGTTGAAGTGGCAATGCAGTACAACAATTCCTACTCGGAGAATGTACACTCATATGTCAATAACATTAATACGCATGAGGGGGGAACACATATTTCCGGTTTTCGGAGGGCATTGACAAGGGCTCTGAAAAACTATGGAGAGAAGAACAGATTGATCCGGGGCAAGGTAAGTGTCAGCGGCGAAGACTTCAGAGAAGGACTTACTACCGTTATCAGCATTAAGGTAGCGGAACCACAGTTTGAAGGTCAGACCAAAACCAAACTTGGAAACTCGGAAGTGCAGAGTGCCGTTGAGGTTGTGGTTTACGAAAAACTCAACGAATACCTTGAGTTGAACCCGAAGATTGCCAAATCAGTAATTGAAAAGGTCATGAGGGCCGCCGAAGCGCGTGAGGCGGCCCGAAAAGCACGGCAACTCGTCCAGCGCAAAAGTGCTATGGCAGGAATGGGATTGCCGGGCAAACTGGCAGACTGCTCCATAAACGATCCGGCCCATTGTGAAATCTATCTTGTTGAGGGTGACTCTGCCGGCGGATCTGCCAAAACCGGCAGAAACAGAAGTTTCCAGGCTATTCTTCCTCTCAGAGGCAAGATTCTCAATGTGGAAAAGGCGCGAGTCGGAAAGATTCTTGAGAATAATGAGATTAGAGCCATGATTACCGCACTTGGAGTCGGTGTCGGATTTATAGAGGATTTTGATATTTCAAATCTGCGTTATCACAAAATCATCATAATGACAGATGCGGATGTCGACGGCTCTCATATTCGCACTCTTCTTTTGACGTTCTTTTACAGATATATGCAACCCCTGATTGAAGGAGGACATGTTTATATCGCCACCCCGCCTCTCTACAAAATCACGCAAGGCAAAAAGATCGAGTATGCGTGGAATGATGATGCGCGCGATGCAATACTGAAGTCATTGAGGTCAACAACACGCAAAATCGATGTCTCGAGATACAAGGGTCTTGGTGAAATGAATCCCGACCAGCTTTGGGAAACAACGATGAATCCGGAAACAAGAACCTTGCAACAAGTTACGGTAGAAAGCGCGGCGGCTGCCGACAAGCTTTTCACTGTACTCATGGGCGATCTTGTGGAACCCAGAAGGGCATTTATCGAGAGAAACGCCAAGTATGCCAAACTTGATATCTAAAGCACAACTATAAGAAATGTCTGATAAGATTATAAAAATCAATCTCGAAGACGAAATGAAGTCTTCGTACATCGACTATTCCATGTCGGTTATCGTTTCACGGGCACTGCCTGATGTCAGGGACGGACTGAAGCCGGTTCATCGCAGGGTCCTGTTTGGTATGAGCGAACTTGGCATGCTTCACAACCGGGCGTACAAAAAAAGTGCGAGAATTGTTGGTGAAGTGCTCGGGAAGTACCACCCGCATGGAGATTCGGCGGTATATGATACCATTGTCAGAATGGCTCAGGATTTCTCCATGAGATACACGCTTGTGGACGGGCAGGGTAACTTTGGTTCTGTGGATGGTGACTCGGCTGCGGCAATGAGATATACCGAAGTCCGAATGGATCGAATTTCGGAGGAAATTCTCGCGGATATCAATAAGAATACCGTCGATTATCAGCCAAACTTTGATGATACGCTGACCGAGCCCACGGTCATGCCGTCTATGGTTCCCAACCTGCTGATTAACGGTGCATCGGGGATTGCGGTTGGGATGGCAACCAATATGCCGCCTCACAACCTGACGGAAGTCACCGAGGGTATCAAGGCGCTTATCAACAATCCCGAAATAGAAATCTCCGAGCTGATGAAGCATATTACAGCTCCGGATTTCCCTACCGGTGGAATTATTTACGGATACGAAGGTGTAAAAGAGGCCTATGAAACAGGTCGTGGCCGAGTTGTGCTGCGTGCATTGGCTTCTGTGGAAGAATTACGCGGCAACCGGGAACAGATTGTTGTGACCGAGATCCCGTATCAGGTAAATAAAGCGAGCCTTATTGAAAAAATCGCATTCCTGGTTCAGACAGAAAAAATTACTGAAATCACGGATGTCAGGGACGAATCGGATCGCGAGGGTATGCGCATTGTCATCATGCTCAAACGCGGTGCCGTGCCCAGTGTCGTGTTGAATCAGTTGTACAAGTATACCCAGATGCAACACACCTTTGGAGTTAACAGCCTTGCACTTGTGAGGGGGCGTCCGAAGGTTATGAATCTCAAAGAGATTATCGAGCATTTTATTGAACACCGAATTGTGGTGATCATTCGGAGAACCCTGTATGATCTGGATCAGGCGGAGGCGCGTGCTCATATTCTGGAAGGTCTCAAGATTGGTGTCGATAATCTTGACGAAGTGATTCAAACCATCCGTTCTTCAAAGAATGTCCCGGAAGCAAACAGCAGGCTTCGAAAAGGGTTTGGGCTGACAGACCTTCAGGCTAAAGCAATACTGGATATGCGTCTCCAGAAACTGACCGCCCTTGAAAGGGACAAGATTGAGCTGGAATACAAAGACATTCTTGATCAAATTCAGGAGTATCGCAGAATTCTTACTAGCAGGGACGCCCAAAACGAAATTATTATTGAGGAGCTTGTTTCTCTTCAGGAAAGATATGGGGATGAACGCAGAACGCAGATTGTACACTCTGCGGACGAGTTTAATATCGAGGATATGATCGCCGATGAAGATGTTGTTGTAACTATCTCCAATAAGGGCTATATCAAAAGAACTCCTGTTAGTGGCTACAGAAGACAAAAGCGGGGTGGATCCGGGATGAGAGGTGCAACTACAAAAGATGATGAATATGTAGAGCATCTGTTTGTAGCGACGAATCATAACTATATCCTGTTCTTTACAAAGAACGGCCGTTGTTACTGGCTGAAGGTTTATGAGATACCGGAGGGTTCCAGGCTGAGCCGTGGCAGGGCTATTGTCAATCTCATTGAGATTGACAAAGATGATCATGTTCAGGCATTTGTACCTGTTAAAACCCTTGATGACCAGGACTATACCAACAGCCATAATATTATTATGGCAACAGAGAAAGGGGTTGTTAAGAAGACAAGTCTGGATGCCTACAGCCGGCCCAGAAGGAACGGAATTCTTGCAATCAATGTGGATGATGATGACAAACTGTTGAGCGCCAGTCTAACAGACGGTAACAGTACGATCCTTCTTGGTGCCAAGAACGGCCGAGCTATTCGCTTCAAGGAAACGGATGTTCGTCTGATGGGAAGAAATACCAGAGGCGTTCGCGGAATTAGTCTTTCCGACAAGAATGACAAGGTTGTGGATATGGTGGTTATCAAGAATACTCGAGATGCCACGGTTCTCGCTGTTTCAGAACATGGTTATGGCAAACGTAGTCTGGTTGAAGACTACCGCGAACAAACAAGGGGAGGTAAGGGTGTCATTACTCTCAAGATTACTCCCAAAACCGGCAAACTTATTGCGCTAAAAGAAGTTAGCGACAATGATGATTTGATGATCATTACCGAAAAGGGCAAGATCATTCGCATGCACAGTAAAGATATCCGATCTATGGGCCGTAATACGCAGGGTGTCCGGATGATGAGACTGGGTGGAGGGGATACTATCTCTGGAATCACCCGTGTTGTCAGTGAGGATGATACCAATAGTGTGAAAAAGGTCGGAGAGAATGGAGAGGAGGTAGATCTTAAAGGTAGTCCGGGCAATAATAATGATTCTGATTCGGATCACGATAATGACAAGCCGGATGATGAAAACGGTGGTCAGATGAGTCTGGAGTAGGAAGCCTTGTTTATATTGGAATGACAGGCTTAGAACGTCTCAAAATCTGGAACTATTTTGATGTTCACGTATTCGATAATGCTTTCTTTGCAATCATTGCATGGTAAAGGGTGAAAGAGCTAGGGAGAAATTATTTATTTGACACCAAAAGCTCTTCAAGCAAGGAAGCTCTCATTGTTTGAAGAGCTTTTGGGGCTACTACCTGGACATGCCGGCCGAATTTCAGCAACCATTCATTGATATATGAGAGGTTGTCGATGGAGAATGATATTCGGATCCTGTCACCATCAGGTTGTTTGTCGATTATTTTGCCAGGAAGCTCGGTTAAAAACTGGAATACTTTTTCCTTTGCTATGGAAACAACTACCGTGGTACTTGATTCAAATCTCCCATAAAGCAGCTCGTCGACGGTTACGTCATGGAAAGGTTTCTGTATGGTACTTTCCAAAAGCTTGATATCGGACATTCTTGAGAGTCTGAAATTTCTGAGTGTTTGCCTGTCATGGCAGTACCCTATTGCATTCCAGTGATCAGAAAAATAGACAAGAATGTGAGGGTCAACGGTCCTCTGTTTTTTAACCCCCTGTTCGTTCAAGTATACAAATGACACGGGTCTGTTTTCGATAAATGATGAACATAGCACAAACCAGTCACCTCCCTTCTCTCTGTCCTTAATGTTTTTTATATATGGCGATACCAGTGTTCTTTTTTCCAGTTCGTCTATTTGCTTCTGAAGAGAGGGGGGGATTGCGTTTTTAATTTTTAAAAGAACATTCTCTGCATCTTTTACCATTTCCCTGTCAACCTGCGCTTTTACGAAGGAAAGCCCCATAACAATGACAGCAAGCTCTCTGAATTGGAACATAATGGGTGGAATCATGCCGTCACGCATTACGCCGTAACCCGTTTCGGGATCATGAATAATAGGAACACCTAGGTCCTGAATAACTCTAAGGTCTCTGAACACCGTTCTTCTGCTGATACCAAAGTATTCGGTAAGATCCCTTATGGAGAGATTCTTACCGGATTGGAGCTGATAAAGTATTTTAAGACGCCTCTCATTGCTGTTCATTTTTTATGAGTTCCTTTGAATAGAAAGCAGATATTTGTTGTGAAAAAACGTGTGAGAGATATCCAGCCGACTAGCATGAAATGAGTAGAGCGTATGCATCTGATCGGATATTTCACTCTCGTAATCGTCCCCTTTCAGCATGGTAATTTCACACCAGGGCAAATGAGATACAGCTGCCAACAGACGGCCTACCGGAAAAGCGTGCTTGGAAACGATACGAACAGGTTCATTGAGCTGGAAGGACGAGATATCACTGCATATCGGAACGACATTATTTAAATGGAATTTTCGCAATACATCTTTTTGCACCAGGTGTTTTTTTAACACCTTCTCCACCAGGTAGAACCGGATGTCCGAATTTGTCACGGCCATCGGGATACCTGGCAGACCACCCCCACTCCCGGCATCAATTATTGGTGAGGAAAGCTCACTTCTATAAATAAAGCATAAGAACAAGCTGTGAGTGATATGGTTCTCAAGGTCAGCAGCCGATACCCCGCGGCTGAACAAGTTTACTTTTTTATTCCAGGACAACCAATAGTCTATCAGACGGGCAAAAACGTGTATATTTTTGTTAAAAGCACGGTAGACAGCTTCAATTGTTTCACGTGAAACATCAGATACGGGAACAGGATTCATGATAGTCACTTTACTTTGAAATACAATGTTTCACGTGAAACATTGTATTTCACATGTTGAGATACACCATCAAAACGGATATGTCGCTTGCGGAAACCCCGCTAATGCGGCTGGCTTGTCCAATGGTTTCGGGTTGAACCTTGATTAATTTCTGGCGCCCTTCGCTGGACAGGCTTTGAATATTTTCGTATTTGATACTTTTTGGAATTGCCTGGTTCTCCTTCTCGGCTAGTTGTCGAACCATGTTGTGCTCTTTCTCAATGTAACCTTCGTACTTGATCTGAATTTCGGCTTGCTCCAATACAAGTTCGTTATTTGTACAAGCCTCAAGTTTACACTTTAGGTCCAGGTCATACTCCAGCAATTGGGTAAGAGAAATATGTGGCCTGGCCAATAATTTGGGAAGTTTTATCGACTGTTTGAGGTGCGCCTGGTCAGTTTTGTCAAGAAGAGGATTGTAGATATCGGGCTTGGCGCTGTGGTCGTTTAAAATATTTAGAACCTGTTCTGTTTGTGTTTCTTTGTCGGAGAGCCGTCTAATTCGCTCCTCAGAAGTAAGGCCCAGTTTAATAGCCAGGGGGGTCAGGCGGAGATCCGCATTATCCTGACGCAAGAGGATCCTGTGTTCTGCACGCGAGGTAAACATTCGATATGGTTCATCAGTGCCCTTGTTAACCAGATCATCAATAAGGACCCCGATGTAGGCTTGTGACCGCTCAAGAATAACTTCATCAGCCTGTTGAACTTTTCGAGCGGCATTGATTCCGGCCATTAGTCCCTGGCTGGCCGCTTCCTCATAACCGGTTGTGCCATTAATCTGTCCTGCAAGAAAGAGCCCGTCAATATTTTTTGCTTCAAGGCTTCGACTTATTTGATGAGGCGGGAAGAAATCATACTCAATGGCATACCCGGGGCGAATCATAATGACTTCCTCAAACCCTTTTATGGACCTGAGGGCCTTGTACTGAACATCCTCCGGAAGGCTCGTAGAAAAACCGTTCAGATACATTTCATAGGTAGTGCGCCCTTCAGGTTCAAGGAACAGCTGGTGTCGGTCGCGATCAGCAAAACGATGAATCTTGTCTTCAATTGAAGGGCAATAGCGCGGACCTGTAGATTTAATTCGCCCGTTGAACATTGGGCTTCTGTCAAATCCGGTTCTAAGCAGGTCGTGAACCATGGGAGACGTGTAGGCAATCCAGCAAGTCATCTGCTCCTGTTGGTCAGGCAAACGATCTGTTAAAAAAGAAAATGGAACCGGTTTATCATCGCCATATTGAATTTCGAGACTTTGATAATTGATCGTTCGTCCATCGAGGCGAGGAGGAGTACCGGTTTTTAAGCGGCCGGATTCAAAACCAAGATTTTCCAGTGATGCCGTGAGACCGGTGGATGCTCGTTCTCCCGAACGCCCGCCGCCGTATTGCTTTTCCCCGATGTGAATGATTCCATTCAGAAAGGTACCATTGGTCAAAATGACGCAGCGGGCCGCAATCCTGAGGCCGTTCAAAGTTATTACTCCGTTAACCTGAGTGTTGCTGTCAGTGGCAAGATCAACGACGCTATCCTGACGAAAATGCAGTTTTGGAATGGTCTCCAACTCTTCCCGTACATGTTGTGCGTAGAGTAAACGGTCGCTTTGGGCCCGTGGACTCCACATGGCCGGCCCTTTGCTTTTGTTTAACATTCGAAACTGAACACCTGATGAGTCGGCCACTTTTCCCATGACCCCTCCAAGAGCGTCTATCTCCCTCACAAGTTGCCCTTTTGCTACCCCTCCAATCGCCGGATTGCAAGACATCTGGGCAATTGAATTTAAATTCATCGAGATGAGAAGGGTGCGGCACCCCATGCGAGCAGAAGCAGCAGCGGCTTCACAGCCCGCATGTCCACCTCCAACCACTATCACGTCATATTCCGGATACCAGGATGAATCTTTCATGCCGTTGAATGGTTATCTTGTTGTATATCAATTGTTTATAAACACCGCTATGGTGATCGGGCAAATGATGCAAAATTCAGAACAAACAAAAAAAGCGCAACCAATTGATAATCAATTGATTGCGCTTTTAGCGATCCGGATGGGACTCGAACCCACGACCTCCTGCGTGACAGGCAGGCGTTCTAACCAACTGAACTACCGGACCAAGGATTACAAATATACGCACTAATTCGGGAAATAGTCAAGGTGAATTGTCGATTTTCTGCGCGTGTTGTATCTGGTAACCAGATTATCAAGGTTGTCGTACATCTCTGGTTCTTTGGATATTAGTACATGTATCATCTATATTATGATTTTTTACAGACTTGCCGCCCGGTAATGTTCGTTATGTGACCGATGGTATGTAACGATGCCGCCGTGTGTTGATTTCCTGTTCCGTTTGATTGCAAGAGATGTTGCGCAGGTGTGTGAAGCAGGCCATTGCAAATCAAATCCATGAATTTATATAAATCCCAAGCTATGTTGATGAGAAGGGTTCATCTGTGCCTGGCAGTAACGTTATTGTTCAGCGTTTTGTTGGCGGCTGTTTCTGAAGCACCTGCACAAATGTTTTCCGTTGAGGAGTCGGATCAAAGAACACGATCCGCTCAGTCGGTACTGATTGCTGGTCCGGATTTCATAAATATGGATTATCGACTCGGTAACAATGAAAACGGGCAGGTCAGATACGACTGGTCGGACATGGTTTACCGCCTCAGGTTTGAAGTCCCCGGTTTTCGCTCCTATGTTGCTTATGGCAATAATCTGGGTTCAGAAGGTGCAGATACGCTGAATTTCGTCAATGCAGGTGCCAATATTCGTGCCGCAACACCTCTTTTGGGAAGTGCCAGGATGGGAGTTTCGCTGCCGCTAAAATTGTCAACAGACTATATCAGGGTCCGGTCTACGGACTCATCCCAACCAGATGTCGACCATTTTCGCCAAAGTTCGGTGGGAATCGGACTGGGAATTGGACTATTTTACCAAATTTCCGGTTCCATGAGAGTGTCTGCGGAAGCCATACCTCAAATAGGTTTTTCGTTTTCTGCTTTGGGAAGTGATTCGGGGCAATTCAGCGCCGTAAATGGCAGCGTGCGATTCCATCTGGATCAGCTGATAAGCAGATTCGGTCTGGTCGCCGGCTTTGATTATTCTTTCCGCCGATACTCGGGAGGTAGTGATATAAATCATCACGACATCCAGAGTAATAATGTGACCCTCGGAATCAGCTTTTGATACATTGCTTCAAGAACTTCCTCCACCGTTCAAGAAAGGTACATATTGGACCCAATAATCCCCCCACAACATTTTTTCCACTAGAAACAATGAAAGCTGAAAAATTTCAAGCGGAATTAGAGTCCATAATTGAACAGCTTGGCTATCATATCAGAAAAGAGAAAGGAAACTTCAGGGGCGATTTCTGCGTGCTGGAAGGGGACCGGCTGGTCATGATCAACAAGAATTATCCGCCGGAATTCCATATTGCCCAGATGATGCGATTCTTGTCAGGCCAGAAAATCGAGGACATGTATGTCAAGCCGGCTGTTCGAAAGGAGATGGATAAGTGGAAGGATAAAATTGCCAACTAACAGTTTGAATTTATGAAGGTGACATTTCTGGGGACCGGAACCTCGATGGGTGTGCCGGTTGCCGGGGGTTTTGGTTCGGAAAATCAAAGTGCAGATCCCCGGGATCAGCGGTATCGCTGCTCGGTTTGGGTAAGGACAGAGGAAATGTCGCTCGTCATCGACACCGGCCCGGAATTCCGTTTGCAAACGTTACGCGCGGGGATAAAGCATATCGACGCTTTTTTGTTTACACATGAACATACCGATCACATTGGCGGACTCGACGACATACGGGCCTACAATTATGCCCAAAATCAGGCAATTCCTGCATATACCAATGCCAGAACACGGGATGTAATAATGCAGCGATTCAGTTACATGTTTCCTCCGGATAAAACTCCCGGATCGGTGGATCTGGATTTTCGAATACTGAAACAACCCGAAAAAGTCGGAGATATCCGGATCACACCTCTTCCGGTGTTTCACGGTGAAATGGAAATAATCGGGTTTCGGTTAAATGACTTTTCCTATATAACAGATGTCAGCGCCATACCGGAAGCAACGGCAGAAAAAATAATGGGTTCAAAAGTGGTCGTCATGAGCGGACTGCGATGGAGCCCGCCCCATCCTACACATTTCACAATCCCGGAAGCGATTGAAGCAGCAGAAAAACTGAACGTGGAAAAAGCTTATCTGATACACATGTCACCGTACGTCGTTCATGAAGAGATCTCGCGAAAGCTGCCTGGAAATGTTCGTCTGGCTTATGACCAGCTTCAAATCGAACTGTGACGGAAACTCGGTACGACCTGAAAATCGTCAGTTGAATAACTCATCAAAGCTTGCCGCCAGTCTGCTATAAATACTTTTTGCGGGATTCGGACAACTTTTCATAAACCTCTTTCACTTCCTGCGAACGATCCAGTTTGCAGATAAGCATGGAGTCGTCCGTTTCAATGACGCCAATACCCTGCAGCCCAACCAAAGCAATTAACTTGTTGGTGTCGGATGAGACAAAGCAATTCTGGGAATTAACCGTGAGGGATTCGCCGGCGTTGATGATATTCCCGTCTTGATCACCACGATTTTTGTGTATTTCATATACCGACATCCAGCTGCCCAGGTCGCTCCAGTGAAAGTTTGATGGAATAACAATGACACTCTCCGACTTTTCCATGATACCGTAATCAACCGAAACAGGAAAACTCGATTCATATACGGTTTTTAAAACATCATCGGCAATACTGCCATCATTCTGCTCAAGGTGCTGCATCAAGGTATGAACCTGATGATACAGTACGGGCAGGTGAGTTTCTATTTCCTTGAGAATGCTTCGTGTTTTCCAGATAAACATGCCGCTGTTCCAGAGAAAATCGCCCGATTGCAGAAATTTAATGGCAGTCTGCATATCCGGTTTCTCAGCAAAAGTTTTTACTGGATAAGCAATGTGGCCATCCAGTTTGACGGAGTTTCGATCATCATATTGAATGTAGCCATATCCGGTTTCCGGCCGATTCGGAATGACACCAAGCGTAATAAGTTGATCTTCCTGACTTTGCAGTGTGTTTAACGCAACGGAGATGTCATCCAGGAAAATATCATTCTGCCGAATGTAGTGATCCGACGGCAATACAACCATGTTTGAGTCGGGGTCCCGATGATGGATAAGAGCAGCTGCAAACGCGATACAGGGAGCGGTGTTTTTGGCTACAGGCTCTCCGATAATATTTTCATCGGGAATTTCAGGGAGCTCTTCCTTTACAAGCCCCACATAATCGGAATTGGTAGAGATGATGATGCGTTCTGCCGGAATTAGAGACAGAATGCGATCTACAGTCGATTTGAGAAGCGATGGTTCACCATCAAAAAATGACAAGAATTGTTTGGGTCTCTTAAGGCGGCTTTTGGGCCAGAATCGGGATCCGATACCACCGGCCATAATTAATACGTAATCCATAAAGTCAGTCAAATAAGTTGTTGTTTACATCTGCAATGGAATGTTTCATCAAAAGTAGTTAGGAGTATGTTTCTATATCATAACGACCGAGGCAGGTAAGAAAAAGATATCTTGAACAGATTGTCAGATAATATCCGATTTGGAACGTGCCGGCCCAAATTTCTGATAGAATTCAGGTTTGAAGAAACTTCAAGGATCGTTTGAGTAATTCTGGAACATTGTCAGGCGTCTGATCCTGTTTAAGAACCTGCTGTACGGCTTTGCGGGCAAGTGACCCGGGATACCCCAGAGCTTCAAGCGCGGATACCGTTTCATGGAGAACAGATCCGGTTTCTATACCCGAAGAATGACTGGCGGCAATTTCTCCAAGTTTATCGCGAAGCTCCAGAACAATTCGTTCTGCAGACTTTTTGCCAATACCGGGACTTTTTGCAATCAAACCGGGGTCCTGGTGTAGAATCGCGTCAATGATGTCGTTTGGAGGCATGGCCGACAAAAGCGCCAGAGCGAGCCTCGGACCGATACTCTTGACCGTAATCAGTAATTCAAAGAGATTCTTTTCCTCCCGGGAAGCAAATCCGAAAAGCTGCTGGTCGTTTTCGGAAATGTGATGATGGATGTGAATTCTGAACAATTCGCCGGTCGCAGGAATCTTGTCAAGAGTATGATTGGAAATTCGCACCCGATATCCAACTCCGTTTACATCCAGCAACACTTCACCACTGGCTTTTGCGTGAATTGTTCCGTGTAAAAAAGCAATCATGGGTTGGAAGTTTTGGTGCAGTAGAAATTCCGGCCAGGAGCATCAGGTTCGAATCCGATCCGGATGATTATCCACAAAAGACGCCCAGCTGTTCTTGCGATTTCTGCTCTTTGAGCGTGGCTGCTCGTGCGTATTGGTCAATGACGGGTCGGAAATCTTCTGATGGTGGCACCAGGCAACAGCAAGTGCGTCGGTTGCATCGTTCGTGAGGCGGTTTTCGGGCAGGGATATCATTTTTCCAAGCATGTAAGCGACCTGGTCCTTATTGGCATTCCCGTTGCCGGTGATGGCTTTTTTCACCGCTTTTGGATAGTACTCGTGCAAAGGAACATCCGCATGAAGTGTAGCCATTATTATGGCCGCCTGTGCTCGTCCGAGTTTGAGCATCGCCGCCGGATCTTTTCCATACACGGGTGTTTCAATGGAACAGTAGTCAGGCTTGTAAGAATTGATCAGCTCTGAGAAAAATGAGTAAAGGCGCAAGAGCCGCTCGTGAGGATCTGCAATATCCGTCAGGCTCAAAGTATCACAGCAGGGAGAAACAAACGTGTTAGTCTGACAATCCAGGATGGCATAGCCGGTCACTCTTGAGCCTGGATCAACTCCAAGGATCCGTGTTTTCATATCAGTAACTCCTGTAGTTACAATAAAACAGAAATTCCAGTAGGGCCGGTGATGTTACCGTTACTCCATCTGCTTCTTCAGTTCCGCAAGATCCCAAATGAGCTGTTCGCTGATGCCATTTGTAGAAAAACCACCATCATGAAATAAATTCTGCATGGTTACTTTGGCGGTGAGGTCGGAAAAGAGGGTAACGCAATAATCGGCGCACTCCTGTGCGGAAGGGTTCCCCAAAGGAGCAAGCAGTTCGGCAAAATCATACATGGCATCGAATCCCCTGATGCCGGTTCCAGCAGAAGTTTTGGTAGGACCCTGGGAGACGGTATTAACGCGTATTCCTTTATGGCCCAGTCGGCTGCCAAAATTTCTGGCGATGCTTTCCAGGAGCGCTTTTGCATCATTCATATCTGAGTATTTCGAAAAAACACGCTGTGCTCCGATGTAGGTGAGGGCGATGACGCTGGCCCGTTCATTCAATGCATCCTGTTCCATGCATGTTTTCAAAATCTTGTGCAGCGATATGGCGGATATTTCCAGTGTTTGCTGCATCAGTTTGTAGTTCAGCTTCTGGTAATCGATGCCCTTGCGGATATTCGGAGACATTCCGACAGCGTGCAAAACAAAATCCAGCTTTCCGCTCTTCTCTACGGTTTGCTGTATGAGTTTGATGACATCTTTTTCATCGGTTACATCGCATGAGATAACATCAGCGCCCGTCTCTTTGGCGAGTTTATCCAACTGACCGAACCGCATGGCGATGGGGGCGTTGGTCAGGGTGAATGAAGCGCCTTCGCGCTTGCAAGCCCGTGCGACATGCCATGCAATACTATTCTCATCAAGAGCGCCGAAAATTAATCCGTTCTTGCCGTCTAGCAAATTGTGTTTCTTCATGTTATCCATGCTTCAAAAAAAAAGTTACCGTGCTGGTTTTCAGATGCCTAAAAGTAGCTAAAAACCGAAGAGGTAACAAACGATGCTTTACCAATGTGGATAAAGTGTATATTATTAAAAAGTAAAAGTTGATTTGGGTGCATATTCTCCATATTTTTCCTGACTTTTCGAGTCCATTACAATGTGAACATATTTCCGTTCGCGGGAACCTTGCATACGGATAGGGCAGCACCCAATGTTTGAAGATCTTTCCAGTAAATTAGAAAACGCCTTTAAGTCTGTTACAGGCCAGGCGCGTTTGAGCGACATAAATGTCGCAGAGACTGTCCGCGAAATTCGCCGTGCCCTTCTGGACGCGGATGTAAACTACGAGGTGGCCCGTTCCATTACGGCATCTGTCAAGGAGAAGGCGCTTGGCCTGGGAGTGGTTGCCAGTGTAACGCCGGGCCAGCAGTTTACAAAAATTGTCTATGATGAGCTGGTGTCGGTGCTTGGCGAGACCCGTGAGGAGATCACGTTCAGCCAGGCTCCGCCGACGGTGATTTTGATCGCCGGTTTACAGGGTTCGGGAAAAACCACATTTTCCGCCAAATTGGCGAAATGGCTCAAAGAGCAGGGAAAGAGTCCGATGCTGGCCGCCGCCGATGTATACCGCCCTGCCGCTGTAGATCAGCTGAAAACACTCGGTGGACAAATAGAGGTCCCCGTTTTTTCGATTGATGAGAAGGATGCCATTCGAACAGCGAGAGAGTCGCTGGCGGAAGCCAAAAAGCAGGCCCGCGATGTTTTGATTATTGATACGGCCGGACGTATGCATGTGGATGAGCATATGATGGCTGAAGTGTCGAAAATCAAGTCGACGGTTGGCGCCAATGAAGTGCTGTTTGTTGTGGACGCCATGACGGGCCAGGATGCTGTGAATACGGCAAAGGAGTTTGATCAGCAGATTGATTTTGACGGAGTGGTGCTCACCAAGCTTGACGGGGATACCCGTGGTGGTGCGGCCATATCCATCAAAACCGTGGTCAACAAGCCGATCAAGTTCATGAGTACCGGCGAAGGGATGGATACGATATCCCCGTTTTATCCCGACAGAATGGCCCAGCGCATATTGGGGATGGGAGATGTTGTTTCGCTGGTGGAAAAAGCGCAGCAGCAGTACGATGAAGTTCAGGCCAGAAAGCTGCAATCAAAAATTTCCTCCAACACCTTTAACCTGGAGGATTTCTACGGGCAATTGCAGCAGGTCAAGAAAATGGGGTCCATGAAGGATCTTGTGGGCATGATTCCCGGAATGAGCAAGCAGCTGGGTGATGCCGAAATCGATGATGATGCTCTCAAGCCGGTAGAGGCCATCATCAACTCCATGACCATTGATGAACGGCGAAAACCGCAGCTCATTAATGGGAGTCGCAGGAAAAGAATAGCAAATGGCTCGGGAACCTCTGTAAAGGAGGTCAATGATCTTTTAAAGCAATTCAACCAGATGAAAAAAATGATGAAAACCATGACCAAGATGAACAAGATGGGTCGGGCCATGGAGGGGTTGAAGAACTTGACCGGGCAACAAAAATTACAATAGGAACAACCATAAACCTGTTTAGGAGCAAACATTGGTTAAAATCAGATTACAACGACACGGAAGAAAAAGATTCCCCTACTACCACATTGTAGTAGCGGACATTCGTACCAAGCGCGACGGGCGCATCATAGAAGACCTTGGGCGCTTCAGCCCGACAAAGGATCCATCACTGCTGCGACTCGATGTTGACCGCGCTGTTCACTGGATTAAAAATGGTGCCCAGCCGACCGATACGGTTTATTCAATCCTCAAAAAAGAGGGGATTTTTTACAGACTCCATCTGGAGCGTTGGGGAAAATCCGCTGAAGAGATTGATGAAACGATTTCTGCCTGGAAAGAGGACCGCAAAAAAGGCGAAAAGCCGGCGCAAACCAAAGCTCAGCGCATGAAAGATCAGCTGAAGGCGGAGGAAGAGGCGTTCAAGAAAGAGCAGGAAAAACGTGCCAGGGAAGAGGCCGAAAAAGTGAAAGTGGCGGCTGAAGCGGCAAGAAAAGCCGAAGAGGAAAAGGCGGCGGCTGAAGAGTCCGGCCCTGAAGCTGGCGAAGAGAAAGGCCCTGAAGCGGCTGAGGAGAAAGCGGACGCGAAAGAGGCGGATGCCCCCATGGCAGAGTCAAAAGAAGAAAAAGCTCCGGAAGCAGAGAAGACCGAAGAAAAGAAAGAAGCCGATTCCGCTGAAAAAGAGGAAGCTCCGAAGCAGGATGCGGCTGAATCAAAAGACGCTGCTGCCGGTGATAAAGAAGCCTCTTCCGACAAAGAATCCAAAGAGGATAAGAAATAGGTACGGAAGCCCAGGGCTCAGGTACGACTGCCTATGTCAGCGAAATCAAGCCCCGGCCTGAATGAGCTGGGGGTTATTGTCAAAGCGCACGGAACCCGCGGAGGGTTCCTGCTGGATGTCGGTGACCGTGAGTTTCCGCTGGAAGTTAATGATTTGGTGTTCATCCGTTATCCGGAAAGTCAATGGGTGCCCTATCGGATTGAGGAAGTCCGGGCTCAGAATGACCGGAATCGGAATTTGTTCTTTGTACAACTTGAAGGAATCCAAACACGCACGGAAGCATCATCTCTTCGTGGTTTTCATGTGATGACCGAGCACAGCACGGAGTCGGTACAACAGCAGCAGAATATCATCGGCTACCGGGTTTTTCGTGATGATGAGACGGTCATGGGCACGGTTTCCGATGTAATTGAAACGCCGGCTTATCCCGTGATGGCTGTCAGAACCGAAGAAAAAACGATACTGATTCCTCGATTGGAAGTGTTTGTCGTGGAAGTAGATGACGCCGCCATGCGGATCATCACCAGAAACACGGCTGAGCTTGAGGATCTCGATTAGCGGAAGTCAGATGGAACACACAATGAGGATCGATATCATATCCGCGGTTCCGGAGCTGTTAACGGGTCCGCTGGACCACAGTATTGTGGGCAGAGCCCGAAAAGCGAACAAGGTTGATATCGTGATTCACGATCTCCGCCGGTATTCCACAGACAAGCACCGAAAAGTGGATGATTATCCGTTTGGAGGCGGCGCCGGCCTGGTTATGAGTCCGCAGCCCATTTTTGACTGTATTGAGCCGCTGCTGAAGCAACGAACGTATGATCAGGTGCTGTTTCCAACACCGGATGCGCCGGTACTCACACAACACACGGTGAACACACTGTCATTGTGTCGAAATTTGATCCTGTTATGCGGCCACTATAAGGGCGTTGATCAGCGGGTGCGGGACGAGTTGGTCACCATGGAGGTGAGTGTCGGTGACTACGTGCTTTCCGGCGGGGAGTTGCCGGCCATGATGATCGTTGACGGTATCGTAAGGCTGCTTCCGGGTGTCCTTGGAGATGCCGAAAGCGCACTGGACGACTCGTTTCAGGACGGATTCCTGTCGGCCCCCGTGTACACCAGGCCCGCCAGATTTCGCGGACTGGATATTCCGGAAGTTCTGACTTCGGGAAACCATGAAGCCATCCGAAAATGGCGGGAAAAAAAGGCGCGGGAGCGAACCCGGGACATACGCCCGGACCTTTGAAATTTTTATCTTATAACGTAATCAATCGGTAATACAACAATGGAAAAGCTTACTTTAATTGAACAAACACAAGTCAAGGATGACCTCCCTGACTTCAAGGCGGGTGACTCGGTGAACGTGCATTATCGTGTACGCGAGGGTGGCAAAGAGCGTATTCAGCAGTACCTGGGCGTTGTCATTGCACGCAAGGGCAGGGGCGCCAATCAAACGTTTACCGTCCGCAAAATTTCGAGTAACGTTGGGGTGGAACGCGTTTTTCCATTGTACTCTCCCTTCATTGCCAAAATTGAAGTGAAGAAAAGAGGCAAAGTACGCCGCGCGAAACTTTTCTATCTGCGCTCTCTGCGAGGAAAAGCCGCACGTCTCCGGGAAAAATAGGAGACGCGCTAGCTTTCGCCGGTTTTACCGATAGAGTATTTCCACCTTTTCCGTGGGTGCTCCCGTAGCATTGCGAATGGCAATTTGCTGGGCCGTGCGCTGTGCAATGTTGGAGAATGCGATGGATGAGGCGGCGGAAGCATCCTTCTCGACAATGGGCTTGCCGCTGTCGCCGCTCTCTCTGAGCTGCTGTTCAATCGGAATTTCTCCGAGAAAAGCCACGCCCATTTTCTCCGCAAGGTTTCGGGCACCGTCCCGGCCAAAGATATAATACTTCCGGTCGGGCAGATCCGGCGGAGTGAAAAACGCCATGTTTTCGACGATTCCCAGTACCGGGACATTCACCTTGTTGAACATGGCCACGCCCTTTCTGGCGTCATCCAGCGCTACATTTTGCGGAGTTGAAACAATAATGGCGCCGGTCAGCGGTACCGATTGAACGATAGTCAGCTGGATATCCCCGGTTCCCGGAGGCAGATCCAGGATCAGGTAATCCAGTTCACCCCAGTCGGTTTCGCTGAGGAACTGTTTCACCGCACTGGAAACCATGGGCCCGCGCCAAACCACAGCCTCGTCCTGCTTTACCAGAAAGCCCATGGAAAGCAGCTTTACGCCAAACTTTTCCAGAGGAACCAGTTTGCGCCGGGTATTGATATTCGGGCGTTCGTGAATGTCAAACATGGTCGGTATACTCGGACCGTAAATATCCGTATCAACCAACCCGACTTTCGCACCCGTTTTGGCCAGAGAGACTGCGAGGTTCACCGAAACCGTGGATTTACCCACGCCACCCTTGCCGGAAGCAACGGCAATCACATTTTTCACATCCTTGAGAAGATTCTGGTCACCCTGCCCCTCAGACCGGCTTCCCGTTACCTTTGAACTCATATTCGGGATGACTTCCGCCTCTTCATCCACCAGGTGCTTGACCGCATTGATACAGGCCCGCTCTATCTCACTTTTCATGGGACAGGCCGGGGTGGTCAGATTGACGGTAAAAGTGACTTTCTTGCCATCGACGACAATGTCTTCAATCATGTTGAGTGATACCAGATCCTTTCCCAAATCAGGATCAATGACATTTCGCAGTGCGTCCAGAACATCTTCATTGGTAATGGCCATAAAAAAACTACATTAGATTTAAACTGAATAAATTTATGTTGTAACGAATATACTTCCGATACCGTGCCCGAATCAAAAAAAGTTTGCGCATAACCGCTCCGTTGTGAACGACAAATTGAGCGGGTGCAAGGGTCGAAAAATGGAAGTATGATAACATTCAACCCCGATAAACGGTGAAATATCCGGATCAAAATACCCCAATTGCTTTTTGATCTTTGTATCTTGGCAATTGAAAATCAAACCACGCCATTATGCTGAAAAAAACACCGCTATTTGAGATTCATCGACAGTTAAAAGCCAGACTGCTGGATTTTTCAGGATTTGAAATGCCGCTGCAGTACAGTGGCATCAAAGAAGAGCACTTTGCGGTCCGAAGAAAAGCCGGCATATTCGATGTCTCTCACATGGGTGAAATTTTGATACACGGAGAGAAAGCGCTGGAAGTTGTTCAGGATCTTTCTGTGAACGATGCCGCCCGTCTGGTACCGGGTAAAGCGCAATACTCCGTTATGTGCAGAGAGCATGGTGGTATCGTGGACGATCTGCTGGTTTATTGTTTGTCGAAAGAGGAGCTCATGCTGGTAGTGAACGCCTCCAATATCGAAAAAGATCTGAACTGGATCGTTGAAGTCAATCAGGGGCGGGCCGAGATCAGCAATATTTCCGATGAAATAGCCCTGATTGCACTTCAGGGACCGGAGGCGGCAGAAATTCTGACTTCTCTCACACCGGATAAGCCGGAATCCATACCCTCTTTTGAATTCCGTTCGATGCAGATCTCGGACTATGACAATATTCTGGTTTCTGCAACCGGCTATACCGGGGAGCCCGGATTTGAACTCTACTGCAATATCCGGCATGTCAATGCATGTGATCTCTGGGAAAATATTATGGAGGCCGGAGAGTCCCGCGGCCTGCAACCCTGTGGCCTGGGCGCCCGGGATACCCTGAGACTGGAGGCCGGACTGCCGCTTTATGGCAATGACCTTTCGGAGGAAACGACACCACTCGAAGCCGGTCTTGGCTGGCTGATATCGTGGGAGAAAGAATTCAGGGGCAAAAACGAATTACTGATTCAGAAGCAAAACGGAGTGAAACGCAGGCTGTCCGCCCTGATGATGAAAGAGCCCGGCCGCATTCCAAGGGCCGGTTGTTCCGTTGTGTCTGAAACGGGTGAACATCTCGGCGAAGTAACCAGCGGAGGCTTGTCGATGATGCACAACCGGGGGATAGCCATGGCATACCTCGATGCCGGTCAATGCCGAACAGGCGACAGCGTGATCGTCAAAATCAGAAATAAAGGAGCGGAAGCTGAAATTGTAAAAAGGCCGTTTTTTAAGAAAAAGTGATTTGCAGGCAGACCGTTACCGGAAAACGGTACCGTTTGGGGCGGGATACTAATCAATAGAATTCGAACAGGTTGCAATGGCGAAAAAGAAGCAGAATAAAGAACCATTTTTCTCACATGAGAGAAAAATGGAGATGCTCGGAATCGTGATCATGGCGATAGCGATTACTTTTGCTGTAAGCATCATCACCTACCGCAGTGAAGATCTTGCGATTATTAAAAGCGTCGATTTCAGGACACTGCTCGATTTCGGTCAGGGTCCCGCACTTCGTATTCAAAACGGGCTGGGTCCCCTTGGGGCATACCTCTCCCACTTTTTTGTGAATTTCCTCTTTGGCTATCTCTCCCTGATCCTTGTTACTGTGATCTTTGTGTACGGGTGGAGGATTTTTCGGCACAAAGACCTCCGGCAAGGACACATGAAAGCGTTTTATGCGATTTTTGTGATGATTCTCGCCGCCTCCATCATGGGGTGGATCCACAATGAATTTGATGCCGTTTCAACGAGCTGGGCCGGAACCTCCGGACTGGCGGTGGCGCATTTACTGAGAGCCTTGACCGGGCAGTATGGCCCCGTTATTATCCTGGGAAGTCTGAGCCTGATAGCGATAACCCTGATGTTCAGCCGCGATATACAATCTGCAATTGACGGGGTGAAAGCTGTCGCAAACCGGGTTGCAGCTTTTTTTGAAACGAGAAAAACGAGTCGGGATAACAGGACAGTCGACCAGAGTGATGACACGGAAGATGCGCCGTCAACCCGACAGGCTCACTCGCGGGAAGCATCACCGGATCCGTCTTCGGCCTCAAAAAACAAAGCATCCGAAGAAGAGGACCCGAAAAAGCGATGGGAACAAATCGTACTGTCTTCCAGGGAAAAGGAAGAGGCAAGAAGAAGAGAGGAAGAGGCCGGAACCACCGAAGGAATGCCGCCAAGAGCTGCGCTCGAAAAACCGGCATCACAGACTGAAACAGAAGAAACGGAGCCCGCGGCAGGTGATCCCGGCGAAAGCACATCCGGTGAAAACGGATCGGATCTGGATATCACCGTCTATAGAGGCACTCCCGAAGAAGAAGCCGGAAAGAGAAAACTGGATAAGGAGCGCAAGAAAGCTGTTGAAAAGCCGGAAATTAAATACAAATTCCCGACCCTTGATCTGCTCGAAAAAGCCCCGAACGAAGGTAACGAAGTGGACTATGAGGAGATCAACAGAAACAAAATGATCATCCTGGACAAACTGAACAGGCACGGAATTGATATTCGCGCGATCGAGGCGATCGTTGGTCCCACCGTAACGCTCTACGAACTTGAACCCGCCCCGGATGTAAAAATCAGCAAAATAGAAAGCTATGCCAACGATTTGAAGATGGCAATGGCCACAAAAGGCCTAAGGATTATCGCGCCCATTCCGGGGAAATCAGCCGTCGGCATTGAAGTGCCCAACCGGAAACCGGAGGTTGTGCACATCCGCTCCCTGATAAATACCCGCAAGTTTGCAGAAACGACCATGACGCTGCCGGTGGCATTCGGCCGGACCATCGAGAACGAAGTGTTTATGGTTGACCTAGCTCGGCTTCCTCACCTGCTGATGGCCGGTGCAACGGGATCGGGAAAAACCGTTGGAATCAATACCATCATCACCTGCTTGCTGTACAAGTGCCATCCCGACGACCTGAAGTTTGTGATGATCGACCCCAAGAAAATTGAGCTGTCCCTGTTCCGGAATATCCGGCAGCACTTTCTGGCCACACTTCCGAACGCATCCGAGCCGATTATTACCGATACATCGGAGGTATTGCAGGTTCTGAACAGCGTGTGCAAGGAGATGGACAATCGGTACGAGCTGCTCAAAATGGCTATGGTGCGCGACATTTCCACCTACAACAAAAAATGGAAGGGAGAGGAGCTGGATGCGGAGCTCGGACACCGCTATCTGCCCTATATCGTAGTTATCATCGACGAACTGGCCGACTTGATGATGACCGCCGGCAAGCAGATCGAGGAACCGATTGCACGGCTGGCGCAACTGGCACGTGCTGTGGGCATTCACCTGGTGGTTGCAACGCAGCGCCCGTCGGTAAACGTAATTACCGGAACGATCAAAGCCAACTTTCCCTCACGTGTGGCATACCGGGTAGCATCAAAAATCGACTCCAGAACCATCCTCGATACCATGGGTGCCGACCAGCTGGTCGGACGGGGCGATATGCTCTACAACGGGGGCGGTGGCAGCATGATTCGCCTGCAGAACGCCTTTGTCTCAACAGAGGAGGTAGAGCGGATCAATGCATTTATCGGTAATCAGGCAGGATATCAGCATCCCTATTATCTTCCGGAAATAGAAGACCCGGAAAGCCAGGGCGGTCCCCTCGACAAAAGCGAACGGGATGAGATGTTTGAGGAGGCGGCAAGGGTACTTGTGTTGCATAAACAGGGCTCGGTTTCGTTACTCCAAAGAAAGCTGAAGCTGGGATACAACCGAGCCGGCCGGCTGATAGATCAGCTGTTTGCAGCAGGCATTGTCGGTCCGTACCAGGGAAGCACAGCCAGGGAAGTGCTGGTTGAGGACGAAGAGGAACTCGAGCAACTGTTAAGAGAACTGGATGAACAATAGTGAGAAATGTACCGGATGGAACCGTTCGGCGATGCGCAGCTTTGCATTGTGCCTGATTGCCATATCATGTTTTTTTTCAGGGGGGATGGTTACCGTGGCACCGGCCAATACACCGGCCGGGGAACCCAATGAGCTGGAACAGGCGCGTTCACTCTTTGAAGAGGGGCGTATTCTGCATGCCCGGATGTCCCACGAGTTTTATGACTCCTACACCGGCGAAACCGACTGGACCGAAGGCAAAATCTGGATTGCGAAAGACCGCTACCGGGTAAGCGTTGAGCACCAGTCCGTTCTGGTGGATGGTGAAATATCCAGAGTGTACAATTCGGTACAGAACAAACTGGTGATCAGCGAGTATCACCCCGGGGAAGACGATTTTGCCCCCTCCCGTTTTTTCTCTGAGTCGGAAGAGATCTACCTGGTGGAGGAGTCTTTCCAGGACGGGGATAGCATGGTATTTGTGTTGCGAAGTGACGATCCGTTTGAAATTTTCACAGAGGTGAAGATTCGACTGGATGAGGAGCTCAGGCCTCTTGAAATCGAGGCACTGGACCAAATGGATAACCGCATCAGAACCGTGTTTTCGGAGGCACGCTACATCGATCCGGAAGAAGATGTCTTCCGACTTGACTATCCGGATGACGTTGAAATCATAGATCTTCGAAAATGATTTCATGATGCACAAATATCTGCGCCTTATTCTAAGCCTGGCTGTCGCGCTGCTGTTTTTGTGGCTTGCCCTCAAGGATGTCTCGTTTTATGAGGTGCGTCTGACTCTTAACACACTGACGTACTACTGGCTTTTGCCCTATCTGGTTATTTCGCTGGCAAGCCACTATTTAAGAGCGGAGCGATGGCGGCTGCTGATAGAGCAGGGAGGAGTTAAAACAAGCAGGTTAACGCTGTTCAGCGGGGTGATGCTTGGCTATCTGGTGAATTATGCGGTTCCCCGCCTGGGCGAACTCTCCCGGTCGGTGTTTGTGGGTAACCGTGAGCAGATCAGCAGAACCAAGCTCATCGGTACCGTAGTACTGGAAAGAGCTCTGGACCTTGCTGTTATGCTGGTTCTGATCGTGTTTGTATTCGTCTATTTATTTCGGGATTACACTCTTTTTGCCCAGATATTTGGCGAAGAGACCATTCTCTGGATCAAAGCGGCGGGTAGCGTGGAGGGGATTCAGTATGCTATTATTCTTCTGCTCTCGGCCGTTGTACTGCTGCTGGCGGGGTACTTGCTGTTTCGGCTGCTCAGCAGCTGGATCCCCGCAGTTGCAAACGCGAAACGGATTTTCACCGAAACCTCCATCAAATTTTTAAAGGGGCTGATCAGCATCAAGGATGTCAAAAACTGGCCGCTCTTTTTGCTGCTGACGGCGGGAATCTGGTTCTGCTATGTGCTGATGACCTACATCCCTTTTACAGCATTTAATATGCATACCGAGTTCAATCTCGGGCTGCAGGAGGCAATGGTGATTACCGTGATTTCCGCGCTTGGAGTCGCCATCCCCTCACCCGGCGGAATCGGTACCTATCACTGGTTTGTAAGCCGCTCTCTGTTGCTGCTATTTGCCGTGCCGGAAGCGACAGGGGTGGCATATGCAATTGTTACACATTTGGTAATGATGATTATTATTTTGGTTTTTACGCCTGTATTGCTTGCAATCCACAAAACCAGGAACAATCGGCAAGGTATTTCAAGCTAATTTTTTTTCCTGGTCAACCACACCGATTTACTGCCGGTCAACGTTTCAATCAGAGTCGTTGCGGCTGTTACAAAAAGTTTGATTACATGAGGATATCATAAAGAATGAGAATGACGCAAAAAATTACTGTTACCGGTTTAATTCTTCTTGCCGTTGCGGTGATACCGGTGATGGCGCAGCAGGAAGACGCGCCGGCTACGCTGCTTCCGGATATTGATCCTCAGGATATTGAAATCAGGGGGGAATTCGATGTGCGGTTTCAAGGGCTGTCAAGGCAGCCGATACTCGGGTTCAGTCCGCGCAGGCCGGTGTTTCGCGTTGATCCCGACAGGATGCCATTTATCGAGTCGGACGATGAAATAGTCGCGGCAGTCCCTTTGTCAGACCTGGAGCCTGCCTTGAAACCCGAAAAACAGTTTGTGAGGTTCTCCGACCGGCGCCGCGGACTGGCACAAGCCGGTTCGGGTTTTTTCATGAGTCCCGACCTGGCCGTGATTTCCGAGATGCCCGTGCGCGAAAACCAAAGTTTGGGCCTGGATTTCAGGCACCATTCTTCAGAAGGGGATCGTGACTTCAGCTCCTTCCGTGACCTCAACGGGGAGGTACAGTGGACCGGCAGGGCCGGAAGTCACCGCTGGGGTCTTGGCGTATCGGGTGAATCCAACTTCAACTACTCCCCGCTTGGATATACCTCGCCTGTCACCGGTACACCGCACGGAATCACCGTGGACTCTCTTTCCGCATTGCGGCTTTCGCAGTATTCTTTCGGGATGGAAGGCCGCTGGGAATATCTTGAAAACGCCTGGCGAGGATGGCAATCTTCAGCCGAAATCCGACATTTTGATAATCGAGGGGAGCAGTTGGCCGGCAATGAGCTTGGTACAAGCGAAACACGGTACAGCATCGATTTGAACCGGTTCCGGGAAGGAAGCCAGATGGAGCAGATCTTCGGATACCAGCTTCGGTCAAGCGGAGCCTTCTACGACACCGGCGGAGATGATACCGGTTCCTGGTTTACTAATACGGCGGGCGCCAGATATCGCCATGTATTTGGCCATGCGCATCTTGTAGAAGCCTGGCTCAGATTCTATCAGCTTTATGATCCGGTTAATGAATTTGACCTGTACCTTTATCCGGATGTCAGATATAAATATCAGGGCGCAGGACGTTTTTCCGCTACATTGCAGATGCGTGGATTTGTGAATGACCCGTCCCTGTCAAAGATTTATGATGAAAACAGGTTCTCGTTTCAAAGGGAACTTGATGTCGAGCATGAAAGGGGGCTGCATATCCGTCTGCATTCCGGGATTATGATCCGGTCCAACCTGAAAGCATATACCGGAATGGATTACTGGCAGTATTATAACCTCGGGTATTTCAACAACTTTGAGAACCTGCCATGGGTCTATTACGAGAAACATTACACAGAAGACGCGACCCATGTGGAGTGGTATAGCGGATTGACTCACGACGGATCCGCACTGCGCAGCACAACTACGGTCGAGTTTGGACTGAATTATTCCAGCGTGGATAAAGACGTGATTCCATCCGGGGAAATTCCGTATGTTCCCCGATGGAGGGTGTCGGCGCATTTCATGACCAGGCCAGTTGACCGGCTTGAGATGTCCACGTGGCTTAATGCCGTGGGAACACGAAAAACAGCTCGCAATAATGAAACGGTCGACGGTTATCTGCAGCTTGGCCTGCGAACGGACCTTCGGATCCTTGATAGTTTCGGAGTTTATTTCAAGGCGCTGAACCTTCTGGATCAGGAATACCAGGTGTGGCAAAATTATAACGAACGCCCGTTGCAGATTTATGGAGGCATAACCTTGCGTTGGTGATCTATTATGGAACAGGAAAAAGCAATTCAAACTATTATAACCGGGGCGCTCAAGAAACATCGCGATGTTGCCGTGAAAGGTCTGGGTACGTTTGCCGTGCGGCACAGAAAGCAGGATCATCGCCAGCAAAAAGACGGCACGATCCTGCTTGATCCGCCCGCAGATATTGTAACCTTTACCCCTGAAAAGTGAGGAGAGGATGAAACTATCACATGACGATCTGATTGCATTGCTGGCAGAGTCACTTCAGGTAAAGACGCCGGATGCCGAAGAAATACTGGATTCCTGGGTGAAGAAAATTCATGCTGCCGTTGCTGAAAAAGGTAGTTATCGCGCTGCCGGTTTTGGAACATTCCGACGGCAGGATGGAGCGCTTGTGTTTGAACCGGAGACCGAACTGGCTATAGAGATTAACTACAAGTATGCCGGTATGGAACCGATAGAAATCCTCTCTGCCCCGGCCCGGAAAAGCAGCGGTATAAAATCCCCCGATACAGAAGAACAACCCGTTGCGCCGGAAGCCGCTGACGCCGATAAGGATTTGGAGCCTGTGGACGATCACGCTGCGGATGAGCCTGCGAAAGAGGATAAGCTGCTGTCCGGCGATACCGAAGCAGAGGCGACGTCAAAACAGGAGGAAAAGGCCGAAGAACCTGAAACAACAGATCCGCCGGAGTCGGTGGAGGAAGAGCCTTCGGCCGGCCTTAAAGATGATGTCTCTAAAACGGATGATGCCGCAAAACAGGAGCAAAAAGAATCGGATCCGCCACCGGCTCATAAAAAAGAGGCAGCAGCGGGTACAGGGCGAATGAAAAAGAAACATGCTCCCAAGCGGCGAAAGCGCAGAGAATCCGAATCAAAACTGTGGTTAATTCCCATCGCTGCGGCTGTCATTGTTGCTATTTTGTTTGTACTGCATTTTGATGGACTGAGACTGGATCGCCAGCATCACGCCGAGCAGCCACCGGCAGAGGATCCCTCCGCAACGGTCACGGAGCGAGAGGCGACGGCACCGCCCGAACACGTAATTGAACCGTCACCGGAACCTTCGCCTTACGGATTAATGGGATCCGGTACCGAAATACAAACAGGCTCCTATACGATTGTGCTCCATTCACTTTCCAGTGAAACAAGGGCAAACTATGAAAAAGAGCGCTTTGCGGAACAAGGCTATCTTGCCGTATTGTATCGGGCCGGGACCACAGACGGACGAACCACCTGGCGTGTTGGCGTGGGCCAGTTTGCAACGGTTTCCGATGCCGAAGATGCAATTTCCGAACTTCCACGCCCATACCGGGACAATAACTTTATTGCTCGCATACGTTAATGCTTCGTTGCGGCCATAACCCCCATACTCCAAAACCTAAACCTTTCGGCATTACATGATATCGGTACTTTCGCCCCTTGCAACGCTTCTGTTTCAAAATGGCGTTGATAACGCAGTGCAACCGCCGGTTGCCGCTGCCCCCGACCAGATTTCCTGGCTCCAGATGTTTGTAGAGGGTGGCTTTGTGATGATCCCCATCACGCTGCTCTCCCTGTTGGCTATTTATGTCATCGCCGAACGATGGCGGGTTTTATCCAACTCAACCATGGACAACCGGCGATTTCTGAGAAGTCTCGAGGATATTTTAAAAAGAGGCGATATGCAGGGAGCCCTCCAATACTGCGATGAAATGGACAAGCCCTTTTCACGGATTATGAAACAGGGCATTAAACGTCTTGGAAGGCCGATTCAGGATATCGACGATGCCATTAAAAATGCCGGAAAACGGGAAGTTCATTTTCTCGAGAAGAAAATGGACTGGCTGGCAACCATCGCCGGAGTGGCGCCGTTGCTTGGCTTTCTCGGAACCGTTACCGGTATGATCCAGGCGTTTCAGCAGATTCAGACCCTGGAAGGGAACGTCAACCCGAGCGTTCTGGCCGGAGGTATCTGGGAGGCCCTGATTACTACCGCCTCCGGACTCGCGGTCGGCATCATCGCCTATGGCTTCTACAACTACCTTCTGGGCCGCATGAACCGTATGATATTTGACCTGGAGGACTCCTCGACACGCTTTATCGATCTGCTTCAGAAACCGGCCGCCAAAAAACAACAACAAACGGTATCACAATGAACTTCCGGTCCGCTAGCGAAGTAAAGAAACCGATGACGATATTTGCGGCAGCCGGACTGACCGACATCGTTCTGCTTCTGCTGATTTTCTTTTTGCTGACATCGTCGTTCGTGACCAATTTCGGAATACGAGTCGATATTCCCAGGGCGGAAACCGCGGCCGTGACCGATCAGCACTTCATTAATGTGACCATCACCAATGACGGTAGTTTTTATGTGATGGGCGACCCGGTGCCGCGGGCCAACGTTGCCGCCTCCATTCGCGAACAGAACCGGATGCATCCCAACGCGACACTGGTGGTACGGGCCGATAAAAACGCAATAATCGACGACGCGGTTCACGTTATGAACATTGGGAAAGCGTTGAACCTGAATATGATGATGGCCACTGAACGGGCCAGCCGCTGAAACCATGCGTAAACTAACCCGGGAAGAAAAATTTGGGCTCGGCATCACACTGGTGATGCACGTTGTCATGCTCCTCATCGCGTGGTTGATGGTGACACAGCCCCGGCAGACGGATCGTATGGCATTTATCGAGGTTACCCTCGGGGAGTTCCAGGACGGTACGGTTGCCGAGTTTTCCCGCGAAGAGCAGCAACAGCCGGAAACCCGTCCGGATCCCGTGGAAACCATTGCGGAAGAGCCTCAGCCCGAACCTGCAGAAGAGCCCCGCCCCGAACCTCAGCCCGAAGAGCCGGCGCGCGATGTCGATCTCCCCGATCAGGTCGAAGAGGTGATTTCGGAAGAAGTGGTTACGACGCCCGACACCGACAGGATAGACCCGACCGCTGTTGTTGAAGAGGTTGAAGAAGTCGAAGAGGAGGAAGAAGCCGCTGACCCTCAACCCGCTCAGCAGGATGAGGAAGTACAGGCCGGCGAGGAGGAAACCGGGGATATTCGCGGAATCCGGGGGCGGGTGGATGTCGATCAGGGCACGGGATCCGATCCCATCCGATCGGCACCATTCCAGCTTGAGTGGGAAGGTGATTTCAGCCGTGCAGCCGTAGTACAGCCGCTTCCGAACTATGTGACGGAGGCAGAGGCGGTGATCTCCGTCCGTTTTGAAGTTCGGCCCGACGGCACTGTCGGCCGGCTGCAACCCATCATCAAGGCCCAGCCGGAGCTCGAAAGAGAGGTGCTTCGTACCCTGCGGACATGGCGGTTTTCAAGGCTTCCATCCAATGTGCCGCAGGAGTCCCAGTTTGGCACGGTGACGTTCCGGTTCATCCTGGAATAGCACATGCCGCCTCACTGGCCGATCGGTTCCCCGTTCGATTGGAGGAGTTATCCGGCAATCGACAAGGTACCAGCCGGAATCTCCTCGTCATTAATCGCAAGCCTGTGGGGGTAACAAGGTGGTTAATGAGCCAAAGCCAAGGTTTTGATCATACGCCGCAAAGCGTGAGCAGCCAGGACGCCGATCAGTGAGAGTCACAAGACCACGGACGTTTTTCCATCATGCCATTCAGGAAAAAACGTCCGGGTTAATCCGCAGGGTTAGCCGCTATTCTACTTGTCCTTTTTTGGAAAATCGACCGGCTTGCATTCCCAGATCTGCTCGGAATACTCACTGATGGTACGGTCGGAGGAGAACTTGCCAACGCGGCAAACGTTATGGATCGCTTTTTTGATCCACTCCTTTTGATTGCGGTAGAGCTTCTCCACCTCCTTCTGCTGCTGCAGGTATGACTCAAAATCGGCCAGCACCATGAAGTAATCTCCCTCATCCAGAAGGGATTTGATGATGGGGTGGAACAGTTCGGGATCATCCGGCTCGAAAAAGCCGTCCCGGATCTGATTCAGCACTTCCTGAAGCTCGGGTACCGATTCGTAATACTCCCTGGGCTGATACCCTTCCCGCCGCTTTTGCTCGACCTCCTCATCGGTCATTCCGAAAATAAAGATATTCTCCTCACCGACTTCCTCCCGGATCTCGATATTGGCGCCGTCAAGGGTGCCGATGGTGAGCGCTCCGTTCAGGGCAAACTTCATGTTTCCGGTTCCGGAAGCTTCCATTCCGGCCGTAGAGGTTTGCTCGGACAGGTCCGCGGCGGGTATCAGGCGCTCCGCCAGCGAAACGGTATAGTTCTCAAGGAAGAGGCACGAAAGTTTGTCTTTGGTGTCCGGATCGTTGTTGATCTTCTCCGCAATGGAGTTGATCAGCTTGATCTGGAGTTTTGCCATGGTGTAGCCGGGTGCCGCTTTTCCTGAGAACAGTACGGTGCGTGGCTGGAAATCGGCATCAGGATTCGCCTTGATCCGGTTATAAAGTGTGGCGGTGTGCATTGCTACCAGAAGCTGGCGCTTGTACTCATGAATCCGTTTGATCTGAATATCAAAAATCGAATCGGGATTCAGGGCCACGCCGTACTTCGACTTGATGAAGTCGATGAGGTCCATCTTGTTTTCCCGTTTGATATTTGTAAATTTCTCACGGATTCCCTCATCTTCCGAAGCGATATCATCAAACTTTTTCAGTTGTTTGAGGTCGGTAATCCAGCCGTCTCCAATGTGCTCGGTAATCAGATCCGACAGCCTTGGGTTACACTGCTTCAGCCAGCGGCGCGGGGTGATGCCGTTGGTCATGTTTACAAACTTATCAGGATAGAGCTCGAAAAAGTCCTTGAAGATGGTCTTTTTAATGAGTTCCGTGTGCAGCCTTGCCACTCCATTGACTTTTTTGGAGCCGACGATGCCCAGAGTTGCCATCTGAACCGACGGCTTTTCGCCTTCACTGATAATGGACATTCTGCGGACGCGATTGACATCGTTGCCGAAGGTGTCCCTCACATGATTGAGGAACCGTTTGTTGATTTCATAGATGATCTGCAGGTGGCGGGGCAGCAAGTTGCGCATAAGCGGAACCGGCCATGTTTCCAGCGCTTCCGGCAGTACGGTATGGTTGGTATAGTTGATGGAACGCCGCGTAATATCCCAGGAGGTTTCCCAGTCGAGCCCCTCTTCATCGATCAGTACGCGCATCAGTTCGGGGATGGCAAGGTTCGGGTGGGTGTCATTACACTGGATGGCCACTTTGTCGGGAAACTTGCGCCAGTCGTTGTGGACCTTCTTGAACCGTCGTACAATGTCCTGAAGAGTCGCGCAAACCAGGAAATACTCCTGCTTGAGTCGAAGCTCCTGTCCGACAAATACCTTGTCGTTGGGGTAGAGTACCCGCGAAATATTCTCCTGCAGCTGGGAATCGCGAACGGCGTCTATGTATTCTCCCTGACTGAAAGAGTGCAGGTCAATGGCTTTCGACGAGCTGGCTTTCCACAACCGGAGATTGTTCACTACATCGTTTTTGTAGCCGGGAACCGGTGTGTCAAACGCAAGCGCGTTAACCTTCTGTGTATTTACCCACTTGAACCGGGTCTGCCCCTGGGAGTCGGTATAGGGGACCGATTCACCGTAGAAATTGACCGGGTAGAGAATTTTTGGCCTCACCACATCCCAGGGATTGCCGAATTGAAGCCACATGTCCGGCTGCTCAACCTGAAACCCGTTCTTGATCTGCTGGTGGAAAATGCCAAAATCGTATCGGATACCATACCCGTAACCTGGTATGCCCAATGTAGCCATGGAGTCGAGGAAACAGGCGGCCAGACGGCCCAGGCCGCCATTGCCAAGGCCGGCGTCAAACTCGTTCTCCTTAACATGGTCGTAGTCCATTCCAAGAGCATCCAGCGCTTCCTTGACTTCATCCAGAATATCCAGGTTCACCAGCATGTTGTCGAGCAAACGGCCTATCAGAAACTCCATGGAGATATAATAGACCCGCTTGGCATCCACATCGTAATAATGCTCCTGGGTGTCGATCCAGCGGTCATGGAGACGGTCCAGTGCAGTTAACGCAACACTGCGAAACTTGTCCCATTGCGTGGTCGAGTACCTGGACTTGGCCAGCGTAAACCGGAGGTGCCTTTGAATGTCAAGCTTCAGGGATTCGGAATCCATGGCCTTGGTGATGTCGTCATTCGTTTTGATCATGGCAAGAGGTGAGTTAAAAGGTGAAGAGAAGAAATAAAATGTAAGCGGTTACATCGCCAAAATCAAGTCGCGGGCAACAATTGCAATAATTTTCACAATTACGGAAAGTCGAACCGAAAGTAAACCGGAAAAACTCAGGAACTGCGATAAACGCCGATATCGGGAACATGTGCGGGAGGGGTGATATTGACCTGCAATTTCCATTCCGCCAGCTGATTCAGAGCGTCAACAGCCACAAACTCTTGTGGAAAAAGACCGTACACAGCCGATCCGCTTCCACTCATTGCCGCATAATCGGCTCCAAGTTCATAGAGCTGATCCTTGATATCGCCGATCATCGGGTGTTGATGGATGACCCATGGCTCCAGATCGTTCTCAAGGAGATAACGCCACTCTTCCAGCGGTTCGTTCATCAGGATGTGTTCCACCGTAAAATCGGGGGTTTCGTTGGACCGGCAGTGCCGGTAAGCCTCCGCGGTTGAAACATGGATATCGGGAAATACCGTAACAATCCAGGCATCCGGTTGTATGTCGTGGAACGATATTTCGGTGCCGATGCCGGATCCGATGCCGGGTTTTCCATGCAAAAAGATGGGGATATCGGCGCCGAGGTATCCTACAAGTGATTGTAGCTCAGTAATCTGCATGTCCAGACCTGAGATTTTGTTCAGGATTCTCAATACGGTGGCAGCATTGCTGCTTCCGCCGCCAAGGCCGGCTCCAAACGGGATCATCTTGTCGACATACACGGAGTAGGCATCATCCAGTGCAACATACCGCTTGAGCAAATGTACCGCTTTGACAATGAGATTGGTATGATCGACAGGCAGCCGGTCATCTGACATCGAGAGAGAGAATGAGGAAGCGCGTCGTACCTCAAACCGGTCATTCCAGTTTATGAAACAGAAGCCGGTGGATATTTCATGATATCCATTTGGGAGTTTTCCCAGTACCTGCAAACCAAGGTTGATTTTTGCAGGGGAGCGCGCCACCCAAAGAGTGTCATCGGTATCGTTCAAAACAGCTACTGGTTATGGTTCCGGGATTGTCGGTTATTCAAAACGGAGTCTTTTATGGAATGAAGGTACGCGATGGCTTCTTCGCGTGAGTTGGCAATCGTTCCACTCAAAATGGCTTCCTGAATCATGGATTTAATCGTGCCAACTTCTCTGCCGGGACCGATACCGCAAATCTCCATGATCTCCTCACCGCCAATCGGCGGTTTCCAGTTACGTATCCGGTCTTTTTCTTCAACCTCAGCAATTTTTTTCTCAACCAGATCGAAGTTTTGAAGGTACTGCTTGACCTTGCGGTCATTTTTGCTGGTAATATCGGCCCGGCACAGAGTCATCAGATCTTCTATATCATCGCCGGCGTCGAAAAGAAGTCGACGAACAGCGCTGTCTGTTACGATTTCATCAACAAGCGCGATAGGCCTCAAATGGAGACGAACCAGTTTTTTCACATAGCGCATACGCTCGTCAAGGGGGAGACCGATGCGACGAAAAATGGCCCCCACCATTCTGGCACCGACAGCATCATGCCCGTGAAATGTCCAGCCCTGTTTCGGATGGAACCGTTTTGTCGCAGGTTTGGCAATATCGTGCAAAATCGCCGCCCAACGGAGCCAGAGATTGTCGGAGACCATGGCGACATTGTCAAGTACCTTCAGGGTGTGCCAAAAATTGTCTTTGTGACGAATTCCATGTACTTCCTCCACACCCTGCAGATCACACAACTCCGGTAAAACGCGTTTCAGCAGCCCCGTGTCGAGCATCAGTTGAAACCCGATGGAAGGCAGGTCGCTCATCACAATTTTATTGAGTTCGTCTGCTATGCGTTCCCGAGAGACGATGTCCAGCCTTTCGGCAGACTCTGTAATCCCCTTTTTCGTGTCGGGGTCAATACTGAAGTGCAGCTGCGAGGCAAACCGGATGGCCCGCATCATGCGCAGGGGGTCGTCACTGAAAGTGCGGACCGGATCCACGGGTGTGCGAATAGTCTCATTTTCAAGATCTCGCATTCCATGGAAGGGATCATTCAGCTGTCCGTAATCTTCAGGGTTCAAAGACCATGACAACGCATTGATGGTAAAATCCCGCCGGTACTGGTCATCTGTCAGCGTCCCGTCTTCCACTATCGGCTTGCGGGAGTCGGAGCGGTAACTTTCCCTGCGGGCTCCGACAAACTCGAGTACAAAATGCCGGTACGTAACACGAGCTGTTCCAAAACGGCGATACGTAGCAATTTTGTCCGTTCCAAGCTTTTCCGCTACCGCTTCTGCCGCTCGGATGCCGGATCCGACCGTTACCAGATCGATATCGTATGTGTGTCCGGGATCGATGCGGCGCAGATAGTAGTCCCTGACCAGACCCCCAATGACATAGGTCTTCTGCCCTAATTCAGAGACGGCCTCAGATATGATTCGAAAAAGCTGCCGGTAAGATTCTGGAAGATCCTGCAAAACCTCAAAACTTTTTGAGAAAGAATAAAAAGATTCTGGAGGTTAAAGATAATGATCATTTTAATTCTGATTGGTTTGATTCTGCTTTTGTTTGGGATATTTTGAGCCGACATAGAAATAGTGGGATGCCATATGTTTTGAAATGAGTAAAAAAAAGACTGCACCGACCAGTACAGAGCCTGCCCACAACCGGACCCAGAGAGCGATAACCGTCAGTCTGGTGGTATCAATTATTGTGTTTTTGATCAAACTTTCGGCCTATCTCTATACCGGTGCCAACAGTGTGCTTTCCGATGCTGCGGAAAGTTTTATACATGTATTCGCTGTCGGGTTTTCCACTTTCGGTATCTATCTGAGTCAAAAACCGCCAGACCTGGACCATCCCTATGGGCACGAACGCATTGGCTTTTTTGCAGTCGGAGCCGAAGGCATGCTCATTCTTGTCGCGGCCCTGACAATATGCTACCAATCGGTGATGAGCCTCTTCAGGGGGATCCAGGTATTCAATCTCGAAGCCGGTGCCGCCATCATTTTTATTTCCGCGTTCATCAACCTGGTACTTGGCCTGTACCTGGTTCGTACCGGCAAACAGGAAAACAGCATGATCCTGATAGGCAACGGAAAGCATACCCTTACCGATGTCTATACCAGCGGGGGAGTACTGGTAACTCTGATTCTGATATCAAGAACCGGTCTTCTGTTTCTGGATGCCCTTGTAGCCATGGGAATCGCCCTTTACATATCTCTGGAGGGGTATCGCCTGGTCCGTTATGCGACTACCGGATTGATGGATCAAACCGATCCGGAAACGGATGCCAAGATAAGAGGCATTCTTGACGGGCAAGCAGGTGATTACATTTCGGGCTGGCACGACTTGAGGCACCGGAGTACCGGGAGTACACTGTGGATCGAATTTCATTTGCTTTTCAAGCCCGGAGTGGATCTGGAAAAGGCCCACAGGGAAGCCACAATTCTCGAGAAAAAAATAATGGATCAGCTGGGCGGCCATGTTATCGTAACCGCTCATCTTGAGCCGGAAGGGGAACATGCGCGGCATCACGAAACGCTGCGTGACAAATAATATTGAAAGCCATAGAATAATTAGGTGAGATTTTGTAGCTTCTTGCCTACGAGGATGTCAGGCGCTTTTTGTATTTCTGAACAACTCCCGTCGATTGCTGATGAATTAGCCGGTTCAGACAAACACATATTATTATTGCTGTGGAACTTCCCAAAACATGGATGATAGCTACGGACGGTTCGCCATTTGCAAATCAATCTTTGCAGTATGCGGCCGGGCTATACAACTCCCTGCCGGAAAAGCCGGTCGTGTATATCGTCAATGTTGTATCGGACCCCATGGGAGTTGGCCGGGAGGGATTGCCCAAAGAAGTTGAACAGTCGGAAAAACTGCTCAGGAAAGAGGCGCTCAGGTTTTCAGAGAAGGGGACGGACGATAAAAACATCAGGATTGTCGTGGAAGTGGGAGACCCCCGAAAAAAGCTCGTGGAATTGTTGAAGCGTCTGGATGTGGATCACCTGTTCATGGGCGGGGCCGACTTCAGCTCCTCGGCGGTGGATATCACATCCGGTGGAATCACAAACTACATGCTGCACAACCTGAGCGGCATGGTTACCATCGTCAAGTAGCCGGACGGTTTGACCCACGATATTTGCATCCCGATTCTGCTATCCTACCCCCGAATGGTGGAGTAGTCACCCAGGTGAATCTCCTGCCGGCAGCCTTCTATCTCGGCCGCGGAACCAACTGTGGAGCGCTCCAGCTGCGAGTTCCGGATCACTGCCCGATCCAGAATAATGCTGTGGCTTACCTCTGAATCTTCAATGCTACAACCGTCGCCGATACTGGCACAGGGACCAATGACAGAATTTTTGATCGTTACTCCGTCTCCGATGTGGCAGGGTTGGATGATTGTGGAGCCGGGGTACCTGGAGGCGAGATCCGGCCGGGATTCCATGCGTTCCAGCACTTCGGCAGTAGATGAGATCCAGGCCGGGATCGTCCCGAAATCAAGCCATTGAGAGACATCAGCTGGACGAAAAACCGCGTTTTGTTTCAAAAGGCGGTCTATTGCGTCCGTGAGGTCGAACTCACTTTTGTGTCCACGGATGTCATTGTCCATCAGATATTGTAGCTCCTTCTGCAGTCGTTCACCGTCGCGGAAGTAGTACACGCCGATAATTGCCATGTCCGAAACAGGCTCCGATGGCTTTTCCACAAATCCGGTGATTTGCCCCTCTTCCAGCAGGGCAACGCCGTACCGGGACGGGTCCTCCACTTTCTTCAGCCAGATGACACTGTCGGCACCTTCCAGGTCAATGGCGCCATCAACCTCGAACAGGGTGTCCGCAAAGGCTACAATCACTTCCCCAGTCAGAGACTCAGCGGCACAATTAACAGCATGAGCGGTGCCGAGAGCCTCCAGCTGATAATAGAATGATGCTTTCGCTCCAAAGCGCTGCGTCATTTGTGAAAGCTGCTGCTCGACGTCCTTGCCGAAATCTCCCAGAACAAATGCGATTTCCGAAATTTCGCGATCGAGGGAAGCTGCAAATGAGCCGATGATACGCTCAATTAGCATGGTTCCGGCCACGGGTAAAAGCGGTTTGGGAGTGGTGAGGGTGTGGGGACGGAGGCGGGTTCCCTTGCCTGCCATAGGAATGATCAGTTTCATCGGGCGAAGTATTTCTTGAGCGATTTGAGGTTCACATGGACTCTGCCGCGTTGTTGCATTCAGATGAATTGTCTGAATAGGCTCTCTCTAAGGAAAAAACGACAGGTAATGAAAAATTCATCAGAAAAGATTCGGCTGACAAGATAACAGATCTTGGTATATTACGCGCAAGAAATTCACCGAGGCTGAACGGTCATCCAAAGCAGGTTTAATTTGAGTTGGTATTATCTTGCCATTGAAATTTTTTGCTGGGTATTCACCTTCGTTATGCTGCGCCACGGCTTATACCGGGGGAAGTACCTGCTCCACATTTTTCAGCAAAACGGCTACAAAATTAATGAGTTTTCAAGGTGGTTGCTAAGACACTGGAACAGGGTGCTGGTTCCCGTACCCCACCTGGCCATGCTATTAGTCACTCTTGCCGCCGAGTCGTTTCTTGAGGGATCCCTTACACCGACGGCCATCACTGTGGCCGTGATCATTTTCGCACTGTTCTGGTTTGGCAATGTTGCGCAATACGACTCCGCCCGGATCAAAAAGCCGCTTGTCTTTACCTCACGCATGCAACGTCTGGCGATTCTTTATGGTGGTATTTCTCTGTGGTTTCCGATCCTGGGTACCTGGTTTGCCTTTTACCAGGGCACGCTGTTTCCGAATATTTACATTCTGGTCACGGTATGGGTGCTGGCAGATTTTCTTCTGCCCGCCTTGCTGCTGCTGGCCGCCATGCTTGTTTACCCCCTGGAAAAATGGTTTCATTACCGTTTTAAATCCATGGCCCGGGCTAAAATTGAAAGCATGCCGAATCTGACGGTCATCGGCATAACAGGGAGCTATGGAAAAACAAGCACCAAGTTTTTGATCGATACGGTGCTGAAAGAGCGGTTCCGGGTTTGCACTACCCCCGGCAGCTATAACACGCCCATGGGGATATGCAAGGTGATCAACCGGGATCTGAAGCCGTCGGATCAGGTGCTGATTCTGGAAATGGGGGCACGTTATGTGGGCAATATTGATGAATTGTGCCGCATTGCACGTCCGGATATCGCCGTTGTAACCAATGTCGGGGTGGCTCACATGGAGACGTTCGGTTCGCAGGAGGCCATTGCCCGTACGAAAGCGGCCCTTGTTCGCCACCTGAAACCTGGCGGCGTGGCTGTTCTGAACGGAGACGATGCCGAGGTAAGAAAAATGGCAGGCCGCGATGATATTGCCACGATATTTGCCGGTTTGTCCGGTGATGTGAATCACATAATCGCCAAAAATATCGGATATGACGAGCAGGGCTGTTCCTTTGAACTCCATCTTTCAGATATCGACGGAATTCTCCGGGGGAGTTCGGAAAGCCGTTTGTCAGCTGATAGTGACTCCGGTGCGGCCGGTTCGTTCGACCTGCCAGGACCGCAGCATGAGCCGCTGACCGGCAAACCGGTTCGCGTGGAGCACATTACCATGCCCCTGCTTGGAGAGCACAACGTGCTGAATGCACTGCTGGCTTCCGGTGTGGGCGCGGCGATGGGCTTGCGTTCTCCCACCATCTCAATCGCTTTGCGAAAAGTACGCCCGGTCGAGCACCGGCTCGAGCTGAAAAAAAGGAATGGAATTGTAATTATTGATGATGCCTTCAACTCCAATCCGGTCGGGGCAAAAAATGCCATCTCTGTTCTGGCGGCATTTCGCACTGGTCGAAAGTTTGTTGTGACTCCGGGAATGATTGAGCTTGGAGAGAAACAGGATCATGAAAACTGCCGGTTTGGGCGGTGGATGGCCGCACACAATCTGGATCATGTGTATCTGGTTGGTCCCGAGCAGACCCGGCCTGTCTATGAGGGTTTGCGGGAAGAGGGTTTTGATGAAGCTAAAATATCGGTGGTGAACAGTCTTTTTGAAGCAAACGACCTGTTGAAGCGGGAGCTCCGGGAAAAAGATGTGGTTCTGTACGAGAACGACCTCCCCGACAGCTACGCCGAGTAAGGCAGATGCGGACTACTCGTTTCTTACGGCATCGGCCGGGTCGATTGAAGCAGCCCGGAACGCCGGATACCAGCTTGCTGCCAGGCAAAGAAACAGGCTTCCGCCAAGGACAAAGGCGGCATCCTGCCACAGTACCTCAACGGGGTAGGCGGATATGATGAACGACTCGGCTCCGGCCAGTTTCACAAGTTCAAACCGGTCCTGAATATAGGCCAGGAACAGCCCCAGGCTTCCACCGATGGCGCAGCCGGTCAGTCCGATATACCATCCCTGGCGGAAGAAAACAGCCATGATATCTTTCTTGCGAAACCCGATCGATCGCAACAGGCCGATATCCCTCTGTTTCTGTATGACGATCATGGTGAGTGAGCCCACGATATTGAGTACTGCAACCAGTACAATGATCATCAGGATGAAATAGGCTCCCCATTTTTCCAGGTTCATGACATCGTAAAGCGGCCGCTGCAGGTCGTACCAGGTTTGCACCAAAAAATCGTCGCCAAGAGCCTCCTGGAGACGGTGCTTGACCTCATCAGCCTTCTCGTGTTCATGAAGGCTGATATCAATACCGGACAATCGGTTTCTGTGGTCGAAGAGCCGTTCGGCAGCGTGGATATCAATATAGATCACCGGATCATCCACCACCTGCTGAAGGCTGTAGATGCCACGTACTTCAAAGCGGCTGACGCGCGGGCCGGTGAACTGTGTGAGTGCCCGTTGCATGCCCGCAGCGCTCAACAGAGACACCTCGTCACCAATATCAAGTCGTACAGAGCGGCTGAGTGGCTCGGATAAAAGGATTCCGGGCCGATTGTCACGTACAGCCAAATCCAGTCCGCCGACACTCATCAAGGTCTCCAGGTCGGCAAACCTGGCAAAAAGATCCGGATCAACCCCCTTGACCACCACCACCTGATCCCGGTTTCCCCGATGAGCTACCAGGACCTTGCCCTGAATAAAGGGAGACTGGATGGCGATTTCCGGAATATCGTCAAGCAATCGGGTCAGTTCGGGACTTGTTTCAAAGGAACGACCCTCGGCCGCCTCGATACGCACGTCCGGATCGTTGGCCAGAAGCATGGTCTTTATCACATCGAAAAAGCCGTTGAATACGGAAAGCACGACGATGAGGAGGGCGGTGCCGACGGTAACCCCGGCAATGCTGATCATGGTCAGGGTGGTGATCAGGGAGACTCTTTTTCGTGAGAAAAGGTATCTTCTTGCTATGAGGCGGTTTGCTTTCAACGATGTTGTGCGGAATTATTTTTGATCTTAAGTTATTTTCGTGCTAAATATTACGGAAGCGTGTGAATCGGGTTAATTTTAGTATAAAACTTTGTATTTTACGCGACAATACTAACGTCTCTGAATAAGAGGATCTGTGAAACACAAGTTTTTAGATCACGATCAAATCAATGCCCTTGAAGGGGCCGATCATTCCGATCCGTTTTCTGTCCTTGGTCCCCATGCTGCGAGCAAGGGAAAAAAGAAGGGCTTTATAGTTCGCACTCTCCAGCCTAACGCAGAAAAAGTGAATATATGGCTTGAGGAGAGCACATCCAATCAGGAGATGCAGCGGATAAGCGACGGCGGGGTATTTGAGATTTTTTTAGAAGGGGCCAAAGAGCCGCCCTCGTATTCGTATGAGATTTTCCCCTTCGAGGGTGCCTCTTACAAAATCGTGGATCCCTACTCATTTGGCCCGACACTTAGCGACCATGACCTCCATTACTGGGGAGAAGGGACCCACCGCAAAACCTATGAGTGGATGGGTGCGCATCTGATGACCATCGACGGGGTGTCCGGCACCCGTTTTGTTGTTGCGGCCCCCGGCGCCAAAAGGGTCAGTGTTGTCGGCACGTTTAACGACTGGGATGGCCGACGCCACCCCATGCGCAAGTATCATGAGCAGGGGCTTTGGGAAATTTTCATACCGGGCATCAGTGAGGGGGATATCTACAAGTACGAGATAGCGGTTCCCGATCAGGATGTACCCCTGCTGAAGGCCGATCCCTATGCCTTTTATTCCGAATTACGGCCGAGAAACGCATCCATCGTAAAAAACATCGACACCTACGAATGGAACGATCAGGAGTGGATGGCGGGCCGGAGCAAGGGATTTGGCGAGCCGATGTCCATATATGAGGTCCATTTAGGCTCCTGGAAAAGAAACGAAATCTCGCCGAACGGATTTCCAACGTACAGGGAACTGGCAGAAGAGCTGGTGCCCTATGTGAAGGATCTCGGCTATACGCACATTGAGTTGCTTCCGGTATCGGAGCATCCGTACGACCCTTCATGGGGATATCAGACAACCGGATACTTTGCTCCGACCTCCCGCTTTGGTGAGCCGGAAGGCTTCATGCATTTTGTAGACACCTGCCATCAGGCCGGTATTGGCGTGATTATTGACTGGGTACCGGCCCATTTTGCCAAGGACGACCATGGCCTCCGTCTGTTTGACGGGACCGCCCTCTACGAGCACGCCGATCCCCGCCAGGGGGAACACCGCGACTGGGGGACACTGATATTCAATTTCGGCCGTACGGAAGTGATCAACTTCCTGATATCCAACGCAGTTTACTGGTGCGACAAATATCATATTGACGGTATGCGTGTCGATGCCGTCGCTTCCATGCTTTACCTCGACTATTCCCGTGAAAATGAAGAATGGGTGCCGAACAAGTTTGGTGGACGTGAGAATATCGAGGCGATCGATTTTCTGAAACGATTTAATGAAATTCTGAATGAGGAGTTTGAGGGAGTAGTGACCATGGCCGAGGAGTCTACTTCCTGGCCGATGGTTTCCCGGCCGACATATGCCGGCGGACTCGGGTTTGATTACAAGTGGAATATGGGGTGGATGAACGATACGCTGAAATACATGGCTATCGACCCGATTTTCCGCAAGTATCACCACAATCAGCTTACGTTTTCGATGATCTACGCTTTCACCGAGAATTTCCTGTTGCCTCTCTCGCACGACGAGGTGGTGCACATGAAGCGTTCACTGGTCTCGAAGATGCCCGGCGACGATTGGCAAAAGTTTGCCAACCTCCGGCTGCTTTATACCTACATGTACTGCCATCCCGGGAAGAAGCTGCTGTTTATGGGCTCCGAAATCGCCCAGTGGGCAGAGTGGAACAGTGAGAAGTCGCTTGATTGGGGGCTGCTGAACTACGAGCGCCACAAGGGAATTCAAACGCTTGTCCGCGACCTTAACAAGCTGTACCGGGAGCAAAAACCCCTGCATCAGATCGACTTTGACTGGAGCGGGTTCCAGTGGGTCGATTTCACCGATGCCGACAGTGGTATCATCGCTTATATCAGGAGAGGGGTAAATGATTACGATTCCGTTGTTTGCATATTCAACTTTACACCACAGGTTCACTACGATTATTCCATCGGGGTGCCAAGAGAGGGGAACTACCGGATACTATTTAACAGTGATTCCGAGTTCTATGGGGGAAGTAACTTCGGAAACACCGAGTTGGCTGCCGAGGCCGAAGAGTGTCACAATCAGCCAGCCCGCTTGAAAATCAACATCCCTCCCCTGGCAGGGGTAATCATAAAATCATTGTAAACTTCAGCAGGACATTATGGATTTCGTAAGATCTTGTGGAACCCTGGTTCACCCCACTTCCTTTCCATCCGATTTTGCCATTGGTGACCTTGGAAAGGGTGCGTACGGCTTTATCGATTTTCTTGAACAAACCAACCAGGCGATTTGGCAGATTCTACCGCTTGGTCCGACCGGTTTCGGTAATTCACCCTATGCCAGCTATTCCGCTTTCGCGGGAAATCCCTATCTGGTCAGTCCGGAAATGCTCAAGGAAAAGGGGCTGCTGACCGAAGAAGAGCTGGCCCCCGCAAGAGTATCCCAAAGCGATAAAACCGACTACGAAAAAGCGTATGAGATCAAGGACAGGTTGCTTTCCATCGCCTGCAAACGGTTTTATGAACGGGATGATGCAGACGAACAGCGGCAATTCAAGGCGTTTAAACAGGAGAACAGCGAGTGGCTGGATGATTATGTGCTGTTTATGGCCTGCCTCATAGACAATGGTCGAAAACCCTGGAACCAGTGGGACAAAGCGCTGGCCAAGCGGGAAAAAAAGGCGCTCGATAATGCCAAGAAACAACTTAATGAAACTGTTGATGCCCAGTATTGGGTGCAGTTCGAGTTTTTCAACCAGTGGATGAGCCTTCGCAAGTACGCGAACGAGCGAAGTATCAAGATCATTGGGGACATTCCGATCTTTGTAGACCACAACAGCGCCGATGTATGGGCCAACAAAGAGTATTTTGAGGTGGATGAGACCGGAAACAGACTGCTGGTGGCCGGAGTGCCGCCGGATTATTTTAGCGATACCGGGCAGCTGTGGGGCAACCCGTTGTATCGTTGGAAGAAACTGGAGAATAAGGGATACAAATGGTGGATTGACCGGTTTCGGCAGATGTTCCACATGTTCGATGCGATACGGGTCGACCACTTCCGGGGATTTGATGCCTACTGGGAGGTTGCTGCAGATGCGGAAACTGCCCAAAACGGCCGGTGGGTGAAAGGTCCGGGCGAAAAACTGTTCGTGGCCATAGAGAAGGAGCTTGGGAAATTGCCCATTATAGCGGAAGATCTCGGTGTCATCACGCCCTCGGTTGTCGCTCTGCGCGACCGATTTAATTTTCCCGGGATGAAAGTGCTTCAGTTTGCCTTTGATGACCCCGGAAACGGATTTCTGCCCCACAATTACACAACATCCAACTGCATTGTCTATTCCGGCACTCATGACAACGACACCTCCCTCGGCTGGTATCGCCAGGCGCCGGAAAAGGAAAGAAATTATTTACGTGAATACACCCGCTCGGACGGCTCGGAAGTGAGCTGGGAGCTGATTCGGCTGGGGATGCTTTCGGTCGCAAACCAGGCCATTTTTCCTCTTCAGGATTTTATGGCGCTAGACGGTGAACACCGCATGAATTTCCCCGGTACCACCGAAAACAACTGGATGTGGCGCTATACGGACGAAATGTTCCAAAATGTCGACCAGGACAAAATCCGCCATATCATTGCGATCAGCAATCGAAATTTCAAGGATGTGCGTAGCGACTCCAATATTTCAGATATTGAGGCCGAAGAGGCCTGATTGTTTTAGTATCCGCCCGATAATTCGTATATTAGAAGATTGTATAATTAGGCCAATCCAGCCCAGATCACTGTTTGAAACCATTTATTTCGACATGTGAGCCATGGTCCGTTAGACTGAAACCGGAAATCCGGCCGGGTTTCGCTGTTAATATGTGCCGGAAATGACAACTACCGCCCGGAATAGTGAATTGATACATTATGAAAATCCTATATGCTGCCGCTGAAATTTCGCCCTTCGCAAGAATGACGCATACTGCCGACCTGCTTCGGTTTCTGCCGGCCTCTCTGCAGGACAAAGGTTTTGAAATACGCCTGCTGCTCCCCAAGTACGGATCCATCAATGACCGGCGAAACCGGCTCCATGAAGTGATCCGCCTTGCTGGTATCAAGGTGAATGTTGCCGGTAAAGAGGAAAGCATGCGTATCAAGGTGGCCAGCATCCCAAATGCGAAGCTTCAGGTCTATTTTTTGGATAATGACACATTTTACAAGAGAAAGGGCCTGTTCACCGACCCAAAGACCGAAGAGTTTTTCCCGGACAATGACCAGCGTCTTGTTTTTTATAATAAGGGGGTTTTGGAAACCGTTAGGAAGCTGGGTTGGAAACCTGATGTAATTCACTGCCACGACTGGGCGTCCGGATTGATTCCCGTTTTTCTGAAATCCATTTACAAAGACGATGACAATTTTTCGCGGGCGCGGGTGGTTTTCAATGTTCACAGTGCAACCAATCACGGAATTTTTGACCCGTCCATTCTGGATATCATGGGCCTGCCTGATGAGTTCGACCGGGATTCCGTCATTTTTGACGACGGGAAAGTCGATTTCCTGAAAGCCGGTCTCAAATATGCAGATCACGTAGTAACCGGCAATGAGCTGGGAGTCGAGCTTGATCCCGTATTTGAAGAGCTGGGAGTGACCCCGGACAAAATTCAGGGGTCTCCCCAGGATGTTTCCAGCAAATTCGCCGATTACTATAACCAGATTACGGAATAACCAGAGGTAACGATTTTTATGTATACGTTTGGCGGCCATGCGTCCCGTCTTGCCCCCCCGCTTTTCCTGATACTCATGGTCTGGCTTCTCCCTGGATGTGACGATACGCCCGTTGTTGGCGACAGACATTCTCCGGATGATGTGCGCATTGTTGCAGACACAATTTTTATTGAGAGTACTGCTGTTGTGAGCACACCCTCTTTCAGCGGAAACAGGCCCTATGTAACAGCCGGGCACTATGACGATCCCGTCTTCGGCAATATTCATGCAACGGCATTGATGAGGCCATCGATTTCGAGGCAAACCGGAGATACGATTGTCGCTAATGCCCGGGCAAGGGTCCGCTTCAATATAGACCACCATTATGGAGTAGAGGGAGAGAGTGCCGAATTTGCCCTGGTGGAAGTCGACCGGCCCTGGCGAAGCTCATCCTGGAGGTACGATTCCATCCCGAACTTGTCTGATCGGGTTATCGCCCGCTTTACGGTGAGCGGATCGGATTCGGTGGATGTGCCGATTGAAAATCAGGAGTGGATTAATGCCTATCGGAGTATTTTTCTGCAAACCTCGGCAACAGTACGCGATTCGCTCTATCGGGCCAATATGCCGGGTCTGGCACTAGTCGCTTCCGGAGGTGCTGATAAATTGATATCAACCGAAATGCAGAACTTCCGGTTTGTTTTTGAACACCCGGAAAACGATACTCTGAATCTGGAAAAGATTGCTTCAGGATGGGCGGTCAGCCTGGATACCGACATCGGCCCCGGGCAGGTGACCGATAATGGGGTGGCTCTGCTTAACACGCAACGGGCCATGCTGATGTTGGATATCCCGTTTACAGAAGATTATCTGGGCACGGATATGTTTTCTCGTCTGGAACTCGTTGTGTATGAAGACACACTTGCCATGCAGGCGGGCACTCATCCCAATTTGACCAGGCCGCGTTCGGAAACCAGCAGGCTTTTTTTCCTGGAATCGGATGACCTGGACTTCGCCATCACCCGGGATCCCGTTACCCAGGTTAACAGGCGTTCGGAAGACCAGTCCTACCGGTTCAATTTGACAAACTTTGCAACAGACAGATTGTACGGAAGTCCGGCAGAACGGCGTTTATATCTTTCCTATGGATTTAATGACGGCCGCGTATTGCCCATGCTTTTTGGCAATACAGATAATCCTGATATCAGACCGAGAATTATCATTACAAGAGTATCACAGGAGCAGTAATCTCAATTGTTTATGAAGCAACCACTATTGGCCATTACCCTTTTTGCCGTTGCACTGGTTTCCACAGGTGCTGATGACGCGAAAGCAGACGATATCTGGAAGGGCGGTTCCATTTACTCGCAATTCGGACTTGGTATGCCGCATGATGTTCGTTCCTCTTATGCTGATGGAATGGGTGTTTATGGAACGGCGCTGTATGACAACCGGCAACCGGGGAGTGCGAACCCGGCAACATGGGCGCGGGCTGTAATGACAAACATCGCCGGCAGTTTTGAAATCAGCAGCTACGAGGCCGAGTTCGATGACTATCGGGCAAACACCACTGGATTTCGCACCGGACCATTACAGCTGGTCATGCCGGTAAAACGCAATCGAGTAGGGGTTTCATTTTCAATAACCCCCCTTACATCGGCACGGTATGCCACCGAGGTAACGGACCGCATGGGCGCTGCACAAAATATTACAGGCGAAAACCTGCATTATTCCGTTAGAAGTACAGGGTCTGGCGGAATAAATAGAATTGAAGCTGGAGTTGGCGTCCGTTTGACCGATAACATCTCTGTGGGATATGCTCCATCCCTGATGCTGGGTGTGATTCACAGGAATCAACGGGTCACCATTGATGATCCTGATCATCGGGCAATTGTATTAAAGGAGCGCACCTCTCACTACGGATTCGGACACCGGTTCGGTGTGTTTCTGGAGTACAGAGACGCATTCCGGGAGAATGATCGGATGGCCTTTGGCGCCACCGTCTCCCTGCCGGTAGATCTGAATTCGGAACGCAGACTGGAATCCCGCATTGGTTCTTCGGATATTACCATTCACCCAGAATCCTTTTATGGAGACGGGCAGGTGACGTATCCGCTGGAGGCAAGTGCGGGCTTTACCTACAATATAAACCCTTACTGGATGATCAGCGCTGATGTACTGTATCAGAACTGGGATGAGTACACGAATTTCCAGGGAAACCGAGAACCTTTTTTCAATGACAGGATGAAAATGGGTATGGGAACTCAGTATATTGCATCCAGAAGAGATGTTGATACGTTTCTTTCCCGGTTTATTTACAGAATGGGAGTCTCATATGATACGGGAAGCCTCTCGCTGAACGATGGTCAGGATATCGAAACACTAACACTGCACGCCGGTCTCGGTCTGCCCTCTTTTCGAACCTCTTCCTCCATTAATATCAATGCGGAGTATGGTTTTCGCGGATCCGACGGCAGTGGATTACTGTCGGAAAGGGTTTTTGCAGTACGCGTATCCTTCAACTTATCCGAACTGATGTTCATTCAACGACGTCTGCAATAGCAGGCTATTTCAGAATAATTTTAATACCATGGCAAGATTCTTATTTGTATCCGTACTGGTGCTGGTCGCAACCGCCTCCATCAACGCCCAGCCATTCGGGTATACCCCGCTACAGGTACAATCGCTCTTTTCGGAAGAGTACCGTAATGAGCAGTATCAGCAGGCCCTTTTATATGGCCGGTGGCTGATTGAAGCCCATCCCAAGGAGATGGAAGAGTACCCCGGAAACTTTCGGGGCGACCGGAACTTCAGCCGCATGATCGATATTTATGAAAATATCGCCGACAAACAGTCGGATCCTGCACTGCGTGAAGCGTATCTGGACTCAGCGTTGCAGATGTACGATCGAGTTTTCGGGTTGTTTACCGAAGATGAAATAGATATGTATCGCTGGCATTTCAATCGCGGACGTTTCTTGCAGGCACAGTCGGATTTTATTAGCGGTGGCTTTCAGATGGCGCTTGAAGACTACGAGGCCATGTTCAATATCAACCCCAGGAGGGCAACCGAATCCGGCAACGGGTATTACGTGCAGCTTCTGGTTAACAACTACGCGAGGCAGGGTAACAGAGAAAGAGCGTTTTCAATCATAAATGATGCGGAACCATATGCGGGTCAATCACTCCGCGATTTCTTTGCAGAAACCAGAAATGAGTTGATAACAGATCCTGAAGAGAGGATCGATCTGTTAAACGAAGATCTCGCCGATGACCCTGAAAATCTGGATCTTCTGGAAGAGCTCTATGAACTGTATCTCGCTGTAGGTAACCGGGATCAGGCCAGGCAAAAAGCAGAGAGGATGTACGAGATTAACCCGTCGGTAACCAATATTCTCCGTTTGGCCGATAAGGCGGAAAATGAAGGAAGCCTTGAGCGGGCCAACCGCTTTTTGAGTGAAGCTCATGGGAAGCAGTCCGGTTCCGAACGCGCACGCACCTCTTTGCGGCTTGCGGAGAATCACCTCAGTTTACGAAATTTGGAGGAAGCCAGGCGTTTTGCACGGCGTGCCGCTCAAGAAGATACCCAGTTCGGTCAGCCCTATATCGTGATTGCCCAAATTTATGGCCAGGCGGTTTCCATGTGTGCCGGTTCCGAGATGACCCGCCGGGACAAGGCCGTATACTGGCTTGTACTGGACTATCTGGATCGGGCTCTGGAGCGTAATAGAGGCGTACAAAATACGGTTAATCGCCTTTATCGCACCTATGAGCCGGTGACACCAACTGCAGAAGAGAAGTTCTATCAGAGTTGGAATACCGGTGAAACTCTTAAAGTAGACGGGTCATTACGAGAATGTTATTCCTGGATATCCGAAGAGACAACCATCCGGTAAACTGACCGGCTCGGATTTTCCGGATCATACTTTTTCCCATCGTTAGTGCACAGGTTGGGCCCTGTTAAGGGGAACGCCCTGCCTGTAGCTTGTTATTGGTATTCGCTGCGACTATACACCTCGCACGGGAGGGTACCGGACATTTCGCCCCTTATACATTCAATACAATTATGAGTAATCCTCAGGATAAAAAATCCAGAAACTGGAATAAAAAAAGGAAAAACAAGAACCGTCCCAAAGGGAAACGGCCGAACAACCAGCATAAGCAACAGGGCGGAAAACCCGCCTTTTTGGATAACCAGCATGTGAAGCCGGCAGGCACCTATTCGGGTGTCATTGAACTGACGGAAAAGGGGCTGGGCTATCTTAGAAAACTGGACCATGAGTTTTCTGCGACGCCCCAGGATCCTTTTGTAATACCGGAGATGGTTCGGTTTTTCAACCTCAAACCCGGATTGCTGGTAGAGGGGGAAATTGAACAGGACCAGCGTGGCAACAAACGGCTCATTACCGTCGATAAAGTGAACGACGAGCCGTATGAAAGCTGGGCCCGGGCGGTACGTTTTGATCTGCAGACTCCGATTATGCCGATCGAGCAAATCAAGCTGGCACGGCACCCGGAAGAAACCGAGCAACGCGTTATCGATTTGATTGCGCCTATCGGTAAAGGACAGCGTGCGCTGATTGTCGCTCCTCCAAGAACCGGAAAAACCGTGCTGCTCAAAAATATCGCCCGCTCCATCGACGATTATCATCCTGATATTGAACTGGCCATCCTGTTGGTGGACGAGCGACCGGAGGAGGTAACCGATTTTATTCGTACCACCAGGGGTCGTGTGTTTGCATCTTCCAACGACAAATCCACCAAAAGTCACACCCGGATATCGGAAATGGCTCTCGGTTACGTGAAAAGACGCGCTGAAATGGGAAAAGATGCCGTGCTGCTAATTGACTCCATTACGAGGCTTAGCAGGGCATACAATGCGGCACAAAGCGGCGGCGGGCGAACCATGTCGGGCGGCCTGGATATTCGGGCTCTTGATATTCCCAAAAAAATCTTTGGCTCCGCCCGGAAAATTGAAAATGGCGGCTCGCTGACGATTGTGGCGACCTGCCTGATCGAGACCAATTCCCGTATGGATGACCTCATCTTTGAAGAGTTCAAGGGAACCGGAAATATGGAACTGGTGCTGGATCGGGAAATCGCCAACGACCGGATTTATCCCGCCATCAATATTGCAGCGTCAGGCACCAGAAACGAAGACAAATTTATCGAGGATTCGCTGGAAGAGCGAAATATGGTGAGGCGCTACCTGCTGAAAAAGTCTCCGAAAGAGTCGATGGCCAGCCTGCTTCAGGTTTTAAAGCGAACCGAAAGCAACGAGGAGCTTTTGAACCAGATTGCGGCTTACGTTTAAACCTTTTTCTAAACTTGCTCCACTCTGTGGATGTAGAAACCGCCTCACCTTCGGGCTTTTTAATGGTCGGGCAGGGTAATATGGCATGCCGGGGTATCGAGAGCACACCCTGTTTCCCGTGACACAAGAAAAAGAACCGGTGCCGGTTGTGAGGCCGGAATCGGGGTTCACCAGGAAAAATGATCAGTAAGTGGGCAGTGAGGGATCAATCTCTTCGGCCCATTTCAGAATGCCGCCCTTCAAATTCTTAACATTGGTGAATCCGGAGGCCATGAG